>JAFAEL010000031.1 GCA_023423995.1 Pseudomonadota bacterium | reverse complement strand
GTTGCGCAGTCTGACACCGCCACCCGTTTGTTCCACACCAAGCTTGTAAGGCCCTCTTCCGCGTCGGCGGATTTCGGCGGACCTCGCTCGACGGCCCCTGTCGCACGATAAAGCGCACTTGCCAGCCAATTTTTCAACAAGCGCGATTCATCGGAAGATCATCAGTAACTCAGATCAAGATTATCAACCTACATTAACCGGTCGCTAAAATCGTGTTGATTCAATGATTGGCGATTTATCGCAATAGGTGCTCAGCAACACTGGGATATTAAATTCGGTAACGAGACGTTGGACTTCCTAAATCACCGCTGCGCCCGGTTTTTAGCTGTTGCAATGTGGAGACACCATCAGGAAGAATCTTGCGCGAGATAATGCGGAGGCTCGAATGAGCGCGCGCGAACTCCGCGGCGCAGGTCGAGGCATGATCGAGGAGAGTACCGTCGCCACCGGTCTGGGTCGCCGAGACCGTGCCGCCCTCCCCGCCTCACTCCTCCGGGCTGGTGGGAGAGGCAGCCTCAGGAGCCTTGGGACGACCGGCGATCGCGTGACGACAATGCGCGCGCCTCTCTCGGTGAGCTAGGAGCGGCTGACTCGTTCACCCCCTCGGGCTTGTCCTTTTCCCACGTCGCCCGACCCGGGTGGGCCGGAGGGGAGCGGCCGGGCCTGGGCTCAGGCCGCTCCCCTCCCCTTCCCCGTCAAACTGACGATGCCTATCGCCATGAGTCGCGGCGCCCGATCACCGCAACACCCCCTCACTGCATCCAGCGCCATCCGACGACCTCCGGTGGATCGATCCCCTCCGCATGGGCGTAGCGGCGGCACTCGAGCTGGCGATCGCGCAGCGCCTCCCGCGCGTGCGAGCCGCGCAGCTTCAGCGCCGGGATGCGGTCGATCGCATCGATCGCCAGCGTGAAGCGGTCGACCTCGTTCTCGATCGCGAGTTCCATGGGCGTGTTGATGTTGCCCTTCTCCTTGTAGCCGCGGACGTGGAGGTTGCCGTGGTTGGTCCGCCGGTAGGTGAGCCGGTGAATGAGCCACGGATAGGCGTGGAAGTTGAAGATGATCGGCTTGTTCGGCGTGAACAGCGCGTCGAACTCGCGGTCGGAGAGCCCGTGCGGATGCTCGGTGCCGGGCACGAGCCTGAACAGATCCACGACATTGACGAAGCGGATCTTCAGCTCGGGGAAGTGTTCGCGGAGCAGGGCCGTGGCGGCGAGCGCTTCCATGGTGGCGACGTCGCCGCAGCTCGCCATCACGACGTCCGGCTCGCTGTCCTGGTCCGTGCTCGCCCAGTCCCAGATCCCGACGCCCTTCGTGCAGTGCCTGATCGCGCTGTCCATATCGAGATAGGTCAGGTGGGGCTGCTTATCGGCCACAATGACGTTGATGTAGTTGTGGCTGCGCAGGCAGTGATCCCCGACGGAGAGCAGGCAATTGGCGTCAGGCGGCAGGTAGATCCGGGTCACGTGCGGGCTCTTGTTGGCCACGACGTCGAGAAAGCCCGGATCCTGGTGCGTGAACCCGTTGTGGTCCTGCCGCCAGACGGTCGAGGTGATCAGGAGGTTGAGCGAGGGCACGTCGGCGCGCCACGGCAGCTCCCGGCACTTGTCGAGCCACTTCGCGTGCTGGTTGAACATCGAGTCGATCACATGCACGAACGCCTCGTAGGTCGAGAGGAGGCCGTGCCGGCCGGTCAGGACGTATCCCTCGAGCCAGCCTTCGAGCGTGTGCTCGCTCAGCATCTCCATGACGCGTCCGTCGGGCGCAAGTTCGCCGCCGTCGCTGTCCTCCGGCAGATACTCGCCGAGCCAGGTCTTCTTGGTCGCCTCGTAGACGGCCGTGAGCCGGTTGGAGGCATTCTCGTCGGGGCAGAAGACGCGGAAGTCGTTCGGGTTCTCGCGCGCGACGTCGCGGAGGAGCTCGCCGAACACCTTCGTCGGGCTGACTTCCGCTGCGCCCGGAGCCTGGACCGAGACCGCGTAGTCGCGGAAATCCGGCATCCAGAGCGCCCGGCGCACGCCGCCATTCGCATGCGGGTTGGCCCCCATGCGCCGCGTTCCGGTCGGCGCGAACTCGGCGAGCTCGGGCAGGAGCCGTCCGCGCTCGTCGAAGAGCTCCTCGGCGTGGTAGCTGCGCAGCCATTCCTCCAGCTGGGCCAGGTGCGCCGGGTTCTCGTGCACGCCGGCCAGCGGCACCTGGTGGGAGCGCCATGAGCCTTCGACGGCATGGCCGTCGACCTCCTTCGGGCCGGTCCAGCCTTTCGGGCTGCGGAGGATCACCATCGGCCAGCGGGGACGCTCGATTTCGGCGGCGGAGCCGCGGGCCTCGTCCTGGATGCGCCGGATCTCGGATACGCAATGCTCCAGGGTGGCGGCGAGCGCCTGGTGCATGCCGTCGATATCCTCGCCCTCCACGAAATACGGCTCGTAGCCGTAGCCGCGGAACAGGGCCTCCAGCTCCTCGTGCGAGATGCGGGCGAGAATGGTCGGGTTCGCGATCTTGTAGCCGTTCAGGTGGAGGATCGGCAGGACCGCGCCGTCGCGGACGGGGTTGAGAAACTTGTTGGAATGCCAGGCGGTGGCGAGCGGGCCCGTCTCGGACTCGCCGTCGCCGACCACCGTAGCCACGATCAGCCCCGGATTGTCGAAGGCCGCGCCGTAGGCATGGGAGAGCGAATAGCCGAGCTCTCCGCCCTCATGGATGGAGCCGGGCGTCTCCGGGGTGCAATGGCTGCCGATGCCGCCCGGAAACGAGAACTGCCGAAACAGCCGCCGCATGCCGACCTCGTCCTGGGTCACGGCGCCGTAGATCTCGGAATAGACGCCCTCCAGATAGACGTTCGAGATCACGCCGGGCGCGCCATGCCCGGGCCCGGCCACATAGAGGACGTCCAGGTCGTATTTCTTGATCAGGCGGTTGAGGTGAACGTAGACGAGGCTCAGTCCCGGGCTGCTGCCCCAGTGGCCGAGGAGGCGGCGCTTCACGTGCTCGGGCTTCAGGGGCTCGCGCAGCAGCGGGTTGTCCTTCAGGTAGATCATCCCTGCCGCGAGGTAGAGCGTCGCGTTCCAATAAGCGTTGATCTGCTGAAGTTCCCGGCTCTCCAGAGGAGTACCCTTCACGGTTGATCGGACTGGACCGTGGGTGCTGATGGCAAGCGATTCAGCTGTCGCAACGTCCATGTCTTCCTCCCTGGACCGAGTATTTTCAGAACGCTCTTCCGAACCTCCCGCCTCAACATGCGCCCGGCAGAAATGCTCGCCGGACGAGATCGCGCTAAGCTGCTACAGCTGAGGCGCGCCGAGGCTCGTCGTCATGTCCTCCAGGCCGATCGAACGCGGATCGAGCTTTCCGCTTGGCGCAACGGTTTCGCCCGGCGGGGTGAATTTCAGCGTCTTCGCCAAGCGCAGCACGTCCGTGCAGTTGCTGCTCTTCGATCAGGCCGACGACGCGGCTCCGTCGGGGGTCATCGACCTCGACGCGATGGGACATCGCACATACCATTACTGGCACGTCTTCGTGCCAGGCCTCCGTGCGGGGCAGCTCTACGGCTACCGCGTCGCGGGTCCGGTCGATCACTCCCAGGGGCTCCGGTTCGACCCGGAGAAGCTGTTGCTCGACCCGTACGGAAGGTGCGTCGCGCGTCCCGCGGCCCGGAGCCGGCGCGCAGCGCAGATCGCTGGCGACAACACCGCCGCCGCATTCAAGAGCGTGGTCGTCGACACCGGCCTGTACGACTGGGAGGACGACGCGCCGCCCCGGCGGCCGTTCGCCCACACGGTCATATACGAGATGCATGTGGGTGGGTTCACCCGCCATCCGGGTTCCGGCGTAGCGGCCGAAAGGAAGGGGACCTTCGCCGGCCTGATCGAGAAGATCCCATACCTTCAGGACCTCGGCGTCAGCGCGGTCCAATTGCTGCCGGTCTTTGCGTTCGACGAGCAGGACGGTCCGGCGGGGCTCGGCAATTACTGGGGCTACCAGCCGATCTCCTTCTTCGCACCGCATCCAGGGTACAGTTCGCGGCCCGAGCCGCTCGCAGCGCTCGACGAATTCCGGGACATGGTCAAGGCGCTGCACCGTGCGGGCATCGAGGTGATCCTCGACGTCGTCTACAATCACACGGCAGAAGGAGACGCGGCCGGTCCCACGATCTGCTTCCGCGGCTTCTCGAACGAGACCTACTACATTCTCGGGCACGACAAGTCTCGCTATGCCGACTTCAGCGGCTGCGGCAATACTTTGAAGGCCAACGAGCCGGTCGTCCGGCGGCTGATCCTCGACACCCTACGCTACTGGGTCAGCGAGATGCATGTTGACGGCTTTCGCTTCGATCTCGCGTCGATCCTGTCGCGCGACCAGGACGGCATGCCGATGGCCAATCCCCCCATCCTGTGGGAGATCGAATCTGACCCCGTCCTGGCCAATGTCAAGTTGATCGCCGAGGCCTGGGACGCGGCGGGCCTCTACCAGGTCGGCAGCTTCGTCGGAGACAGCTGGAAGGAGTTGAACGGGCGCTATCGGGATGATGTGCGCGCCTTCCTGAAGGGCGACACCGGGGTGGTTCGAGCCTTCGCCTATCGCCTGACCGGCAGCCCGGACGTCTACATCCACGACGGCCGCGAGGCCGAGCAGAGCGTGAACTTCGTGACCTCGCATGACGGGTTCACGCTCAATGACCTCGTGTCGTTCAACACCAAGCACAACGAGGACAATCGGGAGGACAATCGCGACGGAGGGAACGACAATCTCAGCTGGAACTGCGGTGTCGAAGGGCCGACGGACGATCCTGAAATCGAACGGCTTCGCCAGCGTCAGATCAAGAATTTCCTCACCCTCCTCCTGCTGTCGACCGGCACCCCGATGCTGCTGATGGGCGACGAGGTCCGCCGGAGCCAGGGGGGCAACAACAACGCGTTCTGCCAGGACAACGAGATCTCCTGGTTCGATTGGGCCCTTCTTCGGAAGCACGCGGATATCCACCGCTTCACCAAGGGCCTGATCGCGGCAAGAATGAACCGCGAGCTGCCGATCGAGCGACTTGCGATGACGCTGCGCGAGTTGCTGCAACGTCAGCCGTTCCGCTGGCACGGCGTGCACCCGGACGCGCCTGATTGGAGCCACGAGTCGCATACGCTCGCGGCGACGGTCGAGCTCCTCGGATATCCCGTGACCATGCATATCATCGTCAATGCCTTCTGGGAGGAGCTCGCGTTCGAGCTCCCCGTGCTCGAGCGCGGCGGCACGTGGCGACGGTTCATCGACACGTCCGTCGCCTCGCCCGGCGACATCTGCAGCCTGGAGGAAGCCCCGACGGTGAAGGGCCCGACCTACCTCGTCCAGCCCCGTTCGGTCGTTCTTGTCGTCGCGCACCTAGGGGAACGCCCCTCATAATCAAGGCGGTTCTGGGCGGCGACGTCCGGTTACCCGAATAATTTTCCTCGCCCCTGCCGATCGCCATTGTAGAAAATTGGTTAGGGCTGCTCCATTCAGCGAATATATCTCGAATTGCTGCAGGCCGAAGCTCTCCTGTATTCACAACCCGTTTTTCTTGTCCTAAGCTGAACGAAAGGGCGTGCGCCTGTAGACGATCCATTCGGACAGATACTTGGAAGGATGGACTACCCCGGAAATTCCGGGGGCAACGGCGCCAGGCCCGGCTCGAGCGGCGGGGATCCAGGATGGACGTCTTCGCGATCAGGCATGGCGAAACGGCGTGGAGCCTGAGTGCGCAGCACACCGGCACGACGGACATCCCGCTGACCGAAAACGGCCGCCAGCTCGCAACGCGGCTCCGTCCCGTGCTCGCGCAGCAGTCCTTTGGGCTCGTCCTCACGAGCCCGCTCGGGCGCGCCCGGGAGACCTGCAACCTCGCGGGTGTCGGCGCGACCTCCGTGACCGACCCAGACCTGACAGAGTGGAATTACGGCGAGTACGAGGGACTCACCCCGAAGCAGATCCACGACGCTGCTCCCGACTGGCTGATCTTTCGGGATGGCTGTCCCGGTGGCGAGAGCCCGGAGCAGGTCGGGGCACGCGTCGACCGGGTGATCGCCCGTGTGCGTGGCGCTGACGGGAACGTCGCATTGTTCGCGCACGGCCACATCCTGCGCGTGCTCGCCGCGCGGTGGATCGGGCTTCCGACGCGCGCGGGCCAGCATTTCCTGCTCGGGACCGGCACGCTCTCGGTGCTGAGCTACTACTACGACATTCCGGCCATAAGGATCTGGAACGGGCCCCTGACCTGAGCCGCAACGAACGCGGCTCCGGTCACGGAAGGCCAGACAACGCGAGGGAGGACCGCATGAGCCAGGCCGCCATCATCAGCCCGGCAACCCCTCACATTTCGCGGCAGAGCCTCCTGGAGCGCTACGGCTGCGGGCCGTTCCACTTCACGGGCGACCGGGACGCCCTCTACGAGCGTCACCTCCTGTTCGACAACGTCATCGATCCGCAAAAGGCGGGCCTGCGCGAGAAATTCGAGGCTGCGGCTCACGCCGTCAGGGACATCCTGTCCCAGCGCTGGGTGCTGACGGAGAGCACCTACGAGAGGCAGAACCCCAAGCGGGCATACTACCTCTCGATGGAGTTCCTCATCGGCCGGTCACTGGCCAACAACATCACGAACCTGCAGCTCGATCCATTCGTCGCCCGGGCGACCGGGCAGATGAACCTCGACTGGCTCGGCCTCCTCGAGCAGGAGCCGGATGCCGGCCTCGGCAATGGCGGGCTGGGCAGACTAGCCGCCTGTTTCCTGGATTCGATGGCGACGATGCAGCTCCCGGCGATGGGCTACGGCCTTCGCTACGAATATGGCATGTTCCGTCAGTCCATCGAGGATGGGTGGCAGCGCGAGTATCCGGACAACTGGCTTCGGCGCCCCGATCCCTGGGAGGTGGAGCGCCTGGAGGAGGCGGTCGAGGTGAACCTCGATTCCTCCTTCGAGCTGCACAACGGCACCCTGCGCGCGGTGCCCGGCCGGCCATCGAGCATCCTCGGCGTCCCGTTCGACAGGCCTGTGGTCGGATATGGCGGGGAGACCATCAACACGCTCCGCCTTTGGGATGCGGCGGCGCAAGACAATTTCCAGCTGGACATCTTCAGCCATGGCGACTTCGTGGGCGCCTTTGCGGCGAGCATCGCCGCCAACACCCCCACGCGCGTCCTCTATCCCGACGACAGCACGCAACGGGGGCAGGCCCTGCGGTTCCTGCAGGAGTATTTCCTGGTCACCTGCTCCCTGGCCGACCTCATCCGCCGCTTCCGTCGCGGAAATTCGGATTGGTCCCTGCTTCCGGACAAGGTCGCCATCCAGCTCAACGACACGCACCCGTCGCTGGCGGTGCCGGAGCTGATGCGCATCCTCCTCGACGAGGCTCGCCTCGGATGGGACGAAGCATGGGACATCACCAGACGGACGCTTGCCTACACGAACCACACGCTGCTGCCGGAAGCGCTCGAGAAATGGCCGCTGCGATACCTGGAGTTGGTCCGGCGAAGGCATCTCGACATCGTGCTGGAGATCGACCGCCGGCTCGGGGCCGAGGTCCGGGATCGGTATCCCGGCGACGAGGAGCGCGTCGGCCGGACGAGCCTCGTCGAGCGCGGCCCGGAGGACCGGGTCCGGATGGCCAATCTCGCCATCGTCGGCAGCCACAGCACCAATGGCGTTGCCGCGATCCACTCCCAGCTGCTGCGCGAGAACACGGTCCGGGACCTCGCCGAGCTGTATCCCGAGCGCTTCAACAACAAGACGAACGGCGTGACGCCGCGCCGATGGTTGCTGCTCGCCAATCCTGAGCTCGCGCAGGTCATCACCGATGCCATCGGGGACGGCTGGACGACGGATCTCGGCCAGCTTGCCGGCCTTCGGCGCTTCGCTTCCGATTCCAGCTTCATCGAGGGCTTCGCGGAGGCGAAGCGGGAGGCTAAGTTGCGGTTTGCCGCCTGGCTGAGCTCGCGGCACGGCCAGGTCGTGGATCCGGACAGCATCTTCGACTGCCAGATCAAGCGCATCCACGAATACAAGCGCCAGCTGCTGAACGCGCTGCGGATCATCTTTCTCTATGACAGGCTTAGGGCCGATCCCGACCTGGACATGGCGCCTCGCACCTTCTTCTTCGCCGGCAAGGCGGCGCCGGCCTACGTGCTGGCCAAGCTGATCATCAAGTTCATCAACAACCTCGCCGGGACGATCGACGGGGATCCGGCCGTCCGAGGGCGCCTGAAGGTCGTGTTCCTGCCCGATTACTGCGTCTCGCTTGCCGAGCGCCTCATCCCGGCCGCCGACGTCTCCAACCAGATCTCGACGGCCGGCTACGAGGCGAGCGGCACGAGCAACATGAAGTTCATGATGAACGGCGCGCTGACGCTCGGCACCCGGGACGGCGCCACGATCGAGATGATGGAGGAAGCCGGAGAAGAGAACTTCTTCCTGTTCGGCTTGAGCGCCGAGGAAGTCGCGGAAAGCCGAGGCTGGTACAGCCCACGATGGCACTACGACAACGAGCCGGAGACCAGGGCAGCGCTCGATCTGATAGCCGGCGACCATTTCAGCCGATACGAGCCGGGCATCTTCGCGCCGCTGCACGACGCGTTGCTCGCGCATGGCGATCATTACATGCACCTCGCCGACCTGACCTCCTACCTGGAGGCCGACGGCAGGGTGCGTCAGCTCTACGCCGACAGGGCCGGTTGGGTTCGCAAGGCGATCCTCAATGTCGCCGGATCGGGGAAGTTTTCGAGCGACCGCACGATCGCGCAATACGCCTCCGAGATCTGGAACGTGAAAGCCTGTCCGGTCATGTAGCCATGATCGGTCTGGCCGCCCCGATTGCCGAACTCCCCGAATGCAGCCGCGGTTGATCGCATCCGGCTCACGCATCCGAGGCCCAAGAGATTGAGCAAAGGACACTGACATAGCCTGTTGAGACCTGTTGATCTGTCTCAAAGCGTTCGCCCGGGGACCTCGTATCCTATTCGCTGCCCTGAGCGTCAGGGCGCGCTACATGGGGAGGTAGGAATGATCCGCCTCAGGGACCCGCAGGAATACGCCGCAACGAACTATATCAACGCCGTGCTGGGCGCGCTGTTGATCGCAACGCCATGGCTCGCCGGCTTCGCCGACAACATCGCCGCCCTGACGAGTGTCGTCATTTCGGGCGCAGCCATAGTGACCCTGAGCCTGGGCGCAGCAAAGCATCTCGACGAGTGGGAAGACTGGATCGTGGCTGCGCTCGGGATCTGGGCAGCCCTCTCGCCTTGGGCAATGGGCTTCACGGGCCTGTCGGACACGGCGGTCTGGAGCATCGCGACACTGGGCATTGCAACCGCTCTCCTGGCGCTGATCGAGATCTGGCGCGCGCACCACGGGGGCGGCGCCGCGCGGGCGTGATCTCCGGCCGACTCCAGCTGATCGCCGCCGCAGGGTGCGCCGTCCCGATCGTGGCCGCCCGCAGAGAGGAGCATGTCATGAACGCCAGGGATGTCATGACTTCGAACGTCGTCACAGTGATGCCCTGCACCACGGTGAGAGAGGCCGCCGCACGGCTCACCGAACATCGCATCAGCGCTGCCCCGGTCGTGAACGAGGCGGGCAAGCTCGTGGGGATCGTCAGCGAAGGCGACCTTCTCCATCGCGTGGAAATCGGAACCGAGCGGCGCAGGTCATGGTGGCTGCAGCTTCTCGCGAGCGACCGGCTGCTCGCTGCCGAGTACGTCAGGTCCCACGGGTCCAAGGTCGAGGAGGTGATGACGCGGACGGTCGTCACCGCGGAACCCGAGACCCCGCTCCAGGAGGTCGCCATGCTCATGGAGAAGAACGCCATCAAGCGCGTTCCGATCGTCAGGGACGGCAAGCTCCTGGGCATCGTCAGCCGGGCGAACCTCGTCCAAGCCATCGCGACACACGGGGTCGAGCAGGAGAGCGCGCGTTCCGACGAGGTGATCCGCGAGGAGCTGATGAAACACCTCAATACTCAGCCCTGGGCCCATACCGCGCTCCTGAATGCCACGGTGAGCCGCGGTGTCGTGAGCCTTTGGGGGTTCTGCAGTTCGACGACCGAGCGCGAGGCGGTCCGCGTTGCGGCGGAGCGAATACCCGGTGTGAAGGCCGTCGAGGACCATATCCAGGTCAGCCCGATCGCAGCTGCGACCGCCTAGACCCTCCGCGGAGCGCCCGCTTGGGAGACGATCCGGGCGGGGTGACAGCGGGCAGAAACAGGCTCACGTTCGAGGGGCGACAGAGACGTGGCCCGTGCCGAGCGCCGCTCGCGCAGACCCAGCGCCGAGCGGCTTCGGGCTCGCCCGCCACAGGGAGGTCGGCGATGATCAAGGACATTCTCGTTCTGCTGGACAATGTCGGCGAGCGCGCCGGACCATACGCGCTCGGTCTGGCGCGTGTATTCGACGCCGCGCTCTCCGGCGTATGCGTTGCCCCGGAGCCCTCCGTGCCCGCCCTCCCCTACGTCCCGGTCGATCTCGGCGTCTATGCGACTGCCCGCGACGAGGCGATCGAGATGGCCAATGCCGTGAAGCTGCGCTTCGAAGCGGAAGCGAGGCAGGCCAATCTGACGGTCGAGTGCACGTCGATCGTCGCGGAGCCCGTTCTGGTGTCGGAGCAGATCAGGCAGGCTGCAGGCCTGAGCGACCTGTGCGTGATCGAACAATCCGAGCCTGGGCGCGCGAAGCCCGGCGACCTCTATCTCGATGCATTGCTCATTCACTCGGGCCGGCCGACGCTGCTGGTGCCCTACACGCAGGTTGCTCCACCTCGCTTCGCCCACGCCACCGTCGCCTGGGACGGCAGCTCGACCGCGGCTCGCGCGCTCGCCGATGCGATCCCGCTCCTTCGCCGTGCGGGTCACGTCGAGGTCGTGAGCGTCGTCCGGGAGGGTGACGAAGAGGACGAGAGCTTCGCGCCGAAGCTCGTGCGGCATCTCGCGCGGCACGGCATCGAGGCGAGCTTTCGGCGCCTGACGACGACGATCCCGATCGCGGAGACGCTGCTGTCCCGGGTCGCGGATTCGAACTCCGACCTTCTCGTCCTCGGGGCTTACGGACATTCCCGCGTCAGGGAGGCGCTGCTCGGCGGCACGAGCCGCACCATCCTCCAGGCGATGACGCTGCCGGTGCTCATGTCCCATTGAGGTTCCCGAACGATCCTCGAGCCAGATGAGCAGGCAGAGCGCAGCAGACGCGCAGGAATGCGTCTTTGCCGTCCTGGCGGAGCCGGGCACCTATCCGGGCGCCCCGGCGGTTCGCCGGATCGACACCCATGGGGCCGCCGTCTTCCTCGCCGGCTCGGATGTCTACAAGGTCAAGCGAGCGGTTCGCTTCCCCTACATGGACTATTCCACGTTGGCGCGGAGGAAGGCGGCCTGCGAGGCGGAGCTCGCCCTCAACCAGCCCAACGCACCGGAGCTCTACCTCGGCGTCGTCCCGATCACCCGATCCGCGAGGGGACTGGAGCTCGGCGGCGAGGGGGAGGTGGTGGAATGGGCGGTGCACATGCGCCGCTTCGACGAGAGCCGGACGCTCGACTGCACGCCGGCGGGTGCCGCGCTGCCTTCCGAGCTCGCGAGCCAGCTCGCTGCAGCGGTTGCTGCGTCGCACGCCCGGGCAGCGCCCTCCCCTGGTGACCGGTGGCTGCCATCCCTGTCGCGCTTCATCGAAGAGGCTCGCGACGCAGTGCTGCGGTTCCCGGACCTTTTCCCGGCGGGGGCCGTCGAGGCGCTCCATTCCGGCCAATGCGCGGCCCTCGACCGGGGTCGTCCCCTTCTCGAGCTCCGAAGAGCGGAAGGCCATGTCCGTCGCATCCACGGCGATCTTCACCTCGGCAACATCGTCCTGACCGGGCGTGGGCCGGTCCTCTTCGATGCCATCGAGTTCGACGAGGACATCGCTACGGGAGACGTCCTCTATGATCTCGCCTTCCTCCTCATGGACCTGTGGGTCCGAGGGGACAGGCGCGGCGCAAACCTCGTCTTCAACCGCTACCTGATCGCGTCCGGGACTGACGACCAGTTGCCTGGGCTGGCCGCCCTCCCCTTGTTCCTGAGCCTGCGGGCCGCCATCCGCGCCCATGTCACGGCGGCTCGATCGCTCGTCGTCGAAGGTCGCGCCCGCACGGATGCAGAACGCTCGGCCCGCACCTACTTCGATGCGGCGGCAGGCTTCCTGCGCTCGTCTCGCGGTCCCCTGGTGGCGATCGGCGGGCTGTCCGGAACGGGCAAGAGCACGATCGCGGCGGAACTCGCGCCGCATCTGGGCTCCGCTCCTGGCGCCGTGCATCTGCGCAGCGACATCGAACGCAAGCGCCTCTTCGGCGTCGGCGAGACGGAGCGGCTGCCGGGCGAGGCATACGGACCGGGCGTAACGGCGCAGGTCTATGCGCGCCTGAGGGACCTGGCGCTGCTCGCCGCCAAGGCAGGCAGCGCCGTGGTCGTCGACGCCGTCCACGGCGAGCCCGGGGAGCGAGAGGCGATCGAGCACCTTGCCCGGGAGGCGGGCGTCCCGTTCATCGGAGTCTGGCTGGCGCTTTCGACGGATGAGCGCGTCCGCCGCGTTGCAGGTCGCCGGGGAGATGCCTCCGACGCCGGGCCGGAGGTAGCGCTGGCGCAGGAGGCGCGAGCAACCGGCAGGATCACGTGGGCGCCGCTCGATGCGGCGAGGCCGGTTTCGGAGCTTGCCGCCGAGATTGCCGCGATCGCCGACCCGGCCTGACCGAGGGCCGGTGAGGCCCTGTCAGATGAGCGCGCGGGTTGCCCTGGCGATGGGCAGTTCCTCGTTGGCGGGCAACACCCAGGTCTCGACCGGCGCGGAAGCCGCGCTGATCCGGCCCTGACCAGCCTCGTTGAGGGTGGGGTCCAGCACCACGCCCGCCCAGGAGAGGCCCGCGCAGATCCCTGCCCGGACGGCCGGCGCGTGCTCGCCGATGCCGGCCGTGAAGACAAGGACATCGAGTCCTCCGAGCGCCGCCATGAGGGAACCCATCTCGCGGACCGCCCGGTAGGCGAAAAGGTCGAGCGCCTCGGCGGCGCGGGGATCGGAGGTCGCCAGGAGATCGCGGACGTCGCTGCTGACGCCGGAGACGCCAAGGAGCCCCGACTTCTTGTTCAGGACCTCGGCCACTGCGGCCGGTTCCATCCCCCGCTCCCGGATGAGGTGGAGCACGAGCCCCGGATCGACCGCGCCCGAGCGGGTTCCCATCATCAGGCCATCGAGCGCCGTGAACCCCATCGTGGTGGCGATGCTTTGGCCGTCCTTCATGGCGCAGAGGCTCGCTCCCTGACCGAGGTGGGCGACGATCACCCTGCCCTTCGCCCGCTCACCCGCAAGCCCGGGGAGAACCTCCGCGACATGCTGGTACGACAGGCCGTGGAAGCCGTAGCGGAGCATCCCCTCCGCCGTGAGTTCGTGCGGGATCGGAAAGAGTTGGGCGAGGCGCGGCTGGGTGCGGTGGAAGGCCGTGTCGAAGCATGCGACCTGAGGCAGGCCCGGCCAGGCCCTCCCGACGGCCCGGATCGCGGCGAGGTTGTGCGGCTGATGAGCCGGCGCAAGCGGGATGAGTTCAGCAAGCTCTGCCGCCACGACATCGTCGACGAGGACCGGAGCCCCAAAACTCTGCCCGCCATGCACGACCCGGTGGCCCGCCGCCTTCAGGGCGAACTGGGGCTCGTGCCGTATCGTGTCGAGGAGCCAGGCGGCCGCATCCTCGTGGTTGCCGCGTGCCGGCGGCGGCGATGCGGTCTCGAACGAGGCGGCGTGAGCTCCCGATACGTGGAGGCGGGAATCCGCCCCGACGCGGTCAACCTCGCCGCGGCACAGCGGCTGCAGCGTCTCGGCCTCGTACAGCGCGAATTTCACAGTTGAGGAGCCCGCATTGAGAACGAGGATCGCGTTGCTCATCGGGTATCTCCTCGCCGCGCATTCAGCTCCGGCACAGGTCAGCTGCATGGGACACGAGGATTCGGCCCCGGATCACACGTCGAGTTTCAGCGGCTCGATCTGGCGCTGGACGAAGATCTTCGCCAGGGCGCAGGACGCCATCCGGGCCTCGAGGCTGTCTGCCCGGCTCGTCAGGATAATCGGAACGCGCGCGCCGAGAATGAGCCCCGCCGCATCCGCGCCCGCCAGGTAGATGAGCTGCTTCGCGAGCATGTTCCCCGCCTCCAGGTCCGGCACGACGAGGATATCCGCGTCCCCTGCAACGGCCGACACGATGCCCTTCGTGGCAGCGGCCTCGCGAGAGACGGCATTGTCGAATGCGAGCGGGCCTTCGAGCAGGCCGCCGGTGATCTGGCCGCGGGCGGCCATCTTGCAGAGCGCGGCTGCATCCACGGTAGAACCCAGCTTGGGCGAGATGGTCTCGACCGCCGACAGGATCGCGACCTTCGGCTCGCTGATGCCGAGCGCCCGGCAGAGATCGATCGCGTTCTGGATGATGTCGCGCTTCTCCTCGAGGGTGGGCACGATGTTCACGGCCGCATCCGTGATGAAAAGCGGCTTCCTGTAGTTCGGGACATCGAACGCGAAGACATGGCTCATCCGCCGCTCGGTCCTGAGCCCGCCCTCGCGTGCGACGGCCGCGCCCATCACCTCGTCGGTATGCAGGGCCCCTTTCATCAGCGCCTGGACCTTGCCCGAGCGCGCGAGGGCGACGGCCGCCGTCGCGGCCGCGTGGCTGTGCGGCGCCTCGACCAGCTCGAGCGAGCCGAGGGAGAGGCCTGCCTGGCAAGCCGCCGCCTCGATCTTCGCCCGCGGCCCGACCAGCACGGGCACGATCAGGCCTTCCTCGGCGGCATCCAGGGCGCCCCGGATGGACAGCTCATCGCAGGGATGGACAACCGCGGTGCGGATCGGCGGTGCGCTCCGCGCCGCCTCGAGGAGGCGCGCGTAATGGGCAGCGCGCTCATGCAGATGCACGTCCGGCAGCACCACCCGCGGGACACGGACCTTCTTCGTGGGGGCGATCACCTCCGCTTCGCCGAGGATGACCGCTTCCCCGGCCTGGTTTTCGCACCGGCAGTCGAGGACGAGCCGAGACCGGGCCTCGTCCTTGCTCCGCACCGTCACGCTCGCCGTGATCGTGTCGCCGACCCTGATGGGATGCACGAATTTGAGGGTCTGGCCGAGATAGATCGTGCCCGGGCCCGGGAGCTCGGTTCCGAGAACGGCCGAGATGAGGGATCCTCCCCACATCCCGTGCGCGACGACGCCGTGGAAGATGTCGGTCGCCGCGTAATCGGCGTCCAGGTGGGCGGGGTTCACGTCCCCGGACACGACGGCGAAGAGGCTGATGTCCTCCGGCCTGAGCGTCCGAACGAGGCTGGCATGATCGCCGACCGAGATCTCCCCGACCAGCCGGTTCTCGACGTAGTTGAGCGCCATGTGAGACCTCACGCCTCGAGAACGTAGGTTCCCGGGGCGTCGCAGAGGGGCACATATCGCCCGTCGCCGCTACCCATCGTGGGAGGCGCGACTGGCTCGCCGGACCGTTCCGCGAGCCATGCCGCCCATGCCGGCCACCAGGAGCCCTCCTCCCGTCTCGCGATGGTCAGCCACTCGTCAGGACCGGAATACCGGTCGTGGGCGCCCTTCGTGAGCACGCGGTAGAAGCGGCCGGAACGGCCGGGCGGGGAGACGATCCCGCCGTTATGTCCCCCGCTCGCCAGCATGAAGGTGACCTCCGTGTCCGTGAGGAGGTGCACCTTGAAGGCGGACCGCCACGGCGCGACGTGGTCGCGCTCCGTACCTACCGCACAGATCGGTGCGCGGATGTCGGTCAGCGCGACCGCGCGGCCATCCACCTTGAAGCGGCCTTCAGCGAGGTCGTTGTCGAGGAAGAGGTGGCGCAGGTATTCCGAGTGCATCCGGCAGGGCATTCCGGTCGCATCGGCGTTCCAGGCCATGAGGTCCGTCATCCCCTGCCGCTTGCCCATGAGGTAGGTATTCACCACCCGCGACCAGATGAGATCGTTCGAGCGCAGGAGCTGGAACGCCCCGGCCATCTGGGCCGAATCGAGCGTGCCCTGCGCCCACATCAGGCTCTCCAGGAAGCTGACCTGGCTCTCGTTGATGAAGAGCGTGAGTTCGCCAGCCTCGGTGAAGTCCTGCTGGGCGGCGAAGAGGCTGATGGTGGCGAGACGGTCGTCGCCATCCCGCGCCATCGCGGCCGCTGCGATTGAAAGCAGCGTGCCTCCGAGGCAGTATCCGGTCGCATGCACCTTTCGGCCCGGCACGATGGCAGCGATCGCATCCAGGGCAGCCATGACGCCGAGCGTCCGGTAATCATCGAAGCTGAGGTCGCGCTCCTCGGGGCCGGGATTGCGCCAGGACACGATGAACACCGTGAACCCCTGCTCCGTCAGGTAGCGGACGAGCGAGTTCCCCGGCGAAAGATCGAGGATGTAGTACTTCATGATCCAGGCCGGCACGATCAGCACCGGCTCGGGCCTCACCGTCTCGGTGGCGGGGGCGTACTGGATGAGCTCGATCAGGCGGTTCCGGTACACGACCTTGCCCGGCGTCACCGCGACATCCTTCCCGACCTGGAACGCCTCCGTTCCGGCAGGTCCGCGGCCACGGATCTCCCGCTCGAGGTCCTCGGCAAGGTTTCTGAGGCCCACGGCGAGGTTCCTGCCGCCTGTCTTGACGGTCTCGTCCAGGGCGACCGGATTGGTGAGCAGGTAGTTCGAGGGGGAGAATACGTCGAGCGCCTGGCGTGTCGCGAACTCGACGAGGTTCTCGTGCGGCTGGGTTACGCCGGCGACCCCGGTGGTGGCGTTGTGCCACCATTGCTGGTTCAGGAGGAACGCCTGGTGGGCCAGATTATACGGCCAGGTCTGCCAGAGCGGATCCGAGAACCGGCGGTCCTGCGGCAGGGGCGTGATGCACGGCTCGGCCGTCCCGCCGCCGAAGAAGCAGGATAGCCCGTAATGGGCGAGCCGCATCCATTTGCGCTGGGCCTTGACGGCCAGTTCGGTCTGTTTGCCGGGCGAAAAGGCGAGATGGACCGCCCAATCGAGATAGGCGCCGCCCAATGCTGCCGGCGAGAGGCCTCCGGTGAGGCGGGCGAGAGCAGCATGCGCCGCATTGTCGATCGAGTTTCCGAACTGGACGAGCGAGCGGTCGTCGAGACCTCGCACCGGCTTCGACGTGTCCTCTCGGGGCGTCTGACCGGCCGGCCGCAGCGCTACGACGTTCGAATCCGCGAGTGGCTGGGGGTGAGCTATGGCACTCGGTCTCGCCTGCATCAGACTGAACTCCTGTCCCGGTCGCCAGATAGGCCGCCTGGTTCGAGGTGTTGTGACTCAGATCAAGGCATGTCGCGCCGCCGGACCTAGGCTCCCCATGGGTCCGCCGGGCCAGGAAGGCGGAAGCTCAGATGAAAACCCGCATCGCCGCCCTCAAGGCGAAGGACATTTTGACGCCGCGCCTGCTACGATCCTCGGCGGTGGCCGTCAGTCCTCCATCCACAAGGGAGACCAGCATGCCCGACATCCGCGTGCCCGACGATCTTTGGTCGACCAGCCTCATGCCGGAGGCGATCCTCGAGCGCTGGCTCGTTTCCGATGGAGCGAGCGTGACCCAGGGGCAGCCGATCGCCATGATCCGGGTCGGCGAGAACCTGCACGAGATATCCGCACCCGCCGGCGGGCTCCTGCGGACGACGATGGCGGCATCCAGCATGGTCGAGCCCGGCTCGCTTATCGCCGAGCTCTCCGCGTGAGCGCGTCGCTGCCCTAGCGCCGTCAATCACCGCCGAACGGCTCCGTATCGGGACAGAGCCGTTCCTTCCTGTCCGGTCGGTGCCACGGCTTGAGTTAGCCGGGCTCGGTCAGAGCCTCCGCCTTCCCCCGAGCCGAGCGTCGCCTCCGGTTGCCTGTCAGGACGGGACTCGCAGCCTTCCTCGACCAACTTCCGGTTGATCTCGCGCAAGGCGCGGGTTTTCTGTCGCCTCAGACTGGTCCGGCAAGCCTTGGAGGCCTCTATGCCGATCTTCCAGCTGCGGCTCCTGAAGTCCGTACCCGATGATCAGGGGCACGATCATCTTGCGTGCCAGTGGCAGGTCCAGCTCGAGGCGAGGAACGATCGGGAAGCCTGCCAGCAGGCGGTCGCCGCGTTTTGCCGCAGCCGCGGCGTCGCCGACTGGACGCACTTCGCCGACGCCCTGGAGGCACGGCAACTGTCCGCGGGACACATCTCCAGACCGAGGCGGACGACGGGCCTATCGACGAGAGCCAGGCCGCAACTCCGGCGCAATTTGCTCCGGCATTGCCGGCAGCACTGAGTGCCCTGTCCCGGAGGGTTCCCCGATGCAGGACGGCCGAGACAAGCAGGAGGCCGAACAGGATCGGACGGAACTCGACGATCCCGAGTGGCCCTCCCCTGCCATCGAGCGATTCCGGTCGCGGCTTTTCCGCGTGCTCGGTCCCGGCCTCATCACCGGGGCATCCGACGACGATCCGAGCGGCATAGCGGCGTATAGCCAGGCCGGGGCGCAGTTCGGCTACCAGCTTTCCTGGATTCTCCTGTTCTCGTACCCGCTCATGGCGGCGATCCAGATGATCTCCGCCCGGGTCGGACGCACCACGGGCCACGGCATCGCCGGCGTGCTGCGCATGCACTATCCGAACTGGCTGCTCCAGCTGGTCGTCCTGCTCCTTCTCACGGCGAACACCATCAATCTCGGAGCAGATCTCGGCGCGATGGCCGATGCTGTGACGCTGCTGGCTCCGGGCCCGCGCTGGCCCTACATCCTCCTGTTCGCAGGCCTTTGCGTGTACCTGCAGGTCTTTCTTCAGTATTCGCGGTACGTAGCCGTACTGAAGTGGCTCACGCTCGCCCTCTTCGCCTATTTCGCGGCCCTGGTGACTGTGCATGTGGATTGGGGAGCGCTTGCGGCATCCCTCTTCTGGCCGCAGATCACTTTCTCGGCGGATTACCTGACCACCGTGGTTGCCGTCTTCGGCACGACGATCAGCCCCTACCTGTTCTTCTGGCAGGCCGCCGAGGAGGTCGAGGAGATCGGCGCATACGCCCGCCGCAAGGACCTGCTCGACGCCCCTGAGCAAGGGCAAGTGGCGCTCCACCGGATCGAGATCGACACGCTCGTCGGAATGGGAGTGTCGAACATCGTGGCCCTTGCCATCATCGTCACCACCGCCGCGGCCCTGCATGCCCATGGCATCACGGAGATCCAGACATCCGCTCAGGCCGCTGAAGCCTTGCGGCCCATCGCTGGGCAGTTCGCGTTTGCCGTCTTCGCGCTCGGCATCATCGGGACGGGCCTGCTGGCAGTGCCCGTCCTGGCAGGTTCGGCGGCCTACGCGCTCGGTGAAGCCCGGCGCTGGCCGACGGGGTACTCCAGGCGCTGGAACGAGGCGAAGGCCTTCTACGGCACGGTCGGCCTCGCCACGCTCGTCGGGATGGCGATGAACTTCACGGGGATCGACCCGATCAAGGCGTTGTTCTGGAGCGCGGTGATCAACGGCGTCACCGCCGTACCCGTCATGGCGATCATCATGCTGTTCAGTACGCGCCAGGACGTGATGGGGCGGTTCGCTGTTGCGGGCGGTCTCAAGTGGCTCGGTTGGGTTTCGACGGGCGTGATGGCGCTCGCGAGCTGCGCGATGGTTGCCGCGGCCGTTTGAGCGTTGCGCAGCGAGGCCCGCTGTCAGGCATCGCCGGTCCGCCGGTCCGCCGGTGACTGGGTGCCGGGCGGGGAAGGCAGACCTGCTGGCGAAGCGGAGGTTTCGATGAGGGCCATGGTCCTGCACGCCCTTGGCCAGCCTCTCCGGATGGAGGAGCTCACTCTGCCCGCGCCTGGACCTGGCGAGATACGCCTCGCCGTCGAGGCCTGCGCCGTCTGCCGGACCGATCTGCACGTTGTCGATGGCGACCTGCCCGACCCGAAGCTGCCGATCATACCGGGCCACGAGATCGTCGGCCGGATCGACGCCGTCGGAGTGGGCGTTGCCGGGCTCTCGCTCGGCCAGCGGGTCGGCGTGCCCTGGCTGGGCCATACCTGCGGGCATTGCCCCTATTGCGCCGGCGGCCGGGAGAACCTGTGCGATACGCCGCTCTTCACCGGCTACACGCGGGATGGAGGCTTTGCGACCCACGTGGTCGCCGATGCGCATTTCGCCTTCCCTCTGGACGGCTTCGACGATCCGGTCGCGACGGCCCCGCTGCTCTGCGCCGGCCTCATCGGATGGCGATCGCTCGTGGCTGCGGGCGATGCGGGGACGGTCGGTATCTACGGGTTCGGCGCCGCGGCCCACATCATCGCGCAGGTTTGCTCGTGGCAGGGACGCCGGGTCTTCGCCTTCACGCGGCCGGGTGACGACGCGGCGCAGGACTTCGCGCGCTCGCTTGGCGCAGCCTGGGCGGGAGGGTCCGACGAGGCGCCTCCTTCCCCTCTGGACGCGGCGATCATCTTCGCTCCGGTGGGACCGCTCGTGCCGGGGGCGCTACGGGCGGTCGGCAAGGGCGGCCGTGTCGTCTGCGGCGGGATCCATATGAGCGACATCCCGAGCTTTCCCTACCGCATCCTCTGGGAGGAGCGGCAGGTCGTCTCCGTGGCGAACCTCACGCGGCAGGACGGGCTCGATTTCCTGAGCATCGCACCAAAAGCCGGCGTGAGGACACAGACGGTGCCCTACCCGCTGTCCCAGGCGAACGAGGCCTTGTCCGACCTCCGCGAGGGACGCCTCATCGGCGCCGCCGTCCTGGTTCCGTAGCGCTGCCCTCAATGGGCCAGGAAGAGGGGAGCCGGCGGCTTCTCCAGGAACGCCTCCGTCACACCCCCGAGCGTGACCTCGCGCCACCAGGAATGGACGAAGGCGCCCATCACGATGAGGCTCGTCCGCCGGGTCTGCGCCTGCTCGCGGAGCGCGGTCGCGACATCGCGCGTGCCGGGATGAAGATCGACCACCGTCGCATTCACCCCGTGTCGCGCGAGGTGGGGGGCGATTTCGGAGCCTGGGATCATGGCCTCCTTCTTCGCCTCGGCCACCGTAACCAGGCTGACTTCCTCCGCGGCCCTGAGAAGCGGCATCGCCTCGTTCACCGCCCGGGCGGCCGCGGCACTGCCGTCCCACGCCACCATGACGTGACCGGGCTGGAACGACTCGGCCGCTCTCGGAAGGATGATGGCCGGCCTCCCGCTCGTGAACAGCACCTCCTCCACCATCGCCCTCGGAAACGAGAGCAGGTCCTCCGGCCCGTCCATGATCGTCAGGTCATGCAGGCGCGCCCGCCGACCCAACGCGGACGCGGCATCGGTCAGCGGCAGCTGCATCGCCTCGCTTGTGCAGGGAACGCCTTGCGCCGCCGCGTCCTGCCGCGCCGAGTCCGTGGCGGCCTCCGCCAATGCGAGGCGACGGCGGTTGTCGTCGGCGACGAGTCCCTGTGCGAACTCCGTCGCAACCACGGCGGCGACGACGATCCGCGCGGATAGACCCTGGATCGTGAGGTGCGCGCCGGCTTGCCTGGCGAGCGAGATGGCATAGGCCGCCGCGCAACTCGGGCGCGCATCGTCCTTGGTGAAGCCGACAAGCAGGTTCTTCAAACCCTCGATGGCCATGAGCAATCCCCCAGATCCTGCCGCTAAGCTAGCAAGCGCGCGGCTCGGCAGATTGAGACGGATCAAGTGGGTTCGGCCGGCCTGCGTTCCGAAGGCGGCGGCTGCCCGATGCGGCCGGACGGGCTGCTCGCCCGTCCGGAGCCCTGGCGCCACCCGAGGAGCTGACGCGATCAGGCCCTACGCCAGATGAGCTTTCGCGGAAGCCGGCGCGGAGGATTACCTCGCCAGACAAGTTGTGGGGCTGCCGCGAGCATCGGATGCTTGATCCAACGCGGGTGAAGCAGGCGACGACGAGGTTCCCCCTCGTCTGGCGGTCGGGGCGGCACCGACCCACCCGCTCCAAACACTCTCCTCGCCAGTCAATCCGGCAACCTGATGCTGTTTCGGATTGCCTCTCTTCGATCAGCCTCAGAGACAAAATCTTGATGGAAGCAGAGATCATCGTCGTCGGGGGCGGGTTTGCCGGCGCCCTCGTAGCGACAGTCTTTGGCCGAGCCGGCTATGACGTGGCTCTCATCGATCCGCACGAGAAATACCCCGCCGATTTCCGGTGCGAAAAGCTCGAAGGCTACCGCTTCGAGATTCTTCGTCGGCTGGGTCTCTTCGAATGCGTCTCCAGGATCTCCACGCATATGGAGGAACTCTGGATAGCCCGCTTCGGACGGCTCCTGGACAAGGTGCCGTTCCACCAGGGCAGCTTTCGCTACGAAGACCTCGTCAACGCGGTCCGGGCGCAGGTCCCGAACGCCGTGAAGAGGTACGTCTCCTGGGCGGAGGAGATCCAGCCGAGCGCCACCGCGCCAAGCGTACGCCTCCTCGATGGCAGCGAGATCAAGGGGCGCCTGGTCGTCATGGCCAGCGGGTTGAATTGGTCCCTGCTCGAGAAGCTCGGCATGGAGCGCGAGTTGCTCAGCAGGTGCCATTCCCTCACGCTC
Organism: Pseudomonadota bacterium; assembly: GCA_023423995.1. Taxonomy (GTDB): domain Bacteria; phylum Pseudomonadota; class Alphaproteobacteria; order Rhizobiales; family Beijerinckiaceae; genus Enterovirga. Next base: position 56,482 of record JAFAEL010000031.1, on the reverse strand, counting down.
GGCTTCGACCTCCAGCGTACGGACGGGCTCGAGTTCGCCTTCCAGGGCCTGCAGTACAATGCGGAACGGGTCGGCGACGACGTCGGCTACATCACGCTCTTCCGCCTCGAGCGGACCATGCGCGCCAATCTCTTCCTGTACATGCCGCTGAAGGACCCGAGGGTGGCAAGGTTTCGGGAAGACCCGACGCAGGCCCTCGAGGCTCTGCTGCCGCGCCTCGCGCGGCTGACCGGGCCCTATCAGGTGGTCGGACCGGTGAAGATCCGGCCCACCGACCTCCAGGCGATGCGCAAGGTCGAGGCCGACGGGGTCGTGGCGATCGGGGACGCGTTCGCGGTGCCCTGCCCGGCGACGGGCACCGGGACCCTCAAGGTCCTGACGGATGTCGAACGCCTGCGGGAGCATGTTCCCGGCTGGCTGGCGAGCCCCGGCATGTCATCGGGCAAGATCGCGGCCTTCTATGCCGATCCGCTCAAGCGTGCCTGCGATGAAGCCTCCCTCGCCTATGCGTCCAGGCTCAGGTGGCTGGCGACCGACACCGGCCCCGCATCGCACGCGCATCACTGGGCACGGTTCGTGTCGCGTGTCGCCAGGCGGATGCTTCGAGGTCTCCGTCGGCTCAGGCCCGGAGCGCCGAACCGGCCGGAGAGGTTCGCCAAGTCCGCATAGAGGGGGCGCTGGCGCGCCCGCGGAGACTTGCCTCTCAGCTCAATCGCAGCAGGGACCGTTCCGCGATCTTCTTCCCCCATCCGGGAAGCCTGAGATAGATCCGCTTGAGGGCCGGCTTCGTGTGGGAGAGGTAGTAGGCGGCGACGCGCCCCCGCCTGGAGATCGGGACGAAGTAGTCCCGCGTTGCGACGGCACCCTCCGACCATTCCTGCTTGTGCCTGGTCGCCGGAGCAAGGAAGTCGAAAACGCTTATGCCGAGCTTCGGGCACTCGTCGAGAAAGCGCCAGAAGAGAATCCGGCCTGGAGCATGGCGGGAGAAGCGCTCGTCGTAGCTCTGCACGAGCGACAGGTAGACGCCGTTCCTCACCATCCCGATCTCGATCGCCGCGGTGTCCTCGCCCACCCGCAACCTCGCCCCACAGAGCTGACCCTGCTCGGCCAGGCTTTCCAGAAAGCCCTGGCTTGCCGGGTGCGCGTAACCGGCCGTGACGATCATCTTACGCGCGCGCCAACTGTCCTTGAGGATCCGGGCCTCGCGGCAGGCGCCGAGTTGGTCCTCTGGGCCCCTGAGGATCTCGAACCGGACCTCCCCGCGCTCGGACAGGAGGCGCTCATGGCGGCGGAGCGCATTCCGGGATCGGCCCGTCCGCTGCCCGATGGCGCTTCCGCCAGCCTTTCCAGAGACATCGACATAGGGGGCCGCCTCGAGCGATCCGGGAGCTTCGAAACGGCGCAGGGCCTCCAGTTGCGACAGTTTGGAGGTCTGACGCACGCGGCGCAGTTCGATCGCGTCGATGCCCTTCCATGACGAGATGGCGGCCCAGGCCAGTGCGAGCAGTTCCTGGCCCTGGGGATCGTCGCGGATCAGAACCTCGCTGTACTGCGTCGCGGGCTCTCCCAGCGTATGCAGGATGAGGCAGGGTCCGAGCTGCCGAATGGCCATGGGCCAGATCAGCGCCACCTTCCCGGCCACTCTCTGAACCAGGATCCGGACGCTCTCCGGGCTGCCGGCCTCGCCGGCCGCCTTCACCCAGGCGTGGCACCAATCATAGGTCTGGAAGCCGGTCGCCGACGCCTCCAGGCTGAGCCAATCATTTCGCAGCTGAGGGAGTTGGTCCGCTTCGAGGATCTCATGCTGCACGTCGCTCACGCAGCTCTCCGGAATCAGGTGCCTGCCCAAGGGATGTCCTCGACGGCGCCGACTGGCGGCACCCCACCTTCAAGCTTCATCACAGGGCGGTCGAGGGTGCTTCTTCAACTTGGACGTACCTCCGGACCCCGCCGGTCCGCCCGTGTGCATGGCGGATGGTCTCGACGGTTATTCCGAGGTGCGGGGCAGTTTCCCTCGTGCTCTGTCGGGACTACTTCCTGCGCCTAGGTCTGGCCGGAACGGAGCGCCGATCAGGCCTCTCAGGCGGCTTTGTCGACAAGTGGAAGACGGGGCGTCGGATTCCCCTTTTCCACGGTTCCCTTGCCGGGTAGATGACCCACCCATGAGCGGCCTTGCTGCGCTCGAAGGCCGCCTGCGGGCCGACCTTGCGCGTCTCAACTTCCCCCCTGCGAACTGGCCTGCCCGCGTCACCGCGCCCGACGGCTCGGAGGTGCTCGACGTGCTCGTCGTCGGGGCGGGAATGCTCGGCATCGCTGCGGCATCCGCCCTGATCTCCGTTGGCGTGCGGCACCTGGAGTTGGTGGACCGTGCGCCAGCCGGCCGAGAGGGTCCCTGGACCACCTTCGCCCGCATGGAGACGCTTCGCTCGCCGAAGCACCTGACCGGGCCGGCGCTCGGCATCCCAGCCCTCACCTTCCGTGCCTGGTACGAGGCCCGGGAGGGCGATGCCGGCTGGGAAGCGCTCTACAAGATCCCGAACGCCGTCTGGGCGGAGTATCTGGGCTGGCTGGCCCGGGTTCTCGCGCTGCCGGTCACGAACGAAACGGAACTCGTGAGCGTCGAGCCTGCCGGCAACCTGCTCCAGGTTTCGCTGCGCGGCCCGGAGGGAGACCGCACCCGCTTCGTCCGGCACCTCGTCCTCGCGACGGGACGTGGCGGGATCGGGGGCGGCTACATCCCCGATTTCGTCGATGCCTCGCTCTTCTCCGACCTTGCTGCGCACTCTGCCGACCCGATCGACTTCGAGAGGCTCCGCGGCCGGAAGGTCGCCGTCCTGGGCGGCGGCGCTTCGGCCTGGGACAACGCTGCGACCGCGCTCGAGGCTGGCGCCCGCGCCGTCGACATGTATGTCCGCCGCAAGGTCCTGCCCCAGGTCAACAAGAGCCGCGGCACCGCCAATCCGGGCTGGTACCATGGCTGGGAGGCGCTGGACGATGCCGAGAGATGGGCGTTCAGCGTCTATCTCGAGGACCTGCAGGCGCCGCCCCCGCACGAGACCGTGCACAGGACGATCCGGCACGAGCAATTCCGCATCCACCTTGGATCACCGATCACCTCCGCCGCCCGGGACGGGTCGGGTGTCCGGCTCGGCATCGATGGGCGGCCCGATGCCCGCGCCGACTTCCTGATCGTCGGGACGGGGTTCAAGGTCGACCTCGCGGCCACGCCCGAACTGCGGGCGATCGCTGACGAGGCGGCGACCTGGGGCGATCGCTACCAGCCGCCCGAGGAACTCCGGCGTCCGGCCCTCGCGCGCTTCCCCTATCTCGGCCGGGCGTTCGAACTGGTCGGAAAGATGCCCGACAGCAGCCCGGCCCTGTCCCGCATCCACCTGTTCAACTACTCCGCCCATCTGAGCCATCGCCAGCTCTCCGGCGATATCCCCGGCGTCGAAATCGGCGCAAACAAGCTCGCGGTCGGCGTCGCGCAGGCGCTCTTCCGCGAGGACCTCGATCACCAGCGAAAGCTGCTCGAAGCCTTCGCCGAGCCGGAACTCGAGAGCACGCCGTTCTTTGCCCTCTGAAGGTGCTGCCATGCAGTTCGGCACGGACTTTCGAGATGGCCTCGCGCAGCTGATCGCCTGGCGGCGGGATGTGCGTCGGTTCAAGACGGACCCGCTCCCGGACGGCACGCTGGAGCGCCTGATCCAGCTTGCCTGCCTCGCGCCCTCGGTCGGCTTGAGCGAGCCCTGGCGGTTCGTCGTGGTCGAAGAGCCCGGGCGCCGCGCCGCCGTCCGGGCTTCCTTCGAGCGATGCAACGCCGATGCGCTGCAGTCCCAGTCGGAGGACCGCGCCGCCCTCTACGCCCGGCTCAAGCTCGCCGGCTTCGACGAGGCGCCGTGCCAGTTCGCGGTGTTTGTCGATCCCGATCCGCCCCAGGGCCACGGCCTCGGCCGCCGGACCATGCCGGCCACGCTCGCCTACTCGGCCGTGATGGCGGTCCACACGATCTGGCTCGCGGCGCGGGCCGAGGGCATCGGGCTCGGCTGGATCTCGATCCTGGATCCAGCGGAGGTCGCCGCCGCCCTCGACGTCCCGCCGTCCTGGAATCTGATCGGCTATTTCTGCCTCGGCTATCCGGCCGGGCAGGAACTCGTGCCCGAGCTGGAGCGGGAAGGCTGGGAGCGCCGCCGCGCCCCCGATGCCGTGGTGATCAGGCGCTGACGCGTCCCACTCCACTCCGGGTCGAGCCCGGCCGGAGGATCGCTTCAGGCCTGGGGAGCTAAGACCTCGCGGCCGCCCGAAGGGCAAGCGCCCGGTCGGCGAAGCCGTAGCGGTCCTGGCCCCAGAACAGCTCGTCGCCGATGACGAGCGTGGGTGAGCCGAACACGCCCAGGCGTTCCGCCTCCTCGCCGTTCGCCCGGTACTCGGCCTGGACCGTATCGCTCGTCTCCAGCGACACGAGCGCCGCCCCGTCATAGCCGTTCTCGTCCGCGATGCGGCGGCGCACGGCCGGGTCAGCGATGTCCTGCTCCTCCGCCCAGAGCGCGCGCAGAATCGCGTGCGAGAGCGGAAAGGCATCCAGGCCGGCTTGCTGGGCCGCGATGACCGTCCAGCCCGCGAACTTGTTCCAGTTCGGGGCCGGGTTCTGCATCGGGTAATGCTTTGGCTCGAGATTGAGCGGCAGGCCGAGATAGGCGCTCCAGCGTGCCAGCTCGGTGCGATGGTAGTCGCGCCGAGGCTGCGGCCGGGTCCGGATCGGCACGCCGCCGGTCTTCGGCACGACCTCCTGAAAATCGTACGGCTTCAGCACGAGCCGAACCCGATGCCGCCGCACGATGTCCTGGAGTTGCGGCCCCCCGAGATAAGCCCAGGGGGACGAGAGCGTGTAGAAGCAGGGCAGCTCGAGCATCGTACCCTCCATTCAGGCGATCGACAGGCGCGCCCCGTGCGTGAGCGCCGGATCGAGTTCCCGCGCGGCGCCGCCGGTCGCGGCGAACACGGCCGCGAAGGGACCCTCGCCGCGCTCCGCGAGCGCCTTCGCGAGCTCGCCCTCGGCGCCGACCGGGCTCGCCAGGGTCACGCGGGTGCCGTTCGCGAGCCGGAAAGAGGCCGTGCGCGCCGGGGCATCGCCGACGACGCCCTCCTCAACCTTCGGAACGTCGCCGCCGAGCAGCGCCGCATACCGCTTCGCGGACACGTCGGCGTCGTTCACGGCGATCGTGAGGCTCGCCACACCTGTGACGCCGTTCGGGTGAACCCGCACCTCGCCCTCCTGCACCCGACCGGCACGCGGCGTGACGTCCCCGCACAGGAACGGCACGTCCGGCTTCGGCGAGCGCGCCGTCTGCCATTCCAGGCGCTGTCCGTCCGGGCGGTTGCGCCCACCATCGATCGGGTCGGCGATGTCCAGCCCGCGTGATTGGGCGCGCGAGACGATCCCGGGGATGTCGTCGGGCAGGAGCGCATGGTCGACGAAGCCCTCGCCATGAGTGTGGAAGATGTCGGACCAGCGGTTGCCCGGCTCCGGCGTCTTCCAGCCGATCAATTCGAGATAGGCTCCGTCCTGGAAGACGACGAGCACGTTGTGCGTGATGCCGTTCGCGTGCTCGCCGCCGCGGATCACCGTGAAGCCGAGCTTCGTGTAGTCGTCGAAGGCTGCGTCGAGATCCGCAACTGCGATCACGATATGGTCGAGCGCCAGGGACATGGGAGGTTTCCTCTAGAGAAGCGCCCCGGCTCAATCGCCGGAGTTGCGGAGTTGCGGATTGAGCGCGTCGTTGAGCCCCTGCCCGACGAGCGATACGGCCAACACGGTGAGCAGGATCGCAACGCCGGGAATGGCCGACACGTACCATTGCGTGCGCAGCACGCCGCGGCCGGCCCCGATCAGGTTGCCCCATGAGGCGATGTTCGGATCTGAGAGCGACAGGAAGGCGAGTGCGCTCTCCAGCAGGATCGCTGTCGCCATGACGATGCTGCCGTAGACGATCACGGGGGGAAGCGCGTTCGGCAGCATCTCCTGGAAGATGATCTTGGCATCGCTCATGCCGAGCACCCTGCAGGCCTGCACGAATTCGCGGTTCTTCAGCGAGAGGAACTCGGCCCGCGTGAGGCGTGCCGGTGCCGGCCAGGAGACGAGGCCGATCGCGATCGTCACGGTGATGATGTCGGACCCGAACACCGCGACGAACACGAGCAGCAGGAGGAAGCTCGGAAGCGTCTGGAAGGCCTCCGCCACGCGCATCAGCAGCGTGTCGACCCAGCCGCCGTAGAAGCCCGCGAGGGCTCCGATGACGATCCCGATTCCAACCGAGATCACGGCCGCGACGAGCCCGATGAGCAGGGCCACGCGGGCGCCGTGGAAGATCTGCGAGGCGATGTCGCGGCCGCTCGGATCCGTCCCGAGCCAGAAGCGCGGGTTCGCCATCGGCCATTGCAGCGGGCGTCCGGCGAGGCTCAGCGGGTCCTTCGGGAACACGAACGGCGCCGCGACGGCGACCCCGATCACGAGAAGAAGAAGCACGGCCCCGACGATCGAGGCCGGGCTGCGCCGATAGCGGTCGAGCAGCACCATCTCAGGCGCCCGCCGCGATGCGCGGGTCGAGCCAGGCGTAGAGAAGGTCGACCACGAAGTTGATGAGGATGACGAGGATGGCGGAGACGAACACGATGCCGAGAAGCGTGTTGAGATCGCGCTGGACGACCGATTCATAGGCGAGGCGGCCAAGGCCGGGCAGCGCGAAGACGCTTTCCACCACGACCGAACCGCCGAGCATCGTGCCCGCCTGCAGGCCGAGGATCGTGACCATGGGCAGGAGCGCATTGCGGAGCGCGTGACGGATGGTGACTGCCGTCTGGCCGACGCCCTTGGCGCGGGCCGTGCGGACGAAGTCGAGGTTCATGACCTCCAGCATCGCGGTCCGCATCACCCGGAGGTAGGTCGCCAGGAAGATGAGGGCGAGTGTCACGGTCGGGAGCACCAGGTGGCGCGCGATGTCGAGCGCTCTCTCCAGGCCCGTTGCGCCCGACCCGACCTCCTCGAAGCCGCCTGACGGCAGCCAGCCGAGCGTGATCGCGAAGACCACGATCCCCATCAGGCCGAACCAGAAGGACGGCGTCGCGTAGAAGATCAGGCCGAAGGTCGACAGCAGGGTGTCGGGCCAGCGGCCGACGGTCCGCGCCGCAATCACGCCGAGGGTCATCCCGCCGATGAAGGCGAGCGTGAGCGAAGTTCCCATCAGGAGGAGCGTTACAGGGAGCCGCTCGGCAATGACGTCCGCGACTGGCTTGCCGTAGATCGCCGACATCCCGAGATCGAGCTGGACGAGACGGAGGACATAGCGCCCGAGCTGCGCGGCCGCCGAAAGGTCCAGCCCGTAATACCGGCGGAGCTCGGCGGCCGTCGCCGGGTCTCCCCCGCCCATCTGCGCCATGAGCGCGTCAACGGTGTCCCCGGGCGCGAGCTGCAGCAGCAGGAACAGTCCGACGAGGATCAGGAGCAGCGTCGGGAGGCTCGCGGCCAGCCGGCGGAGGGCGAGGAGGAGGATGGTCATGGGTGCGGCCATCTTCTCCCCGCCAGCGGGGAGAAGTCGAGTTGCTCGAACGCAAGTCGGGCCTGCCCGACTTGGGTGCCGATAGGCTGAACTCGGCAACAGCCGGGTTCAGAGCAACCGGATGAGGGGCGGTGGGAGGCGCAGCATTCTGCCCCTCACGCGGTCGACGCTTTGGGTCGCTCGACCTCTCCCCGTTCGCACGGGGAGAGGCGACAGGGCTTCCTTACCCCTCGATCCAGGTGTCGTGCCAGTCGCCCGAGCCCCAGCGCGGGTAGTTGTGGTCGTTCTTCACCTTCTTGGACGTGGCCGCCAGGAAGGTCCGCTCGGTCATCATCCAAACGGGGATCTCCTCGTTCACGGCCTTCACCCACTGGGCGTAGAGCGCCTTGCGCTTGGCCGGATCGAGTTCGGCCGCCGCATCGTCGACGAGCTTGTCGACGGCGTCCGACTGCCAGCCATACTGGTTCGTCCACGGCGCGCCCCTCGGCGAGCCGGAACGATACCAGACGGTCGTGGAGACCGCCGGGTCGCCCCGGTACTGGTGCCAGCCCGTCGCCAGGTCGAAGTTCCACTCGCGATAGACGGTGGCGAGCGCGCCGGCATTGTCGAGGTTCACGATCTCGACCCGGATGCCGACATTCTGGAGCGACTGCTGGATGAACGTCGCGAGCAGCGGCACGTCCTCGCCGTTCTGGATCGGTACGAGCTTCAGCGAGAAGCGGATGCCGCCGGCGCCGCGCTTGTAGCCGGCCTCGTCAAGCAGCGCGTTCGAGCGCTTCACGTCGAACTCGTAGGGCGGCTTCGATCCTTCCGGATAGAAGGCGGTCGAGGAGGATGGGATCGGCCCCGTAGCGGGCTTGCCCTCGCCGTAGATGAAGTTCTCGATGAAGAAGGGCACGTCGATCGCATGCGCGATCGCGCGCCGGACCCGTACGTCCGAGAGTTCCTTCCGGCGGGTGTTGAACTCGAGGGTGTTGTTGAACGCGTTCGCCTCGAGGCCGCGGCTCGAAACCGTGAACCGCTTGTCGCTCTTCAGCCGGTCGAGATCGGCTAGCGCGAGCGCATTGTATTCCGAAGTCTGCACCTGCCCTGTCTCGAGCGCGGCCGTAGCCGCCGCCTTGTCCGTGATGAAGCGCCAGACGATGCGGTCGAGATAGGGGAAATCCTTGCGCCAGTAGTTCGGATTCCGCTCGGCGATGACGTACTGGCCCCGCTCGTACTGGACGAACTTGAACGGGCCGGTGCCGATCGGGGCCGTATTCGCCGGGTTCTCGAGGACGTTCGTCCCCTCGAAGACGTGCTTCGGGGCGATGTAGCCGAGGTCGCAGAGCGCGCGGAGAAGCAGGTCCGTCGGCATCGGCCGGGAATAGCGGAACACGGCCGTATTGGCGTCCGGCGTATCGACGGCGTCGAGATATTGCTGAAGCTGGGTACCGTAATTCAGGTACTTCTTCCACATCTCCATGGCCGTGTACTGGACGTCCGCGGAGGTGAAGGGCTTGCCGTCATGCCAGGTCACGCCTTCGCGCAGCTTGAACGTGATCGTCTTCCCGTCCGGGGCCGCCTCCCAGCTCGTCGCGAGGACCGGGCTCGGCTTTCCGTCCTTATCGAGATCGACCAGCGCCTCCATGATCTTGGAGGTAATGATGTAGACGCCCGTCGAGGCCCGGATGGCGGGGTTCAGGACCCGCTGCTCGCCATTGAGCTGCACGGTGAGCACGCCGCCCCGGCGGGGCGCTTCTGCGAACGCCGTGCGCGCAGAACCAGCGCTGAGCGCGACCGCGCCGATCGTGGCCAAAATCTCTCGACGGTTCATCTACCCGACCTGTCAGAACGTGCAGTGCAATATTGCGGCTTGAACAAGGAAGGGCAAGGAAAGGGAGCAGGCGATCGCAGTCACCCTGGGAGAATGAATCTTCTCCCTGCGGTGACAGAAAGAGAAAATCGGCGCAAATCGCCGAAATCCTAATCCATCTCGACGCACGGCGTCTTGAGCGAAGCCGCTCCTGTCGTGCGCAGCCCGATCCTGCCGTGAGGGCCGCCCGAGGCTTAGTCTCGGCCGTGAAGATGTCACCGTCAGCAGACGGAGGGTTTCCTGAACGAGCCTCGGACGCGTCTTCCGCAGGAAACGGGGCCCGATTCTTCTTTGCACCACTTCGCCGACGGCTTCAGTCGCGCTATTCTTCAGAGAGCGCGGATCACGCGTCGTGTGCCCTGGAGCACACTCGCCACGTGCCTCTTGTGCATGATGCGAGTGGCAGAGGCGGGGCATAGGCGGTGAAACGCGCAGCCTGGGAACCGAGTCCCAGTCAGAGTCTGGGAAGCTTTCGGGAACCCATCCCGTTCGTCCGAGCCGCTGGGGGCAGAGGTTCGGCGCGACCTTGGAGGCTCGCATGAAGGAGCCATCGGATTTCCCGGCGCAGTTCCGGCGGCAGATCCGTCCGGGAACCCGCCTCAACGGCATCTACGAGATCGAGTCGCTGATCGCGACCGGCGGGATGGGCGAGGTCTTCAGCGGCCGGGCCATCGAGACCGGGATCAAGGTCGCCATCAAGATGGTCAGGGCGGACCTGACCGAGAACGACACCGTCCTCGCGCTGTTTCGGAAGGAGGCTGCGGCACTCCACAACCTCCAGCACGAGGCCGTCGTCCGCTACTACGTCTTCACGACGGATCCGGACCTGCAATGCCCCTACCTGGCGATGGAACTGGTCGAGGGCACCTCGCTTTCGAACCTCATCGCGCAGGGGCCCCTGCCGCTCTCGAGCGTGCGCATCCTGCAGCGCCGCATCGGTTCGGCGCTGGACTCCGCCCACCGGGCGGGCATCGTCCACCGCGACGTCTCGCCGGACAACATCATCCTTCCGGACGGCGACGCGTCACGGGCGAAGCTCATCGATTTCGGCATCGCCCGGAGCGCCTTCGGGGGCGGAACCGTCATCGGCGACCGGTTTGCCGGCAAGTCGAACTACGCCTCGCCCGAGCAGGTCGGCCTCTATGGCGGCACGGCGGGGACCAAGTCCGACATCTACAGTTTCGGGCTGACCCTCGCGGCAGCGCTCCTCGGGGAGCCGCTCAACATGGGCGGCACGCAGCTCGATGTGGTTCGGAAGCGCCAGGTCCTCCCGGACCTCAAGCGGATCGACCCATCCTTCCGGCCGCTCCTGGCCAAGATGCTCCAGCCGCGGCCGGAGGACCGCCCTGCGAGCATGGCGGAGGTCGCCGCCTGGGAGCCGGAAACCACACGGATATCGACCCGTGGTTCCGCCGCACCGCGGCCGCGCTGGCTGGTGGCCGGCGCGGCCGCCCTGGCGCTGCTCGTGAGCGCCGGGGCAGGCTTTTTCCTCTCGCAGCGGCTCGGCGAGGATTCCTCGCCCTCGCCGGGTTCGGCGCAAACGACGTCCGGAAACACAGCGGCTGTCACGCAGCCTGCTCCGGCACCCGTTACGGTGCCGCAGCGATCTCCCGAAAGGCAGACCGTGCGGGCGCCCGAGCCGCCCACGGAACCGGCGCGTCCGGCCCCAGAGCAGACTCGTCCCCTCCAGGAAGCCGCGCGTCCAACTCCGGAGCCGGCTCGTCCCGGCCCTGATCCTGCTCGTACCACGCCCGATCCGGCACCGAGCGTCGCTCTGCTACCTCCTCCTGCACCCTCGCCTCCGGAGCCACGACCGGCGCCGGCCGAGGCGGTGCTCCCGCCGCCGGCGGCGGTTCCGCCGGCACCGGCCCCGCTCATCGCGCCCGCCGAACAGCCCAGCCGGCGCGAGGCGCCCCGGCCCGCTCAGACCCAGGAGGTTGCGGCGCCTTCCCGGCCTGAACTCCCGGCTCTGCCGCCGGGCGTCACCCAGGATTGCCAGGGGTGCCCGCAACTGGTCGCGCTGCCGGCGGGCAAGTTCCGCATGGGGAGCACGGCCGATCCAACCGAGCGCCCGGTTCGCGAGGTGACGGTCGGCCGGTTCGCAGCCGGCCGCTTTCCCGTGACGGTCGCCGAGTGGCGGGAATGCGCGGCCGAAGGGGCATGCTCCTTCGATCCCGGCGGGGAGCCGAACGAACCGGTTCGCAACGTCAGCTGGAACGACGCGCAAGCCTATCTCTCCTGGCTGTCCCGGCGAGCCGCCCGCGCCTATCGGCTGCTGACCGAAGCGGAATGGGAATATGCGGCTCGCGCGGGAACGACCACGAAGTTCTGGTGGGGGGACCAGTTCCGGAGCGACATGTCCCCCTGCCGCGGCTGTACCCGCCCCGTGCCCCGCTCGCCGCCGAACGTCGCGGCCTTCCCGGCCAATGCCTTCGGACTGCATGGCGTCACCGGCTCGGTGACGCAGTGGACGCAGGATTGCTGGCACAAGGATTATCGCGGCGCGCCGCGCGACGGCTCCGCCTGGACGGGCCCTCAATGCCGCGAGCGCGTGCTCCGCGGCGGGGCCTGGAACAGCGACGAGGCGGGGCTGCGGATCTCAAGCCGGGAATTCTACGACGCCTCCGTGAGATATCCGAACCACGGCTTCAGGGTGGCGCGCGACATGTGAGATCGCGGATCGAAGCGAAGGGGGAGCATCGATGGGAAGGGTACGTTACCTGATCGCGGCGGCGACTCTGTTGCTGCCAGTCTCGGCCCTCGCACAGCCGACGCCGCCTCATACCGGCCACACGGCGCCGGCCAATCCTCCGCCCACGGCGGCCCCGGCGGACGCCAGGGTCTACTTCATCGCCCCCGTGAACGGCGCGCGCATCCGCGGCCCCTTCGTCGTTCAATTCGGGCTTCGCGGCATGGGTGTCACCCAGGCAGGCGTGACGACCGCCAACACAGGTCATCACCACCTCCTCGTCGATGTGAAGACGCCGCTCGATCCACTCGAGCCGATCCCCGCCGACAAGAACCACATCCATTTCGGCGGCGGGCAGACGGAGACGAGGCTCGACCTCCCGCCGGGACGGCATACCCTTCAGCTCGTCCTCGGTGACTCCCTCCACCGCCCCTTCCAGCCCAGCGTCGCCTCCGAACGGATCGAGATCATCGTCCTTCGGCCCACGCCGAAGAAGAAGCGCAGGCGCGGCTGATAGCGATCGAGGTCGTCCCCGGCGCAGCTTCCGTGTATCGGGTCCTCGACGAGGAGTTAGGGAAGCCATGGTGGATCGGTCGAGACGGAGTGGCGGCGACGCGAGAGCAACGGCGGAGCGAGCGTTCCGGGCAGCCACGACGAAGCCCCTCGGGGAGCCTGCGACGGCATCCCCGAAGCCTGTGAAGCTCCCGGCGGCCAGGGAGCTCGTGTCCATTCGCCTCGATCGCGAGGTGCTCGAGCACTTCCAGGCAGAGGGTGCCGGATGGCAGGAGCGGATCAACGCGGCACTCCGGAAGGCGGCCGGGCTCTAGCCCGATGCGCCTCGTCGCCGAGCGACTCACGCGAGAAGCTTTCGCCCCATTCGGCCACCTGCTCAGCGGTACGGACCTGCCGCCGCGGCTGGTCAACGAGGGTCGGGCCACCCGGCGCGACCTCGCAAGCTTCCGGGCTTCCTCCGGCCGGGCGGTTCTTGCCAGATACGATGTGACGGGCAGCACGCTTCCGGTCCGGGTCATGCTCTTGGAGCGCCACACGGAGTCGGATCAGGCCTTTTTCGCCCTGGACGGCGCGGCCGCGCTGGTGGTCGTCTCCGGTGCCGCCGCGGACGGCACGCCCGACATCCCATCGGCCCGGGCTTTCATCGCGCGACCGCAAACCCCATTTCTCTATTCGCCCGGAACATGGCATGCACCGCTCTTCGCACTTGGCGACGGCGGAGCCTTCCTCATGGCGATGCAAGAGACCGGCACCCCCGCCGATTGCGAAACCTTCGAGCTCGACGCTCCACTTGTCGTGGAGGGATCCTGGGATGCCGGGATCGGCTGATACCAGGATCCAGGACGTCCGTTACCGATGAACGCTGTCGCCCCCAAGATCTCCTTCGTGTCGCTCGGCTGCCCGAAGGCGCTCGTCGATTCCGAGCGCATCATCACGCAGCTCAGGGCGCAGGGTTACGAGCTCACGAAGCGGCATGATGGGGCCGACGTTGTCATCGTGAACACCTGCGGCTTCCTCGATTCGGCCAAGGCCGAGTCGCTCGGGGCGATCGGGGATGCGTTGGCCGAGAACGGCCGGGTGATCGTGACGGGCTGCATGGGCGCCGAGCCCGAGGCCATCCGAGAGCGGTTCCCCGAGGTCCTGTCGATCACAGGCCCACAGCAATACGAGAGCGTCCTTGCGGCCGTCCACCAGGCGTCGCCACCCCGGCACGACCCGTTCATGGACCTCGTGCCGCCGCAGGGGATCAAGCTCACGCCCCGGCACTACGCCTATCTGAAGATTTCCGAAGGCTGCAATCACCGGTGCACCTTCTGCATCATCCCCAAGCTGCGGGGTGACCTCGTCAGCCGCCCCGCCGCCGATGTGCTGCGCGAGGCCGAGAAGCTCGTGAAGGCGGGCGTGAAGGAGTTGCTCGTCGTCTCTCAGGACACGAGTGCCTACGGCATCGACCTCAAGTACTCGGAGAGCATGTGGCGCGATCACTCTGTTCGCGCACGCTTTTTCGATCTGAGCAAGGAGCTCGGCCAGCTCGGCGCCTGGGTCCGGCTGCACTACGTCTATCCCTATCCGCATGTCGACGAGATCATGCAGCTGATGGCCGACGGCCTCGTCCTTCCCTATCTCGACATTCCCTTCCAGCACGCCTCGCACAGCGTCCTGAAGGCAATGCGCCGCCCGGCCCATGGCGAGAAGACGCTGGAGCGGATCAAGGCGTGGCGGGCTGCCGTGCCGGACCTCGCGATCCGCTCGACCTTCATCGTCGGCTTCCCCGGCGAGACGGACGAAGACTTCGAGCTTCTTCTGGAGTGGCTAAAGGAGGCCAAGCTCGACCGCGTCGGCTGCTTCAAGTTCGAGCCGGTGGCAGGGGCTCCCGCGAACGAGTTCGCCGCGCCTGTCCCGGAGGACGTGAAGGAGCGGCGCTGGCACCGCTTCATGGCCGCCCAGCGCGAGATCAGCCGCAAGAACCTTGCCCGGAAGGTCGGCAAGCGCCTGCCGGTCATCATCGACGAGGCGAGCGGCCCGATCGCGAAGGGCCGCTCGAAATACGAGGCGCCGGAGATCGACGGCACCATCCACATCGCTTCGCGGCGTCCGCTCCGGCAAGGCGACATCGTCACCTGCCGGATCGAGCGCTCGGACGATTACGACCTGTTCGGGCAGGCCGTCTGACCGCGAGACGCCCTGGGGTCAGGGCGTCATGATCGTCGCGCCGGTGGTCTCGCGGCCCTCCAGGGCGCGATGCACATCGGCCGCCTCGGCGAGCTTCGCGCGCTTGTTGATGGTGATCTTCACCACGCCCGACGCGACCACGTCGAAGAGGTTCTTGGCGATCTCCTCCAGCCACTCGCGCTTCGCCGTGAAGGTGTTGAGCGTGGGCCGCGTGACATAGAGCGAGCCCTTCGGGGCGAGCAGGCCGAGGTTGAAGTTCTCGACCGGGCCCGAGGCCGAGCCGAAATTCACGAGCGTCCCGAGCGGCTTGAGGCAGTCGAGCGACTGGACGACGGTGTCCTTGCCGATGCCGTCATAGACCACGGCGCATTTCTCGCCGCCGGTGATCTCCCGGACGCGATCGACGAAGTTCTCCTGACGGTACAGGATCACATGATCACAGCCGTTCTGGCGGGCGAGTTCGGCCTTGGCCTCGCTGCCTGCGGTTCCGATGACCGTCGCGCCGAGATGCTTCGCCCATTGCGAGAGGATGAGGCCGACGCCGCCAGCCGCAGCATGGACGAGGATCGCGTCGCCCTTCCGCACCTTGTAGGAGCGGTGGAGCAGGTACTCGACGGTCATGCCCTTCAGCATCATGGCGGCGGCGGTCTCATCGGAGACGCCTTCCGGCAGCTTCACGGCAACGGCCGCGGGCACGTTGCGCTCGGCCGTGTAGCAGCCCAGCGCCGTCACATAGGCCACGCGATCGCCGACGCTGAAGCCGGTGACGCCTTCCCCGAGCGCCGTGACCTCGCCCGCCGCCTCGTTGCCGGCGATGAAGGGGAGCGACGGGGCCTGGTAGTGGCCGCTGCGGAAATAGGTATCGATGTAGTTGACGCCGATCGCGGTCTGGCGGACGCGGAGCTCGCCGGGCCCGGGGGCCGGCAGATCGACTTCTTCGTAAGTGAGTACCTCGGGCCCGCCGTACTGATGAACCCGAACTGCCGCGACCATGTCTCTCTCCCTCTTCACTGGCCGACCCATTAGAAGCCGCGATGGCCGGCGGCAACTGCCCTGTGGCTTGGGGACCACATGACCGAAAAGCACTTCGATGCCGTCGTGGTGGGCGCAGGGGCGGTCGGCCTCGCCGCCGCCCTCGCCTTTTCGCGCGCAGGTCTCTCGACGGCCCTCGTCGGACCGCCCGGTGACCGCCGGGACGGACGGACAGCCGCCCTTCTCGAGACGTCGCTCGCGTTCCTCCGGAGCCTCGGCCTGGAGGAGGCGCTCGAGGCCGCGTCCCAGCCGCTGCGCGTGCTCCGGCTGGTGGACGATACGGGCAGCCTTTTCCGGCCGCCGCCGGTCGAGTTCCGAGCGGAGGAGATCGGTCTCTCCGCCTTCGGCCGCAACATCGGGAACGCGGCCCTGGTCGAGCTGCTGGGCAAGGCCGTCGAGCGCGATGGCCGGATCGCCTGGGTGCCGGAATTCGCCTCCGGGCTGGCAGGCCCGGAACTGGGGACGGTAACCCTCGCCAGCGGCTCGGCCGTGGCGGGCCGGATCGTCGTCGCCGCCGACGGCCGCAAGTCCCACCTGCGTGACATGGCCGGCCTCGAGGCGCGCGAGACGCGCTACCCGCAGGTCGCCCTCACGACCATCCTCCGCCACGAGCGCGACCACCGCGACGTCTCGACGGAGTTCCACACCGATTCCGGCCCGTTCACGCTCGTGCCGTTGCCCGGCCGGAGGTCGAGCCTCGTTTGGGTCAATCGCCCCCGGGTCGCGGAACGCCTGGTGAAGCTGCCCGACGCCGAGCTCGGAGCCGCCATCGAGGCGCGCTCGCACCGGATCCTCGGGAGGATCGGTATCGATGGCCCGCGCGGGCTCGTTCCCCTCTCGACGCTACGGGTGGGAGAGCTTCACCGCGGACGGCTGGTCCTGGCCGGCGAGGCCGCACACGCGGTGCCGCCGATCGGGGCGCAGGGCCTGAATCTTGGTTTCGCGGATATCGCCGCCCTCACCGAACTCGTGGCGGCCGCAAGGGCCGCCGGCGAGGATATCGGCAGTCCCGCGCTCCTCGCCCGCTACCAGCGGATGCGGCTGCACGACGTGCAGATCCGGAGCACGGCGATCGACGGTCTGAACCGCGCGATCCTGTCGGGGCTTCTGCCACTCGACATGGCGCGGGGCTTCGGGCTCGGGCTCCTGGCCCGGGTGGGTCCGCTCCGGCGCATGGTCATGCGGGCCGGGCTCGGCGGCGGAAAGCCTACCGGAACGGGGTCAGCGGCAGAATCCCGCTCTGCGTAAGGAGGATGAAGCCGGTCAGCGTCACGATCGACAAGATTGTTCCGACGAGAACGCAGGCCGAGGCGCGCTCGATGCCGGTGTCGTACTGGCGCGCGAGGACGAAGATGTTGAGCGCGGGCGGCAGCGCCGCCATGACGATCGCCGCTTCGACCCAGACCGGATCGAAGCCCCCGATCGTCGCCAGCACCAGCCACACGATCAGCGGGTGCAGCACGAGCTTGATGAGGACGAGCCAGCTGACCTCCGGCGGGAGCTTGCCAACCGGCCGAAGCGCGACCGTGACCCCGAGCAGGAACAGCGCGCACGGCGCAGAGGCGCCCGAGAGCCAGCCGATCATCGTGTCGATGGCGGCCGGAGGACGTATGCCCAGCAGGCTCGACAGGACCGCCACGATGGTGGCGACCACGAAAGGGTGGGTGAAGACCTTCCGCAGGACGTCGATGCCGGTCGCGATCGCGCTCCGACGCTCGATGCCGGCGACCGCCATGAGCGCCGGGGTCACCGAGAACAGGAAGACGGTGTCGAACACGAAGATCAGCGCGACCGGGGCGCTCGCCGCCGACCCCAGGAGGCCGAGGATCATCGGCGGCCCCATATAGCCGATGTTGGAATAGGAGCCCGCCACGGCGCCGAGCACCGTCTCGGGCGGCCGCAAGCCGTTGAGGCGCCCCGCGAGGAAGGACAGCGCGAAGGCGATGGCGGTGGACAGCGTCGTGCCGGCGATGAAGCGCCAGTTCGCCAGCTCGCCGATGGGCTTGTCGGAAATCAGCCGGAAGAAAAGGCAAGGCAGCGCCAGATAGATCAGGAAGAGCTGCATCCAGGCGAGCCCAGCCTCCGGCACCTTCGCGAGACGCGCGAACAGCACGCCTAGCGCGATGACTCCGAAGAACGGGAAGAGCAGATTGAACAGGCCGACCGTGTCGGGCATCGGGCCTCGCGGGGATCGGGCGCTTCTCGCAATGCGGGAGCGCGTTCGCAAGCGCGGCGATGCATGGTTGACTGGCGCGCCGCGCGGCTCACAAAGCTTCACCGTTGCCGATGTTGCCGAGGTCCCGATGAAGCTCCCGCGCCGTTTCTTCCAGCCGTTAGCCATCGGGGCTCCGGCGCCGCTGCGTGAACTGCCGATCCGGCTCGAGCGGATGATCCATTTCGTCCCGCCGCACGTGGAGAAGATGCGGGCGAAGGTCCCTGACCTCATCTCACAGGTCGACGTGATCCTCGGCAATCTCGAGGACGCCATCCCGGCCGACAAGAAGCTGGAGGCGCGACAGGGGTTCATCCGCATGGCCGAGGAGACGGATTTCGGCACGACGGGGCTGTGGATCCGGATGAACGCCCTGAACTCGCCCTGGGCGCTGGATGACCTCCTCGAGATCGTCGGGGCCGTAGGCTCCAAGCTCGACGTCGTCATGGTGCCCAAGGTCGAAGGCGTCTGGGACATCCATTACGTGGACCAGCTCCTTGCCCAGCTGGAGGCCAGGCACGGCATCACGAAGCCGATCCTCGTCCACGCCATCTTGGAGACGGCGGAAGGCGTGAAGAACGTGGACGAGATCGCCGCCGCCTCCCCCCGCATGCATGGGATGAGCCTCGGCCCGGCCGACCTCGCCGCCTCGCGCGGGATGAAGACGACGCGCGTCGGCGGGGGGCACCCGGACTACAAGGTGCTCGGAGATCCGGCCGGCGGCCAGGCCCGCTCGGTCGCCCAGCAGGACCTCTGGCACTATACGGTCGCCCGCATGGTCGATGCGTGCCTCGCGAACGGCATCAAGCCGTTCTACGGCCCGTTCGGCGATTTCTCCGATCCGGAGGCGTGCGAATCCCAGTTCAGAAACGCCTTCCTGATGGGATGCGTGGGAGCATGGTCGCTCCATCCGACGCAGATCGAGATCGCAAAGCGTGTCTTCTCGCCGGATCCCGGCGAGGTGGCCTTTGCCCGCAAGATCCTCGCGGCCATGCCGGATGGCACCGGCGCCGTGATGATCGACGGCAAGATGCAGGACGATGCCACCTGGAAGCAGGCGAAGGTGATCGCGGATCTCGCCGACCTCGTCGAGACGAAGGACGGCAGCTCCGCCTCGAAGGCCTGATACCGCTTCCGCTAGGACTCCACCGAACCTATATCGCCTTCCATGCCCGTCTCGGCTCCGGCCCGCACCGCCCGCTTCTCGATCGGACAGATCGTCCGTCACCGGATCTTTCCGTTCCGGGGCGTGATCTTCGACGTGGATCCCGTGTTCAACAACACGGAGGAATGGTGGCTTGCGATTCCGGAAGAGATCCGGCCGTCCAAGGACCAGCCCTTCTACCATCTCTTCGCGGAAAACGAGGAGACCGAGTACATCGCCTATGTCTCGGAGCAGAACCTGCTTCCGGACACCTCGGGCGTGCCTCTGCGGCATCGACAGATCGAGGAGGTGCTGGAGCCGAAGGGCGACGGCTCGTACCGGATCAGGATGAGCGGGGCGAACTGACCCGCCGGAAATGAGAAGAGGCCGCGGCGCTCTGGGCGACGCGGCCTCTTTTTCTTACTGCTTCGGAGCCGGGGTGGCCGGCGGCGTACCGGCAGGTGCCGGAGCGCCGCCCTGGCCAGCGGAGGCCTCGAGGCGCTTGCGGAGCTCCTCGCTGCGCTTCTCCAGCTCTTCCTGCAGGCGCTTCTGCTGGTCGGCGAGAACCTGCGGGTCGATCGGCGCACCGTCGAAGGCCTTGCCGAACCCGGCGAGCGGAACCGCGAAGGTCACTTCGCGGCCGACCTGGTTCTGCACGCTGACATTGACCGTCGTGCCCTTCTTCATGGCGTTGACCACGTCGTCCTTCAGGCCGGTCGCCTCGGCGAAGCAGCCGTTCGGGAAGCACATCGTGTAGGCGCCCGGAATCGGCTGGCCCTTGTCGACCGCGAAGCGGATTCCCGGGCGGATCAGCAGGCCGAGCGGCATGAGGAAGCGCACGACCTTCTGGGGCGGGTTCGACTTGATGTCATAGACCGCCGCCGCGAGAACCGGCTGGCCCTGGTCGGACACGAAGTCCCGGGTGGTGTAGCAGATCTCGGTCTGGTTGCCGGGATCCTTGCCGCAGACCTTCGTCCATTCAGCCTGGGACGGCTCGGCCTTCACCTGGACGACGAGCGGGCCGGTCTGGGCCTGTTGATTCTGCTGATTGTTGTCCTGGGCGGGCGCGCTCTGGGCAGGCGCGGCCGGGCGCTGCGCCGGACGCTGAGCCTGGGCGAGCGCATTGCTGGCTCCCAGAATGGCCACCGTGGAAATCGCGAGCCCCAGCGGCTTGGCCAACCACGCGAGACGTGTCCTTGAAGACATCCCTGTTCCTCGTTCTTTGGATTGTAGGACGGAGCCGCCGCTGCTCTCAGACGCTTTCGACGCTTCGCGCTACCGGTCAATCCCCACGGAATGAGGCGAGGGCATGACGCGCACCCGCTCGTCTAGCGGCTCTGCTGCCCGTTTTCCAGGGGTGTGTACCGGACTGAGCCTTCCCGGCGCGCGCCGCCCGTCTCTGGAATCTCGCCCTCCTGCTCGAAGCTCATGAGAATCCTGGTGATTCCGTCCGCGCGCAATGGCGGCCAGGCAGGCGATCGGCCAAGGTGAAGCCAAGTGATTCGAATGCATCGGGGTTGATCGAAGCGGCATGGCCATCGTCGCGCCAGGGCGGCCGCACGCCGAATATTCCGGCTTGGGGGGAAGTGGTCCGAGCTCGGCTCTTGGTCGCCTGCTCGGCGACGCCGCGCAGATCACGCCGGATAGACCCGCCTTCCGCGACTCCGCCGGGCGGGAGGAGTGGGCCGGTCGGCCGAGCTTCGAACTCACCGCGGAGGTCGGCACCGAGGCCGTCGCGCGTCTCTCGGCCTATCTGGCGGGTCTCGGTCTGGAACCCGGCGCCAGGCTCGGCATCTGCCTTCCCAACGGCTCGGAGGCGGCCATGTCGATCCTCGCCGCAGGGGATGCGGGGCTGACGCCGTGTCTCCTCGACGTGACCGCCGACGCGGGCGAATTGTCGAACGCGATAGGAGCGGCCGATATCCGCGCCATCATCACACAGACGAGGTTTGGTCCCGAGCGGCTCGCCGAGAAGCTCTGCTTCGTCGCGGCAGGGTTCTTCCGGCTTCGGTTCCTGCTTGCCTTCGGGCCTGAGGTGCCCGACGGCGTCGTCGACCTCGACCCAATCCTCCTGGAGCCACGCCGGGAGAGGCAGCCCGTCAGGAGTGCTTCGCAGGAGCCAGGTCTCGTCAGTTTCTCGCGCGGCTCGTCCGGGAAGCTGGCCTACTTCCGCAGCTATCGGTCCCTTATCGCGGCCGCTGCGCCCATCGTTCGCGCGGCGCGGCTGCGGCCCGGAGAGCGCCTGCTGACCCTGCTCGCGCCGGACGACCTGAAGGGACTCGCGACGGGTCTCGCGGCAGGCTTGGTCGCAGGCGCGACCGTCGAATTTCTGGCCGTCTTCGACGCCGCGGCCTTCGGCGCAACGCTCCTGCGGCCCGAGCCGACCCATCTGGTGGCGCCGGGCTGGATGGAGCCGGCGCTCGCCAGGATGGATCTTCCTTCCACGCTCCGATCCGTCATTCTCGTGCACGAGGCGCCGCTGGCCCTCGACGGACGACAATCGCCAACGTGCAGCGTCGTCGATGTCGTCTGCTGCGCCGAGTTGGCGCTCATCCCGTCGGCGCGGCTTGACCGCAACCAGATTTCGCTTCCGGAATTGTGCAACGCGGGACCGGATGCGCCGGATGCGGCTCTCCTTCAGCTCCGCGTCGATTCCGACGACCAAATCCTGCTGCGCGGGCCCGCTCTCGCCTGGCCAGAGCACGTCAAACCAGACGAATTCGAGTGGCAACAGGCTGGGTTGCATATCGAACGGATCGGCGGCAGGCCCGTCGGGATAGCTTGACTGGACAGTGAAACCTTCTTCATGCTCCAGAGTTGTTGCGCTGCGGCGTAAAATCGATGCAGGCGGGCATGAACGATCTTCAGAAGGTGCTGGTGGTCGACAACGGGGAACGCGACGGCGTCGATCCGCTCGCCGCCGAACTCGCTGAGCTCGGGTTCTCGAGCGTCACGACCTCCTTCGAAGCTGCTGACGACGTGCTTGAAGTCATCCCGCAGCCATCGGCCATCTTCCTGAAGGTGCCGCAGAAGCCGGGCGACAAGAGCTCGGACGAGATCCTCGCCCTCGCGGCCCGGTTGCGCTTGACCCAGGGCTCGGCCGGCGCGCCGGTTTTCGTATGGGACCGCGCCCGCATGCTCGAGAACGGCGGCGTCTCCGCCCTGCTCAACGGCCATCTCAACGCCCGCCCCCTCGCCCGGGCCTGAACGACCGCCCGCGGGCTGGAGCCCTCGGGAGCCCGTCAGCAGGACAGGCCGATCACCGGCGTCCGCGCGGCGGAAATGACTGCAGCCGGGACCTAGCCTGAATAGGCCGCGCCGGTTGAGCAGGAGGCGGCGGCGCCGGCGGCACCAGAGCGGAAACCGCCTTCCCCTCGGACACAGCCAGCAGCTCCTTAACGATCCGGTTCGTCGTCTTCAGCCGCCGACCGATGTCTTCCGTCTCGCGCAGGAACACGACCTTCATGTCGGGCCGCACCTTCGCGAAGGAGCCCTGCTCGCCGACATATTTCACGAGACCCGCCGGGTTCGCGAAGGAGTTGTCGCGGAAGGACACGATGATGCCCTTCGGCCCGGCCTCCACCTTCTCGATATTCGCGCGCCGGCAGAGCACCTTGATGGCCATCACGGCCAGGAGCTGATCGATCTCGGGCGGGATCGGACCGAAACGGTCCACGAGCTCGGCCCGGAAGGTCACGAGCTCCTCTTCCGTCTCGAAGGTCGCGAGACGGCGGTAGAGCGCGAGCCGAAGCTGCAGGTCGGAGACATAGCTCTCCGGGATCATGACGGGGGCGCCGATCGCGATCGTCGGCGACCATTGCTCGTCCGTCTCCTCCTCGTCCTCAACGCCCGCCTTCAGCGCCGCGACGGCATCCTCCAGCATCTGCTGGTAGAGCTCGTAGCCGACCTCCTTGATGTGGCCAGACTGCTCCTCGCCGAGCAGGTTGCCCGCGCCGCGAATGTCGAGGTCGTGGGAGGCGAGCTGGAAGCCGGCCCCGAGGGTGTCGAGCGATTGCAGCACCTTGAGGCGCCGCTCGGCCTGGACGGTGAGCGTCCGGTTCGCGGGGGTGGTGAAGAGCGCGTAGGCGCGGGTCTTCGACCGCCCGACCCGGCCCCGCAGCTGATAGAGCTGGGCGAGGCCGAACATGTCGGCCCGGTGCACGATCAGCGTGTTCGCGCTCGGGATGTCGAGGCCCGATTCCACGATCGTGGTCGACAGGAGCACGTCGTACTGGCCGTCATAGAAGGCCGTCATGACGTCCTCGAGCTGGCCGGCCGCCATCTGGCCGTGCGCGACAGCGACCTTCGCCTCCGGCACCTCGCGGGCCAGGAACTCGCGCACCTCGTCGAGGTCCTGAATGCGGGGCACGACGTAGAAGGCCTGCCCGCCGCGATAGCGCTCCCGCAGCAGCGCTTCCCGGATCGCGAGCGGATCGAAGGGCATGACGAAGGTACGGACCGCGAGGCGGTCGACCGGAGGCGTCGCGATGATCGACAGCTCGCGCACGCCCGTGAGCGCGAGCTGCAGGGTGCGCGGGATCGGGGTTGCCGACAGGGTGAGGACGTGGACCTCGGCGCGGAGCTCCTTAAGGCGCTCCTTGTGGCCGACGCCGAAATGCTGCTCCTCGTCGACGATGATGAGGCCCAGATCCTTGAACTTCATGGCCTTTCCGAGCAGCGCGTGGGTGCCGACGACGATGTCGACGCCACCCTCCAGCAGCCCGGTCTTGGTGGCCTTGAGCTCCGCGGCGGGCACGAATCGCGACAGCTGGGCGACGTTCAGGGGCAGCCCGCGGAAGCGCTCGGCAAAGGTCTTGTAGTGCTGGCGCGCCAGGAGCGTCGTCGGCACCACGACCGCAACCTGCCTGCCCGACATCGCGACCGCGAAGGCCGCCCGGAGCGCGACCTCGGTCTTGCCGAAGCCGACATCGCCGCAGACGAGCCGGTCCATCGGGCGTCCGGACGAGAGGTCGCCCAGCACCGCCTCGATGGCGTTCAGCTGGTCCTCGGTCTCCTCGTAGGGGAAGCGGGCGGCGAATTCGTCGTAGAGCCCCTCGGGCGGAGAGACCTTCGGCGCCTCCTTGAGGAAGCGCGCTGCCGCGATCTTCATGAGCGCACCCGCCATTTCGCGGATGCGACTCTTCATCTTGGCCTTGCGGGCCTGCCAGGCGCCGCCGCCCAGCCTGTCGAGCTGAACCTCGGTCTCCTCCGAGCCGTAGCGGCTCAGGAGCTCGATATTCTCCACCGGCAGGTAGAGCCGGGCATCCCCCGCATATTCGAGGTCGAGGCAATCATGCGGCGCGCCGGCGGCCGTGATCGTCTTCAGACCCTCGAAGCGGCCGATGCCGTGGTCGACATGGACGACGAGGTCGCCCGGCGTGAGGGCGGTGACCTCGGCGAGGAAGTCCTGCGGGCGCTTGGATGCGCGCTTCGGCCGGACCAGGCGGTCGCCCAGGATGTCCTGCTCGCCGATGACGGCGAGGTCGGGCGTCTCGAACCCGGCCTCGAAGCCCCAGACGACGACGCCGACATCGCCCTTCGGCATCGCCACCGCATCCGCGAAGCGGCCGGCGGGCTTGGTTTCGGCGAGGCCGTGGTCCTCGAGCACGTGGCAGAGGCGCTCGCGCGAGCCTTCCGACCATGCTCCGACGAGGAC
This sequence comes from Pseudomonadota bacterium, assembly GCA_023423995.1. GTDB lineage: Bacteria > Pseudomonadota > Alphaproteobacteria > Rhizobiales > Beijerinckiaceae > Enterovirga. Next base: position 31,653 of record JAFAEL010000031.1, on the reverse strand, counting down.
CCGCTTGCCCTGCCCTTTCAGCGCCCGGATATGATCGACGGCCGCCTGGAACACGTTGGCGTTCGGGTCGGCGCGCTCGGCGATGAAGTCCCGCCCGCGCCGCGCCCCGGCATCCACGACCGGCCGGCCGTCGGCCGAGGGCTGGGCGAAGGGCGTCAGGCGCGCCAGGGGCAGATCGCCGACCTTCTTCGCCCATTCCTCCGGCCCGAAGTATAGCGCTTCGGGCTTCAGGGGCCGGTAAGGGGTGGACGAGGCGTCGGCGCTCGCGACCGAGGAGGCGCGGGCGTCGAAATAGTCCTTCACCTGCGCGAGCCGCTCGCCGGCCGCATCCTCAACGAGCGCGTCGAAGATCACCGGCACATCGGGCACGTAGTCGAGCAGCGTGTCCATCCGCTCGTGGAACAGCGGCAGCCAATGCTCCATGCCGGGATAGCGGCGCCCCTCGCTCACCGCCTCGTAGAGGCGATCATCGCGGCGCGGCGCCCCGAACTGGGCGACATAGGCCTGGCGGAAGCGGCGGATCGAATCGGTCGTGAGCTGGATCTCGCTCATCGGCACGAGGTCGAGCGAGCGCAGCTGACCGACGGAGCGCTGCGTCTCGGGATCGAAGGACCGGATCGATTCGAGCGTGTCGCCGAAGAAGTCGAGGCGGACGGGAGCCGGCAGCCCGGGGGCGTAGAGGTCCACGATGCCGCCGCGAACCGCATACTCGCCCGCCTCACGCACCGTGCCCGTTCGGGTGAAGCCGTTCGTCTCCAGCCAGGCGACCAGGGTGTCCGTCTTCACGACGTTGCCGGGCGCCGCCGAAAACGTCTCCGCGCCGATGCGGGAGCGGGGCGGCACGCGCTGGACGAGTGCGTTGACGGTCGTGGAGAGGATGCGCGGCCGCTCCTCCGAGGTGCTCGAGCGGGCGAGACGGGCGAGCGCCGTCATGCGCTGGGCAGTGATCCCCGAGGTCGGCGAGACGCGATCGTAGGGCTGGCAATCCCATGCCGGGAAGGCGAGCACCTCGATCTCCGGCGCGATGAACCGCAGCGCGTTCTCGAGATTCTGCCGCCGCTGCCCGTCCCGGGCGACATGGACAAGGACGGCGGGCCCCTCCGCATCGCGCGACAATCCCCGCGCGAGGTCCGCAATCACGAGCGCGTCGAACCCGTCCGGCACGCTCGCGAGCGTCAGGCTGTCCCCGCTCTTGAGGAGATCCAGGGCGCGCGCGAGCGGGCCCGTGAGGAAGGTTTTCGTCTTGGCCATCGGTCGGTGGGCGCCGGAGCGCGCCTTCAATGCTGGTCGAAGCCTCGGAACTGGCCGAGGCGATCAAGGAGGCCGGCATCGATGCCGGCCGGCGGCGGAAGCTGGCCAGTGATCCAGCCGAATACGTCAGGCTCGGGCAGGTCCAACAGCCGCTCGAACTCGGCGAGGTCCTCGTCGGACATAGTCTTGATCTCGCGATCGGCGAACCGGCCCATGACGAGGTCCATTTCGCGCGTGCCGCGATGCCAGGCGCGGAACAGCGCGCGCTTGCGCCGCGGATCGAGTTCCCCGGTCTCGCCGGCGCCAGAGCCCGCGACGTCCGTTCCTGCGTGTGATTGGGACATCAGGAGGCTATATAGCGGGTGAGCCCGGCCGTGCCAGGGCCGTCAGCTCACGATGTCGCTCAGACCGTCGCTTCTCGATCCTCTCTTCGCCTCCGCCTCGACGCTTCCCGGGGTCGGGCCGAAGATCGCGCCCGCCCTGGACAGGCTCATCGGCGAGCCTGGCCAGCCCGCGCGGGTGCTCGACCTCCTGTTCCACCTGCCCACCGGCTCTGTCTCTCGCGGCGCCCTCGGTGCCGTGAAGGACGCACCGATCGGCCAGCCGGTGACGCTCGCCGTCAAGGTGACCGCCCACCGACCCTCCCCCTATGCCCGCGCCAGGGCACCCTATCGGGTGCTGGTCGAGGACGAGACGGGCGACGTCACGCTCGTCTTCTTCAACCTCCCCCGTCAGCGGATCGAGCAGATGCTGCCGATGGGCGCGCGACGGCTCGTTTCCGGGACGATCGAGCTCTGGGACGGACACCGGCAGATGGTCCATCCGAGCCGGATCCTGGACGAGCGGCAGGCGGCCGAGATGCCTGCATCCGAGCTCGTCTATGGGCTGACGGAGGGCGTCTCGTCGCGCCTGATCGCCCGCTATGTCGGGGCGGCTCTGAAGAAGGTCCCTGCCCTTCCCGAATGGCAGGACCCCGCCTGGTTGCAACGGAACGGGTATCCGGGCTTCGTCGAGGCCCTGCGGGAGGCGCACGATCCGAGGCTCGCCGCCGATCCTCCAGCTCCAGCGGGGGACAGCAGGCCCGCAGGGTCTGACGGAGGGGGAGCGCCCGGCCAAGGCGAGCCCACTCCGGTTGGCTTCGGCGACACGCCCTCCCCTGCAGGAGAGGGATCGAGCGTGGTGCAAAGCCCCTCCCGTCGCCGCCTCGCCTATGACGAGTTGCTCGCCTCCCAGCTCGCGCTCGCCCTCGTCAGGGCCAGCAATCGCCGCAAGGCCGGCCGGGTGAATGCGGGCGACGGCTCGTTGGTGCGGCGCATCGTCGAGAGCCTTCCCTTCGGGCTGACCGGCGCGCAGGAGCGGGCCGTGAAGGAGATCCGGGACGACCTCGTCTCGGCTCATCGCATGCTCCGCCTGCTCCAGGGCGATGTCGGGGCCGGCAAGACCCTCGTCGCCCTGCTCGCGATGGCGAGCGCCGTCGAGGCGGGCCGGCAGGCGGCGCTGGTCGCGCCGACCGAGATCCTGGCCCGCCAGCATGCCGAACGCATCGCCGCGCTGGCCGAGCCGGCCGGCTTGCGGGTTGCTGTCCTGACTGGCCGCGACCGGCCAGCAGAACGGCGGGCGACGGTCGCCGCGATGGAGGCCGGCGAGGTCGACATCGTGATCGGCACGCATGCGCTGATGCAGGATGAGGTCGTGTTCCGCGATCTAGGCCTTGCGGTGATCGACGAGCAGCACCGTTTCGGCGTGCATCAGCGCCTCGCGCTCGGCCGGAAGGGCGAGGCAGTCGACATGCTCGTGATGACCGCCACCCCGATCCCGCGGACGCTCGCCCTCGCTTCTTTCGGCGACATGGACATTTCCGTGCTGGACGAGAAGCCGCCGGGGCGGAAACCCATCGCTACGCGGCTCGTCTCGATCGAGAGGCTGGACCAGGTAACGGACGCGATCGCGCGGGCCATCGCGGCAGGGGACCGGGTCTATTGGGTATGCCCGCTCGTCGCGGAATCGGAGGCGGTCGATCTCGCGGCGGCCGAGGATCGCCATGTCGAGCTTGCGGCCGTGCTCGGCGAGGATCGCGTCGGGCTCGTCCATGGCCGCATGAAGGGGCCGGAGAAGGATGCCGTGATGGAGCGATTCCAGCGCGGCGAAGTCCAGGTGCTCGTCTCGACCACGGTCATCGAGGTCGGGGTCGACGTCGCCGCAGCGACCGTGATGGTGATCGAGCACGCCGAGCGCTTCGGGCTGGCCCAACTCCATCAGTTGCGGGGTCGGATCGGCCGCGGCGACAAGGCTTCGACCTGCCTCCTCCTCTACAAGGGACCGCTCGGCGAGACCGCCAAGGCGCGACTGGAGACCATGCGCCGGACAGAGAACGGGTTCGAGATCGCGGAGGAGGACCTGCGGCTGCGGGGAGAAGGCGAACTCCTCGGCGCGCGACAATCCGGGATGGCCGCGTTCAGGATCGCGCGGCTCGATACCGACGCGGACCTGCTCGCGGCAGCTCGCGACGACGCGCGGCTGATCGTCGAGCGCGACCGGGACCTCACGAGCGAGCGCGGAAAGGCGCTGCGCCTCCTTCTTTATCTGTTCGATCGCGACGCAGGCGTTCGGCTGCTTCGGGCCGGATGATCCGGGCGGGTTCACCCAACCCATCCGGGTCGCTATGGCTGCGCTTCGAATCCCCGGAGGAATGATGCCCAACCTACCCAGTCTGAAGGCTCGCAAGGGCAAGGAGAAGATCACCGTCCTGAGCCTCTACGATTACACGAGCGCGAAGCTGCTCGACGGCGCGGTGGACATGTTCCTTGTCGGCGACTCGCTGGGGATGGTCGTCTACGGCCTCGACTCGACGCTGCCCGTCACCCTGGACATGATGATCGCGCACGGGCGGGCCGTGGCGCGCGGGGCATCCGAAAGCTTCGTCGTCGTCGACCTGCCCTTCGGCAGCTACCAGGAATCGCCGGCCCAGGCCTTCGCCAACTCTGCCCGGGTGATGATCGAAACGGGCGCCAAGGCCGTGAAGCTCGAGGGCGGCACGGAGATGGCGGAGACGGTCGCCTTCTTGGTCGCACGCAGCATCCCCGTCATGGGCCATGTCGGGCTCCGGCCCCAATCGGTGAATGCCTATGGCGGCTTCCGGGTTCAGGGGCGGACTGCCGAGGCGGCGGAACAGGTGCTGGCGGACGCGCGCGCCATGGAGGCCGCGGGCTGCTTCTCGATCGTGGTCGAAGGCGTGACGCGCGCCCTTGCCGACCGGGTCACGGCGGAAGTCTCCATTCCGGTGATCGGGATCGGCGCCTCGCCCGCCTGTGACGGGCAGGTGCTGGTTCTGTCCGACCTCCTCGGAATGGCAGAGCGGCCGGCCAAGTTCGTGAAGTGCTACGCCGACCTGCGGTCGATCACCCGGGAAGCCGTGCAGGCTTATGCCGACGAGATCAGGGCCGGAACCTTCCCCTCGGCCGACCACTGCTACTGAGAAGACGGGCGCGAAGGCGGGGACGTTGTCACGCGTCCCCGATCAGCGCGTCAGAGACGGAGAGACGCGAGCTTCCTAGAGCAGGCTGTGATCTGACGGAATCGGGATTCTCAAGTCGGATTGTTTGTGATTCAAGGTCCGTGTTGGGAGGCCAGCACGGATGACGCGTCCCTATTCTGAGGATCTGCGTGAGCGCGCCGTGGCGCGCCATGAGGCTGGCGAGACGACGCGCTCGATTGCGGTATCGCTGCGGATCAGCCCCTCCTGCATCTCGAAATGGACGAAGCGCCGGCGCGAGACGGGTTCGCTCGCGCCCGGCCAGGTGGGCGGCCACAAGAAGCGCACCCTGTCCGGGGATGTCGCCGTGTGGCTGCGGGAGCGCTGCCGCTCCGGGCCGTTCACGACGCGGGGGCTCACCGCGGAACTGACGGCCCGGGGCATCAAGACGGACCGGCGGGCCGTCTGGGTGTTCGTGCATGCCGAGGGGCTGAGCTTCAAAAAAACCGTGCTGCCGGCCGAGCAGACGCGTCCTGACATTGCCCGCAAGCGGGAGCGCTGGAAGGCCCATCAGGGCCGGGTCGCACCCGAGCGGCTGGTCTTCATCGGCGAGACATGGGTGAAGACCAACATGGCGCCGCTGAGGGGCTGGGGGCCGCGGGGGCAGCGTGTCGAGGCGCGCGTCCCTCACAATCACTGGAAGACGCTCACCTTCGTGGCTGCTCTGCGGGTCGATCGGGTCGATGCCCCGTGGGTGATTGACGGTCCGATCAACGGCGAGCTCTTCACCCTGTACGCCGAGAAGGTGCTCGCGCCGACGCTCTCGCCCGGCGACATCGTGATCCTGGACAACCTCGGGAGCCATAAGGGTCAGGGCGTCCGGCGCGCCGTTCGGGCCGCCCGAGCGCATCTCCTCTTCTTGCCCCCTTACAGCCCCGACCTGAACCCGATCGAACAGCTCTTCGCCAAGCTCAAGCATCTGATGAGACGCGCGGAGCCGCGCACCGTCGAGGCGACCTGGCGAAAGGTCGGAGACCTCCTCGACGCATTCTCGCCAACCGAATGCGCCAACTACCTCAGAAACTCAGGATACGCTGCCGTCTAATAACAGCATGCTCTAGAGGTCCGGCACGGACAGCGCCTTCGCGGTTCCATGAGCCGAAAGATCGAGCCCGTATTCCTTGACCTCGTCGGCGGTCAGCTCGCGAAATATCTCGGTCTCGCCGGAAGCCCCGGCGAGGCGGGTTGCGATGAGCTCGGCGTCGAACTCGTCCGTCGCCACGACCACGAGCGCCGACCTGTCTTGCCCGCCCCCGTTGCGGGGTCGGGTGACCGTGACCCCAAAACCCTTGTTCATGAACCGCTTCCTTGCCCGAGCCTTGAACGCCCGAGTGCGGAAGCGGTTCGGTCGGCTACTCGACCGTGACGGACTTCGCGAGGTTGCGCGGCTGGTCGACGTCTTTCCCCATGAACACGGCCGTGTGGTAGGCGAGAAGCTGCGCCGGTACGGCGAAGACGATAGGCGCCACCACTGGATCGCAATCCGGCATGATCACCGTCGCCATCGTGTCCATGGCGGCCTCCGCGGCGCCGCGCTCGTCCGTGATCAGCAGGATGCGGCCGCCGCGGGCCGCCACCTCCTGCATGTTGGACACCGTCTTCTCGAATACGATGTCATGCGGCGCGATGACGATCACGGGCATCGCCTCGTCGATCAGCGCGATTGGCCCGTGCTTCAGCTCGCCGGCGGCATAGCCCTCGGCGTGAATGTAGGAGATCTCCTTCAGCTTCAGCGCGCCTTCGAGCGCCAGCGGGAACGAGGTCCCGCGGCCGAGATAGAGCACGTCCTTGGCCTTGGAGAGCTCGCGCGAGATCGTCTCGATCTCCGCTTCCGTGCGGAAGGCTTCCGTCATCAGGCTCGGGACGGCGACCAGCGCCTCGACCAGCCGCTGCTCTTCGGCCTGAGAAAGCGTTTCGCGCTGCCGGGCCGCGCCGATCGCGAGCGCCAGGAGCACGGAGAGCTGGCAGGTGAAAGCCTTGGTCAAGGCGACGCCGATCTCCGGGCCCGCAAGGGTCGGTGCCACGACGGCGCTCTCGCGGCCCATCGTGGAGGTCGGCACATTCAGGATCGAGAGCGTGTGCTGGCCGTGAGCCTTGGCGTAGCGCAGCGAAGCCAGGGTGTCCGCCGTCTCGCCGGACTGGGAGACGAAGAGCGCCGCCTGCCCAGGCTCGAGAGGCGAGTCGCGGTAGCGGAACTCCGACGCGACGTCGATCTCGACCGGCAGCCGCGCCAGCCGCTCGAACCAGTACTTGGCGACGAGCCCCGCATAATAGGCGGTGCCGCAGGCCGAGATGGACAGCCGGGAGACATCCGCAAACGAGAAGGGCAGCTCCGGCAGGCGCACCGCGCACCGGCCGAAGTCGACGTAATGCGCCAGGGTGCGGCCGACGACTTCCGGCTGCTCGTAGATCTCCTTCGCCATGAAGTGGCGGTAGTTGCCCTTGCTGGTGATCACGGACCCGACTGGCACTGTCTGCCGCGGTCGCTCGACCAGGCCGCCCTGGGCATCCCTGATCGTCGCACGCGAGCGCGACAGCACGGCCCAGTCCCCATCCTCGAGATAGGAGATCTCGTCCGTGAAGGGCGCGAGCGCGAGCGCGTCCGAGCCGAAATACATCTCGCCGTCGCCGTAGCCGATCGCGAGCGGTGCCCCGTGCCGGGCCCCGATCAGCAGGTTCTCCTCGCCCTCGAACAGGAACACGAGCGCGAAGGCGCCGCGAAGCCGCGGCAGCGTCGCGGCGACCGCATCGACGGGGCTGCGCCCCTGGACGATCTCCTCCGTCACGAGTTGGGCGACGACCTCGGTGTCCGTCTCCGTCTCGAAGACAACACCCTTCGCCTGGAGTTCCTCCCGAAGAGGCCGAAAATTCTCGATGATGCCGTTGTGGACGACGGCCAGCTTGTCGGTCGCATGCGGGTGGGCGTTGGTCTCGTTCGGACGCCCATGCGTCGCCCAACGCGTGTGGCCGATTCCGATCGTGCCCATGAGGGGCGAATGGGAGAGCTTCAGCTCCAGATTGCGGAGCTTTCCCTCCGCGCGCCTTCGCTCGATATGTCCGTGTTCCAGCGTCGCCACGCCGGCGGAATCATAGCCCCGATACTCGAGGCGCTTCAGCGCATCGATCAGGAGGGGAGCAACAGCGCTCCGTCCGAGGATGCCAACAATGCCGCACATGAAGGGATCCCGTCCGCCCGCATCCGTCGCGGGCGAGAGTTACATAGCTGATAAGGTTGAACGATTGCCAATCGCGCTGCCGCGGTTCAGGCCTTGGTCGGCCGCCGGGTCTTCGCCCAATTCTCCTTGACCACCTGTCTGCCTCTCCCGAGAGCCAGCGCATCGGCAGGCACATTCTCCGTAATGACGGAGCCTGACCCGATATAAGCACCGTCCCCGACGGTTACAGGGGCGACGAGCGACGTGTTCGTCCCGATGAAGGCGTTCGCGCCGATCTCGGTGCGATGTTTGAACGCGCCATCATAATTGCAGGTTATGGTGCCCGCCCCGACATTTGTCCCGGCGCCCACCGTCGCGTCGCCCAGATAGGCGAGGTGATTAGCCTTCACGCCTGCCGCGAGTTCCGCGTTCTTCACCTCGACGAAGTTGCCGATATGGACGTCGTCGCCGAGCTTCGCGCCTGGCCGGAGGCGCGCGAAAGGACCGATGATCGCGCTCTTGCCGATCCGAGCGCCCTCGATGTGGGAGAAGCAGCGGATCTGGACGTCGTCCTCCACGGCCACACCGGGACCGAACCAGACATTCGGCTCGATGATCACATCCTGGCCGATCTTCGTGTCGGCCTGGAGGAACACCGTCTCCGGCGCGACCAGCGTCACGCCCGCGCTCATCACCTCGCGCCGCAGCCTGTTCTGCATGTCGGCCTCCGCCGCCGCGAGTTGCACACGGTCGTTGACGCCCTGCACCTCGGCCTCGGGAGCGAGCACGACGTCAACGACGAGACCCTTCTCCGCCGCGAGAGCGACGGCGTCCGTGAGGTAGTACTCGCCCTTGGCGTTGGCGTTGCCGATCGTCGACAGAAGCGACAAGGCGTGCGGGCCCGCCATCGCCATCAAACCGGCATTGCAGAGCGTGATGCTCCGCTCTTCAGGGGAAGCGTCCCGCTCCTCCCGGATCGCGACGAGCTTGCCGCCCCCCTGGATGAGCCGCCCATACCCGGTGGGCGTACGAGCTTCGAAGCCCAGTACCGCAAGCGCGGCACCTTCGGCGAGCGGGACTCGGAGTGCCGAGAAGGTCTCGGCGGTCACGAGCGGTGTATCCGCGAACGCAACCATCACGTCGTCCGCTCCGCGCTCCAGCGCCCGCCGGGCGGCGAGGACGGCGTGCGCGGTGCCGAGCCGCTCCGACTGGACGAAGACCTCTGCCTCCGGCGCGACAGTGCGAGCCTCCGCCGCAACATCGTCACGGTTCGGCCCTACGACGACGGCGATCCGGTCCGCGCCAGCCGCACGCACCGCGTGAAGCACATGCGCAAGCATGCTGCGGCCCGCGATCCGATGCAGCACCTTCGGTACGGACGAGCGCATCCTGGTGCCCTCGCCAGCCGCCAGGATGATTGCTAAGCAGGATCGATCCCGTTTCGCGGGTTCCTGGTGAGGTGCGTCTGTCATGGCGGATCGGGCTCGGCGGAACTGTGATCGGTTTCGCGCGGACCTACCCCAAGGCGTGCCACCTCGGCAAACCTCGCGAAGGCGGAAGCACCCCGCCGACCTTCACCCGAGACAGATGGTTTGAGTCACCAGGACATGCGCGTGCCCACGCTAACGCGGCGCCAAGCGGTCGGCCTGATCACCGCCGCGCCGCTCGCTATGGCCACCAGGGCCGGCGCCCAGCCCGCCGCCGGCAGCCCGCAAGCCATCATCCAGGGTACCCTCGGCGAGGGCCAGCGCTTCGATCCCGCAGGGGTCGTGGACATCGCGCGCGCGCTGGCACGGCGGCCGTTCGTGGCGGCGCCGACCGATCTGCCGGAGCCGTTCGGCAACCTGAACTACGAGCAGTATATCGACATCAAGGCCCAGCCTTCGGCTCGGATCTGGGAGGGGGAAGGCAGGGGCTTCGTCGCCGAGCCCCTGCCCCGAGGCTTCGTCTTCACGACTCCCGTGACGATCTTCACCGTGGAGGACGGGCTTGTCCGGCGCATCCTGTTCGACCGCAACCGTTTCGATTTCGGCGGCCTGAACGTTCCGAACAATTCCGGGGATCTCGGTTTCTCCGGCTTTCGCCTGATCTCGACAGCCCTCGGCGGCGCGCCCTTCGAATTCGCCCTGGTCCAGGGCGCGACCTTCTTCCGCGCCTTGGCGCGAGGCCAGCTCTTCGGCACGGTCGCCCGGGCCCTGACTCTCAAGCCCGCGGAAACCAAGGGGGAGGAATTCCCGGCTTTCCGCGCATTCTGGCTCGAGCGGCCGAACCCGGGGACGAACGCCGTCATCGTGCACGGGCTGCTCGATTCCGAGTCGGTCTCCGGCGCCGTCCGGATGACGTTCCGGCCCGGCGAGGCGACCATCGTCGACGTCGAGACGACCCTGTTCCCGCGGGTGAACCTGGAGCATGTCGGCCTGGGCGGGCTCGCTGCGACTTTCATGTTCGGGCCGAACGTCCGTCAGGCGACCGATGATCTCCGCCCGGCGGTCTACGACGCCGCTGCGCTTCAGATGCTCAATGGTAAGGGCGAGTGGCTGTGGCGGCCGCTCAACAACCCGACCATGCTCCAGATCTCCGCCTTCGTGGACGAAAATCCGAAGGGTTTCGGACTGATCCAGCGCGAGCGCGACCCCATGTTCTTCCAGGACGACGCCCAGCAGCCGGAGCGTCGCCCGAGCGTGTGGATCGAGCCGATCGGCGAATGGGCCCAGGGCGCCGTGCAGCTGATCGAAATTCCCTCCGACTCGGAGGTGAACGACAACATCCTGGCCTATTGGCGTCCCCGCGCTCCCGTGCAGGCGGGTTCGGAGGTGTTCTTTGCCTACCGGCAGTTCTGGTGCTGGGCCCCGCCCGAGCGCCCGGCCCTCGCGGCCGTCGCGTCGACCCGTTCCGGGAGAGGAGCCGGTGGCCGTCGCCGTCGCTTTCTCGTCGAATTCTCCGGCGAGAACCTGAGCACCGTGCCGCCGGACCTCAAGCCGGTGGTGGCGACCTCCAGCGGCGCGATCCAGAACCTCCGATTTTGGTCTTACCCGGAACGGCGTACCGTGCGGGTCTCGTTCGACCTTGACCCGGGCGGGGAAAACGCGTGTGAGATGCGGCTGGTGCTCGAGGCGGGCACTCGGCCCCTAAGCGAGACATGGCTTTATCGTTGGACGCCTTGACCTCAGAGGCGGTGCGGCCGGTCGTGCTGCCGCGCCCCGAACCGCCGACACCCCCAGAGAACCGGCTCGACATGCCGGTTCAGGCATTGGGCAAGTGGTCCAAGTCGCAGGAAGACCGCTTCGAGGGGCCGCGCCCCGCAACGCCGCTTCTCGCCCGGTTCTTCGTATTCGGGGGGGCGGCGGCGCTCACGGCCTATGGCGCGTACGAGATGTACGCGGTCGTGTCGGTCAGCCGCACGACGGTTCTGCAGTACGGCCTGCTCGGCCTCTTCGTCCTGAACTTCTCCTGGATCGCGCTCGCCTTCACGGGCGCGCTCGTCGGCTTCTTTGCTCTCCTCTTCGGCTGGGCGAAGCAGCCTCCGAAGACGGTGACCCGCCTCGCCTCGCGCACCGCGATCGTGATGCCGGTCTACAACGAACTGACCGCCCGGACCTTCGCGGCCCTGGAGGCCATCCGGGAATCGGTCGAGGCGACGGGCCACGGCGCGGCGTTCGACTATTTCATCCTGTCCGATTCCACGAACCCGGACGCCTGGATCGCGGAGGAACGCGCCTTCCTACGCCTGCGCGAGAAGGCCGGCCCGGACAGCCGGATCTATTACCGGCACCGCGAGAAGAACCACCATCGCAAGGCGGGAAACATCGCGGATTTCGTGACCCGCTGGGGCGGCGCCTACGAGCACATGCTCGTGCTCGACGCCGACAGCCTCATGACGGGCGACTGCATCGTGCGGCTTGCGGCCGCCATGGAGGCGGACCCCAGGGCCGGCATCATCCAGTCGCTGCCGATCATCGTGAACCGCAACACGCTCTTTGCCCGCCTGCAGCAATTTGCGGCCCGGCTCGCGGGGCCGGTGATCGCCACGGGGCTCGCCGTCTGGTCGGGCCGCGACGGAAATTACTGGGGGCACAACGCGATCATCCGCACGCGCGCATTCGCGGCGCATTGCGGCCTGCCCGACCTGAAGGGCAAGCCGCCGTTCGGTGGCCACGTCCTTAGCCATGACTTCGTCGAGGCGGCGCTGATGCGGCGGGGCGGCTGGTCCGTCTACATGCTCCCTGAACTCGAGGGCAGCTACGAGGAGAGCCCCCCCTCTCTCATCGATCTGTCGGTCCGCGACCGGCGCTGGTGCCAAGGCAACCTGCAGCACTCGCGCATCATCGGCGCTCGCGGGCTCCGACTGCCGACGCGCCAGCATTTCGCGACCGGGATCATGTCTTATCTCGCGTCGCCACTCTGGCTGCTGCAACTGGTGGTGGGTATCGCGCTCGTCCTGCAGACGACCTACATCCGCCCTGAATATTTCAGCCGCGACTTCCGCCTGTTCCCGTCATGGCCACGTTTCGATCCCGAGCGCGCTCTATGGCTGTTCGGCCTGACGATGGCCGTGCTGCTGGCGCCCAAAATCCTCGGCCTCATCCTGATGCTGGTCGACGGGGCGAAGCGGCGCGCGTCGGGCGGCGCCATTCGCCTGACCCTTTCGGCCCTGATCGAGATCATCCTCTCGGCGCTCGTCGCGCCGATCCTGATGCTCATCCAGTCGGGCTCGGTGTTCCAGATCCTGATCGGCGGCGATACCGGCTGGAACCCGCAGCGGCGGGACGACGGCTCGATCCCCCTACGCGACATCGTGCGCCGCCATCGATGGCACACGCTTCTCGGAGTGCTCACGGGGCTGTCGGCCTTCCTCATCGCGACATCCCTGTTCCTCTGGATGTCTCCGACGATCCTGGGTCTCGTGCTCGCGATCCCGCTCTCCTGGCTGTCGGGCTCCCTCGCGGCCGGCCTGGCCCTGAAGCGGCTTGGATTGCTGCAGACGCCGGACGAATACCGCGTGCCCCCCATCGTCGAGCGTTCGAACGAGCTTCAGCGCGAAAACGCCGCCTCCGGCTTCGACGACGAGGACGCGCTCGCGGTGCTGCACCGCGACCGGGCGTTCCGCGAGCAGCACGAGGCGATGCTGCCCCATCGGCCGCACCGCGAGCGCGGGGAGTTCGAGAGCGACCGCGTGATGGCGGAGGCGAAGATCATCGACGCCGAGAAGCTCGATGAGGCGCTCGCCTGGCTCAAGCCGAAGGAGCGGATGGTGGTGCTCAACGACCGCGCTCTTCTGTCTCTGGCAATGAGACTAAAATCGTAGCAATGCCTTGTTTCGTCAGGTGTTTCCCGTGCTAGAGGGACGCAAGACGAACATGACTTTCGCCTGACCAGGCCGACATCCCGCGAGCGGTGAGCCGGCCGGGAACCTTCGCAGATCCAACGGGAGTGAACATGAAGAGACGGCAATTCCTGGCGGCTGGCGCCGCGACGGCTGCGGTGGGCGGCGTCGCAGCACCGGCCATCGCGCAATCCATGCCCGAGGTGAAGTGGCGCCTGACCTCCGGCTTCCCGAAGTCGCTCGACACCATCTACGGCGCGGCCGAGCTCTTCGCGAAGTACGTTTCCGAGGCCACGGACGGCAAGTTCCAGGTCCAGCCCTTCGCGGCGGGCGAGATCGTCGGCACGCCCCAGGCGATCGATGCGGTCTCCAACAACACCGTCGAGATGGCGCACACGGCGTCCTACTACTACGTCGGCAAGGACCCGACCTACGGCATCCTGACCGCGGCGCCCTTCGGCCTGAACACCCGCCAGCAGAACTCCTGGTTCTACCACAACGGCGGCAACGAGCTCGCCAACGAGTTCTACGGCAAGTCCGGCCTCTACGCGCTTCCGGGCGGCAACACCGGCACGCAGATGGGCGGCTGGTTCCGCAAGGAGATCAAGACGGTCGAGGACCTGAAGGGCCTCAAGATGCGCATCGCCGGCATTGCCGGTCAGGTCGTGCAGAAGCTCGGCGTCATCCCGCAGCAGATCCCGGGCGGCGACATCTACCCGGCGCTGGAGCGCGGCACGATCGACGCGACCGAGTGGGTCGGCCCCTATGACGACGAGAAGCTCGGCTTCAACAAGGTCGCGCCGTTCTACTACTACCCCGGCTGGTGGGAAGGCGGCGCCACGATCCACTTCTGGTTCAACAAGGACAAGTGGAACTCGCTGCCGAAGGCCTACAAGGCCATCGCCGAGGCCGCCTGCGCCTACGCCAACATCGACATGACGGCGAAGTACGACGCCAGGAACCCCGGCGCGCTCCGCCGGCTCGTCGGCGCCGGCGCGCAGCTCCGGCCCTTCAGCCAGGAGATCATGGAGGCCTGCTACAAGGCCTCGAACGAGATGTACGACGAGACCATGGCCAAGAACCCGGACTTCAAGAAGATCTGGGAGAATATGCGGGCGTTCCGCGGCGAGGAATACCTCTGGTTCCAGGTCGCCGAGTACACCTACGACAACTTCATGATCCGGGCGCGCGCCCGCGGCGGCTAGGTTCCCCTAGCGCCACAGGAGAGATCAGCCGGCCGGTTCGCAAGAGCCGGCCGGCTTTTTCGTGCCGAGTGCCTCAAGCGCCTGCACGACCAAGCGAAGGCTGCGGTCCAGCCTCTTGTCGCGGCGAAGGACGAGTCCCAGCGAGCGCCAGAGCCGCGGCTCGAGCGACCGGACGGTCAGGTCCGCCCGGGCTCCCCGCCCCGAAACCGACATGGCCGGCAAGATGGAGCAGCCGATCCCGGCGGAAACCAACTCCTTGATCGCCTCCACGCTTCCGAACTGCATGGGCGGCTTCGGCTTAACCCCGCCGGCCTCGAGCCAGGCATCGATGTGGCCCCGGGTATTGCCCCCGTCGGCGTAGAGCGCGAGTGGCCGGGCCGCGAGTTGGGCCGCCTCCACAGGTCCCTCCGGGACGGCGTCGCCGCCCGCGAAGACGGCCACGAGTTCATCCGTGAGGATTTCCCTGACGTCGAGCGCCCGCCCGTGCGCCGGCAGCGTCACGAGCGCGAAATCGATCTCGTTCTCCTCCACGAGGCGAACCATCTCGGCCGCGTTGCCCGTCTGGACGACGATCTCCAGCAGCGGCATGCGCCGTCGCAACGTGCGCAGGAGCGGCGGCAGGAGGTAGATGCAGGCCGTGGCACCCGTTCCGATCCTGATCCGGCCGGTTCGCCCGTCCCGGTGCGGTGCGAGGGCCTCCATGGCCGCCGCCATGTCCGTCCGAAGGCGCTCCACATGGACCAGCAGGGTTCGCCCGGCGGCCGTCGGCTGGGCCCGCCGTCCGACCCGTTCGAGAAGAACGACGCCTAGGCGCCGCTCCAACTGCCGCACCTGCATGCTGATCGCCGGCTGGGACACCCCCCGCTTCTCCGCGGCGGCCGTGAAGCTGCCCAGGGCGGCGACATCCGCGAAGCTCTCCAGCGCTGGAAAGTCAGGCAGCGCAAACATCTAAGCTGACCTTATCGTCTGCATCAGAACCATAAGCTTCACTTTGCGTGCCAGCAGAGCGAGAAGCCAGGGGTCCGATACCGGAGGAGCCCCGCCTTGCTGCTTCGCGCCTGCGAGATCCGCGACATTCCCGAGATCACGGCGATCTACCGGCAGGCGGTTCTGCACGGGACGGCTTCGTTCGAGATCGATCCGCCGGACGAGGCGGAGATGGCGCGGCGCCGGGCGGCCCTGGTCGAGGCAGGTCACCCCTATCTCGTCGCCGAGCTCGGCGACCGGGTGGCCGGGTACGCCTATGCCGGCCCCTACCGGGCGAGGCTGGCCTATCGGAGCACCGTGGAGAACTCGGTCTATGTCGCGGAGGACGCGCGTCGGACCGGCGTCGCCCGCAAGCTCCTCGCCCGACTGATCGACGAGTCCGCCGCCCGCGGCTTCCGGCAGATGATCGCCGTGATCGGCGATTCAGCGAACCTCGCCTCCATCCGCCTGCACGAGGCCGCCGGGTTCAGCCATACGGGCGTGCTGCGTTCGGTTGGGTGGAAGCACGGCCGCTGGCTCGACACCGTCCTTATGCAGCGGGCCTTGGGAGCCGGCAACGAAGTGCCAAGCGAACTCGGCCAGCCAACGTGATGGTGACGCGCGGTCTCGTCTGGCGGCTGGGCTTCTCACAGCTGCTCTGCTGGGGGATCTCCTACTACCTGATCGCCATCTTCGGCGAGCGGATCGGGCAGGAGACGGGCTGGCCCGCCGCCGCCGTCTATGGCGGCTTCTCCGCGGCCCTTATAACGATGGGCGTCACCTCGTCAGTGGTGGGGCGCGCGGTCGATCGCCATGGCGGCCGCAGGATCATGACGGCAGGCTCCCTGCTGATGGCGTCGGGCTGCCTCCTGCTCGCCGCGGCCACGAATCTCCCGACATTCTACGCCGCCTGGATCCTGCTCGGCGTCGCGATGCGCATGTCGCTCTACGACGCCGCTTTCGCCACCCTGGTCCGCATCGCCGGCCCGCAGGCGCGCAAGCCGATCTCGCAGATCACCCTTCTGGGCGGCCTCGCTTCGACGGCGCTCTGGCCGGTTGGTGCCGCGCTCGCGGACGCGTTCGGCTGGCGCATCGCCGTGGTCTGCTATGCCGGGATCGCGCTTGCGACGGTGCCGCTGCATCTCGGCATTCCGAAGGGCCGGTTCCCCCCTCCCGAGCCGGGAGCGACCCGGTCCGGGCCACGACCGCTCGCGAGCACGCCGCGGGAGAAGGCGGTTGCCGCCGGCCTTTTCGCTCTCTCGACGACGCTCGCTGCGACCCTCAACGCGGCCCTGTCCGCGCACATGATCGCGCTGCTGAACGGCCTCGGCATGGGCTTCGCGCTCGCCGTGTGGGCTTCGAGCCTGCGCGGCATCGGCCAGTCCCTCGCACGGCTCTGCGAGATCCTGACGGGCTCCCGGCTGACGCCCCTGGCGCTCGGCGTCCTGGCGACGGGGATCATCCCACTCGGCTTCCTGTCGGGACTGTTCGCCGGCGCCTCGCCCGCGGCGGGACTGGCCTTCGCGTTCCTCTACGGCGCGGGGTTCGGGCTCGTGACGATCACGCGGGGAACGCAGCCGCTCGTGCTCTTCGACCCCGCGAGCTACGGCACGATCTCCGGCCGCCTGCTGGCGCCGAGCTTCTATCTCTCGGCGCTATCGCCGGCCGTCTTCGCCTGGATGATCGACCGCTTCGGCCCGGCGATCGCCATGCAGATCGCGACCGCGCTCGCCGCAGCGGTGTTCCTTTCCTCGGCCGCCCTCTGGTGGTGCTTCAAGGGCAAGCGCCCCTGAGCCGCCCTCAGCGCAGGTCGGGAGGCGTCGCCTCGGCCGCGAGCGCCGCCAGAGCCTCGTCGAGCCCCGCCCCACTTTGATCCTTGGATCCAAGGCGGCGGATCGAGACGCGGCGCTCCTCCACCTCCCGCTTACCCAGCACCAGGATCACAGGAACCTTGGACAGCGAGTGCTCGCGGACCTTGTAGTTGATCTTCTCGTTGCGGGTATCCGCCTCGGCCCGCAGGCCAAGCTTGCGGGCGGCCTCGACCACCTCGGCGGCGTACTCGTCCGCATCGGACGTGATGGTCGCAACGACGATCTGGAGCGGCGCCAGCCAGAGCGGGAAATGCCCGGCGAAATGCTCGATGAGGATGCCCGTGAATCGCTCCATCGAGCCGCAGATGGCGCGGTGGATCATCACGGGACGGGTCTTGTCGCCCTCGGGAGAGATGTACGAGGCGCCGAACCGCTCCGGTAGGTTAAAGTCCACCTGAGTCGTGCCGCATTGCCAGTCGCGGCCGATCGCGTCGCGCAGGACGTATTCGAACTTGGGGCCGTAGAAGGCGCCCTCGCCCGGGTTGATCTCGGTCTTCACGCGCCCGCCGGATTCGCGCTTGATGCGCTCCAGCACCTCCGTCATCACGGCCTCGGCGCGGTCCCAGAGCTCATCCGAGCCGACGCGCTTCTCGGGCCGGGTGGAGAGCTTCACGACGATCTCCTCGAACCCGAAATCCGCATAGGTCGAGAGGATCAGGTCGTTGATCTTCAGGCACTCGTCGGCCATCTGCGCGTCGGTGCAGAAGATGTGCGCATCGTCCTGCGTGAAGCCGCGCACGCGCATCAGGCCATGGAGCGCGCCCGACGGTTCATAACGATGTACGGCGCCGAATTCCGCATATCTGACAGGGAGATCGCGGTAGGATTTAACGCCCTGCTTGAAGATCTGCACGTGGCCCGGGCAGTTCATCGGCTTGAGGGCGAAGACGCGCTTGTCCTCGATCTCCGGCCCAGCCGAGGTCGCCTGGAACATGGCGTCCCGGTACCAGCCCCAGTGGCCCGAGGTCTCCCAAAGCGAGGTGTCGAGAAGCTGAGGCGCGTTCACCTCCTGGTAGCCGAGCCTGCCCAGCCGGCGCCGCATGTAGGAGACGAGGTTCTGGAACAGCGTCCACCCTTTCGGGTGCCAGAACACGACGCCCGGCCCCTCCTCCTGGAAGTGGAAGAGGTCCATCTCGCGGCCGAGGCGGCGATGGTCCCGGCGCTCCGCCTCCTCGAGCTGCGTCAGGTAGGCCTTGAGGTCGCTCTCGCTCGCCCAGGCCGTCCCGTAGATGCGCTGGAGCATCGGGTTGTTCGAGTCGCCCCGCCAGTAGGCGCCCGCCAGTTTCAGTAGCTTGAAGCCGTTTCCTATCCCGCCGGTCGAAGCACCATGCGGGCCGCGGCAGAGGTCGAGCCACTTGCCCTGCTTATAGATCTTCAGAGGCTCGTCCGACTTGATGGCGTCGATCAGCTCGAGCTTGTAAGTCTCGCCACGCTCGGCGAAAAATGCCTTCGCGTCCTCTCGCGACCAGACCTCGCAGGTGATCGGCTCGTTGCGGGCGACGATCTCCCGCATCTTGGCCTCGATCCGCTCGAGGTCCTCCGGGTGGAAGGGCTCTTCGCGGGCAAAGTCGTAATAGAACCCGTTCTCGATGACCGGGCCGATCGTGACCTGGGTGCCGGGGTAGAGTTCCTGGACGGCCTCCGCCATCACGTGCGCGGCGTCGTGCCGGATCAGCTCCAGCGATTCCGGCGCCTCGCGGGTCAGGATCTCGATCGTCGCGCCGTCCGGCACGGGCGCGGAGAGGTCGCGCACGGTCCCGTCCACCTTCACGGCATAGGCACGCTTGGCGAGCGACTTCGAGATCGCGCCGGCAACGTCGGCGCCCGTGGCGCCGTCCGGGAACTCACGGCGGGCGCCGTCGGGGAAGCTGAGATTGATCATGAGGCTAAGATAGGGTTTGCGGCCCGCCGACGCAGGCCCGCCACCTCGCCCTCCTGACGGAATCCGCCCCGGAGCACAAGGCCGGCTCATGTCACAGGATCAGGGTATTCCAGGATCTGAGGATCGCGGCATCCGCGGATAAAAGGATCCTCTTGGCACCTGATCACAGGCGTATCCCGATCCGCGGCCGGATGGTACCGGGCTTCGAAAACCGCGAGCCGAAACGTGCACCAAGCCGCCGATCGTGATCCCGTCCCCGAGCGCTTCAACGCCGCGCGCTACCTGCTCGCCGAGAACGCAGCACTGCGCGGGGACAAGACGGCCCTGATCATGGTCGGAGCGGGAAACGAGGTGGTGCGGCACAGCTTCGCCGAGATCGACCACGCCGTCCGGGCGCTCGCGGCGGGATTCCAGGGCCTCGGCCTCCCGCGCCGCTCCCGGATCATGATCCGGATGGCGAACGAGCCTGCCTACCTGCTCGTCTATTTTGCCGCGCTGGCGGCCGGCCTGATCGCCATGCCGTCCTCGCCCCAGCTCACGCCGACTGAGGCATCGTTCCTGATGGCGGATTCCGGCGCTGCCGCGATCGTGCTCGGCGCGGGGCAGAGCCTCGATCCGGGGGACACCGCCGGACGGCTGGTGCTCGGGCCCGACGACATCTCGCGGATGCTGGAGACGGACCCGCTGCCGGCCTATGCCGATACCGCCGCGGACGATCCCGCCTACCTGATCTACACCTCCGGCACGACGAGCCGGCCGAAGGGCGTGCTGCACGCGCACCGGGCGATCTGGGGCCGCCGGCCGATGCACGACCATTGGCTCGGGCTGACGGAGAGCGACGTTGTCCTCCATGCGGGGACGATGAACTGGACCTACACGCTTGGGGTGGGGATCATGGATCCCTGGGCGCGCGGCGCGACGACCGTCCTCTACAACGGCCCGGGCGATCCCTCCGTCTGGCCGCGCCTCATCGAGCAACAGCGCGCCACGCTCTTCGCGGCGGTGCCGAGCGTGTTCCGGCAGACGCTGAAATATGCCGAGCCGGGGCGGCACGATCTGTCGAGCCTTCGGCACGGGGTCACGGCCGGCGAGGCGCTCCCACCGGCACTGCTGGACGAATGGCGGGAGGCGACCGGAACGCCGCTCTACGAGGCGCTTGGGATGAGCGAGATCTCGACCTACGTGTCGAGCGCCCCCTCCGTCCCGGTCAGACCCGGATCGCCGGGGAAGCCCCAGCCCGGGCGCCGTGTCGCGATCCTGCCCGTCGATGGAGCCCCCGTGCCGCTTCCACCCGGCGAGACTGGGCTTCTTGCGATCCATCGCTCCGATCCAGGGCTGATGCTGGGCTATTGGAACCGGCCGGAGGAGGAAGAGGCGGTCTTCCGGGGCGAGTGGTTCGCTGGTGGCGACCTCGCCGAATTCGACGAGGACGGATACCTCTGGTTCCACGGCCGCGCGGACGACGTGATGAACGCGTTCGGGTACCGCGTTTCGCCGAAGGAGGTGGAGAATGTCCTTCTCGACCACCCGGCCGTCCACGATGTGGCGGTGGCGGAGCTCGCCGTGCGCGATGACATCCGGGTGATCGCAGCGTTTGTCGTGCCCGAGCCAGGCATAACCCCGGACGCGTCCGAACTCGCTGCCCATTGCGCCGGCCGCCTCGCGGCCTACAAGCAGCCCCGAGAATACGTGCTGGTCGACGCCCTGCCCCGGACGCCGAACGGCAAAGTGCAGCGCAAGCGTCTTGCGGCCACGTTCGGCCGCAGGACCGGATAGGCCGAGACCAGGATGCACAACGAGGATGGAAACTACCCCGAGATCCGCGAGGCGGTGCGGAAGCTGTGCGAGCGCTTCCCCGGCGAGTACTGGCGGGCGCTGGATCGCGAGATGGCCTACCCGGCGGAGTTCGTCGATGCGCTGACGCAGGACGGTTACCTCGCCGTGCTGATCCCGGAGGAATACGGCGGCTCCGGCCTGCCGCTCTCGGCCGCCGCCGCGATCCTCGAGGAGGTGCAGCGGGCCGGGTGCAACGGCGGAGCCTGCCACGCGCAGATGTACACGATGGGCACCGTGCTGCGGCACGGATCCGACGAGCAGAAGCGGAAGTACCTGCCCGAGATCGCGGCCGGCCGGCTCCGGCTCCAGGCTTTCGGGGTCACCGAGCCGACGAGCGGGACCGACACCTCCTCGCTGAAGACGGTCGCGCGCCGTGAGGGCGATCACTACGTCGTCAGCGGGCAGAAGATCTGGACCAGCCGGGCGGAGCATTCCGACCTCATGCTGCTCCTCGCCCGTACGACTCCGCTCGACCAGGTGGCGAAGCGGACCGACGGCCTTTCCGTCCTCCTCGTCGACATGCGCGAGGCGCGCGGCAACGGCCTCACGATCCGGCCGATCCGGACCATGATGAACCACGCGACCACGGAGGTCTTCTTCGACGACCTGCGCGTCCCGGCCGAGAACCTGATCGGCGAAGAGGGCCGCGGCTTCCGCTACATCCTGTCAGGGATGAATGCCGAGCGCATTCTCATCGCGGCCGAATGCGTCGGCGATGCGAAATGGTTTATCGAGAAGGCGGTCGGCTATGCGCGCGAGCGGACGGTGTTCGGCCGCCCCATCGGCCAGAACCAGGGCATCCAGTTCCCGATCGCGAAGGCCTACGCGAACACGCGGGCCGCCGAGTTGATGGTGCGCGAGGCGCTCCGCCTCTACGAGGCCGGGCAGAACCCGGGCGCCGAGGCGAACATGGCCAAGATGCTCGCCGCCGACGCTTCCTTCGAGGCCGCGAACGCCGCGATCCAGACGCATGGCGGCTTCGGCTTCGCCGAGGAATACGACGTGGAGCGCAAGTTCCGGGAGACCCGCCTCTACCAGGTGGCGCCGATCTCGACGAACCTCATCCTGGCCTATCTCGCCGAGCACGTGCTCGGGCTGCCGCGCTCCTATTGAGACGGGGTCGCCATGGCGATCGATATCGACCACCTCCGCTCCTGGATCGGCCGCAGCGAGGCGGCCGAGGACGTGATCACGCCGCGGCTTGCGGCGGAGTATCGGGCGACGGTCGCCCCGCACCTTGCGCCTGTGCCGAGCGGCGACGCGCCGCTCGCCCTGCATTGGTGCCTGACGCCGCCCATCGCCCCCCAGGACCAGCTTGGGCCTGACGGGCACCCGGCACGCGGCGGCTTCCTGCCGCCCGTCCCCCTGCCCCGCCGGATGTGGGCCGGGGGCAGGATCGAGACGTCCGGTGCGCTCAAGGTCGGGGAGACGATTCGCCGGAGCTCCACGATCGAGGACGTCACCCTGAAGGAGGGCCGCTCCGGGTCGCTGTGCTTCGTGGCCGTTCGGCACGATTATGCCGGCGCGTCCGGGACGGCGATCAGCGAACGGCACGATATCGTCTACCGCGACGCTGCCCCTGCGGGTGGTGCCGCTCCCGCGGCTCCTCCGACTACAGCGCGCGGGACTGCCGAGTACGATCTGGCCTGGCAGGTGGAGGCTACGCCGACCCTGCTGTTCCGCCACTCGGCCATGACCTTCAACGGTCACCGCATCCACTACGACGAGCCGTATGTGACGAAGGTCGAGGGCTACCCGGGGCTGGTGGTGCACGGGCCGCTCCAGGCGACGCTGCTCTTCAACCTCGCGGCGGTGCTCGGCGGAGCGACGCCGCGCGTCTTCGATTATCGCGGCCTCTCGCCGATGTTCGCCCCGACGAGCTTCCGGGTGCTCGGGCGGCGCCAGCCCGACGGGGCGATCCGCTGCTGGACGGAGAACACGGAGGGCCGGACCTGCATGGAAGCCACGGCGGCAGGTTGAAGACGATGGCAGAACCCGCAACCCACCGGCCGCTCGAAGGCCTCCTCGTCGTCGCGCTGGAGCAGGCGGTGGCCGCGCCGTACTGCTCGTCCCGCCTCGCCGATGCAGGGGCCCGGGTCATCAAGATCGAGCGTCCCGAAGGCGATTTCGCCCGCGGCTACGACAAGGCCGTGAATGGGCTGGCGAGCTATTTCGTCTGGCTCAACCGGGGCAAGGAAAGCCTCGTCGCCGACATCAAGGATCCGGCAGATGCCGGCCTCCTGCACCGGGTGCTCGGGCAGGCGGACGTCTTCATCCAGAACCTCGCCCCGGGGGCCGCCGCGCGTGCCGGGTTCGGATCGGACGAACTGCGCTCCCGCTACCCGCAGCTGATCACGGTCGACATCTCAGGCTACGGCTCGGGCCATGGCTACTCGGACATGAAGGCCTACGACCTCCTGGTGCAGGCCGAGAGCGGGCTCGCCGCCATCACCGGGCATCCCGCAGGGCCGGGTCGGGTCGGCGTGTCCGTCTGCGACATCGCCTGCGGGATGGCGGCGCATTCGGCGATCCTGGAGGCGCTGATCGGCCGCTTCCGCACGGGCCAGGGTGCGAAGCTCGAGGTCAGCCTCTTCGACGGCATAGCCGACTGGATGAACGTCCCGCTCCTCTATTTCGAGGGGACGGGCCAGGCGCCGAAGCGCGTCGGCCTCGCGCATCCCTCCATCTGCCCCTATGGCGCGTTCGAGACCGCCGATGGCAGCCTCGTCCTGATCTCCATCCAGAACGAGCGGGAGTGGAAGACGTTCTGCGCCGAGGTGCTCGGCGCCGCCGAACTGCCGACCCGGCCCGGCTTCGACAGCAACAATGCGCGAGTCGCGAACCGCGCCGAGGTGGATTCCGTCGTGGCAGCCGCCTTCCGTCAGATGACCAGGGCGGAAGCAGCCCGCCGCCTCACGGCCGCCCGCACGGCCTTCGGGTTCGTGAACGAGGTGGCCGACCTAGTGCATCACCCGGCCCTCCGCCGCGCCGAGGTCGCGACCCCGGTCGGCCCGGCGTCGATCATCGCCCCGCCGGCCCTGATCGATGGCGAGGGGCGTCGGCTCGGGCGCGTCCCGGAGATCGGCGAGCACAGCGCCGCGATCAGGGCCGAGTTCGGCTAGAGATCCCCGGAGAACACGGCGCCGTCCGTGGCGCCCGGAAGCCGTGCCTCCAGGGTACAGACCACGCCTTCGGGATCGAAGGCGAGGCTCACTGCGCCGTTGAGATCGATGGCGACGCTGCGCTCGATCAGGCGCGATCCGAACCCTCGCCGTTCCGGAGGCTTTACGGGCGGCCCACCCCGTTCGAGCCAGGTCAGATGAAGGATGTCCGGCTCGCCGGACGTGATCGCCCATTCGATCTCCACCCATCCGGACGGCGTGGAGAGCGCGCCGTACTTGACCGCATTCGTGGCAAGCTCCTGGAGCGCCATGGCGAGTGCGAGCGCTGTCTGTGGGCTCAGCCTGATGTTGTCGCCTCGCGTTCGCAGCCGGCCTCCCGGACCCTGGTAGGGCTCGGCGGCCCCCGCCACGATCTCGTGCAGATTCGCGCCGGCCCAGCGCTCGCGGGTGAGGACATTGTGCGCCCGCGAGAGCGCCATCAAGCGTTCCTCGAACGCGGCGAGCGCCTCGTCCGTCGTCCGCGCGTGGCGGAAGGACTGGCTCGCGATCGACTGGACCGTGGCGAGCGTGTTCTTCACACGGTGATTGAGTTCGTTGATGAGGAGACGCTGCCGCTCCTGTGCCACGACACGATCGGTGACGTCGCGATGAGCGCCGACGAGGCGGATCGCCCGCCCGTTCCGATCGCGCTCGATCTCCGCCGCGGCGGCGATCCACCGGACCTGCCCATCGTCCGGCCGAATGATCCGGTATTCGGACGCATAGCGCAGGGCGTCCCCTTCCACCGCGCCGCGAAACTCGGCCTCCGTCCGTTGCCGGTCTTCCGGATGGATGCGCTCCACCCAGGCTTCGTGGCTCTCGTTGGCGGATTCGGGCGGAAGGCCGTGCAGGCGCAGATATTCCGGCGAGCGGCGATTGCTGAAGCCGTGGCGCAGGTCGACCTCCAGGCCCCCCACCCCGGCGATGCGCTGGACATGCGCGAGCTCCGCCTCGCGCCGCCGCAACTCCGTCTCGGCCCGCCGGCGGTCCGTCACATCCCGCACCGCGACGCCTACCCCCTCCGGGAGGGAGAACATGCGGCCCTCAATCAGCCGGCCGGGCCTGATGATGGATTCGGCCTCGACGATCAGAGGCTCGCGCGTCTTCATCACATGGTGGAAACGTTGCCACGCCTCGTGGTCCGGGCCGATGCGCAGCACCTCCCAGAGGCTGCGCCCGATCGCGCTCTCGCGGGAGAGCCCGAAATGCTCCTCCGCACCGCGGTTGAAGACGCTGATCCGCCAATCGGGATCAGTGGCGTAGAAGCACTCGTCGATCCCGTCCAGGATCGCCTCGAGCAGTCTTCTACTCACCGTCACGGGTAGTACGGCCGCAATTGGGTCGTCATGGATGACGCTCTAGACTGAAACAGGAACTTCGCAACCCGGACGAAGGTCTCGGGCTACCGGTGGCGTTCACAAATCGTCGATACCCGAGTTTTTCGGGCAACTTCGCGATTCCATCTTCACCGTACTTTCGGGCAAGCCAGGACCAAAAGACCCACCCATGCTAAGCCTAGAAGAGTGCCACTAGGGGTTGATCCAGCGCGGTTCCTATGCAGCCAAGCAAGCGAGCTCCTTCGGCATGACGAGCGGGACAGAGCAGGGATGGATAGGCACGGCCGCACCAGTGGCCGGCCCAGGCTCTTTCGCCACGCCGCGCGCTGGCCAGGACCCGCTCGGCCGGCGGCTCGCGAATGGCTGCTATTTCCTGGCCATCGTGGCCATCAACTTCACGCTGTTCCGGCCCTCCCCGGTCGACGTTCTCTTCGTCATCGCGCTCGCCCTCTCGGTGAGTTCGCGCCAGATCGTGACGCGGAACATGTTCATCTTCCTCACCCTGATCGCGGTCTGGGTATTCGGTCTATTCGTCTCGTCGGTCTCGCTCGTCGCGAATCCGGAGGTCAGCTACTACCTCCTGAAGATCAGCTTCGCGGTCTCGATCGGCGTCTGCTCCTGCCTCGTCGCTGCGCACTGGGATGCGGCCGACCTGCGGCGCTTCCTTCAGGTCTATGTCCTGGCGACCTCCGCCGCCGCGACCCTCGGGATCGCCGGCTACGTCCTCGGCATCGAGGAGTTGATGTGGGACGGCAGGGCGAAGGGCTTCCTGGATGATCCCAACATGTACGGCGCGTTCCTCCTGCCGGGGGCGCTGGCCTGCATGTACATGCTGTCCCGTGGGGAGCGGCGGGCCATCTATGGGCCGGCGCTGGCCTGGATCATCTTCGGCCTGCTCGTCTCCTTCTCCCGCGCCGCGATCGTGTCCGGCCTCCTCTGGGGGCTGATCTACTACGCCTTCCTGAACCGCCGGAACGTGGCGCGCGCCTCGCTCTACGCCGGCTTCGGCATCGCCGCGCTCCTGGTGCTCGTCCTCCTGAGCGTGCTCTTCGTCGACGGCCTCGGCGAGCGGCTCGCCGAGCGCTCCACCATCGCCAAGGATTACGACCTCGGCCACGGGGGCCGCTACAACCGCTATGCGCTCAGCATCCCCTTCATCCTGGACAACCCGTTGGGGATGGGCCTTCTCGAATGGGACAGGTTCTTCGAGGAGCCCATCCACAACATCTGGGTCAGCTCGTTCCTGAATTACGGCTGGCTGTCGGGAATCGCCTTCACGCTGCTCCTGATGTTCAGTGTGTCGATCTCGGCCTGGAACTTCCGCCAGACCGGAAACGAGGCCCTGCTCGCCGTCAGCGTCGCCTGGGCGGCCGTGATCTGCTGCGCCTTCCTGCACGAGGCGGAGCGCTGGCGGCACCTGTGGCTGTTCACCGGCCTCGTCTGGGGCCTGAACGCGCGCCACCTCGTCGTGACGGCCAGCAGCCGCGGGGAGGAACCCGCCCGACCTGCTGGGCCGGAGGCGATCTCGATCGCGCCGCAGCCGGCGCGCTGATCCGGCTCAGACCATAGCGGCGGCGTTGATGACCCCGGCAGCGAGCGAAGCCGCTCCAAGGAAGAGAGCGGCGGAGAGTTCGCCCGCGGCGATCCGCTCGGAGAGCCGCGGAACCGCCAGGCGCACCAGCCAATAGACCAGGACCTGCACGGCGATCGCAACGATCCCCCAGACGAAACAGTCGAGAACCGATTGCGCGCGGGTGATGGCGCTGGAGAGCGGCAGCGCGAAGCCGATCAGCGAGAGACCGAGCGCGAGCGCTGCCGAGACGACGTTCTGCCGGATGAGCGCGAATTCGTTATGCGCCGTCGCCACCGTGTAGATGACGAAATACAGCGCGACGAGCCCGAGCGCGGTGCCGAAAAAGGCGAGAAAGCTCTGCAATCCGGCAACCGTCGCGCTCACAATTCCACTCCGCCCCAACCGGCCAAGCTTAGCCGGTTTGAACGGTCGGCGGTATGGCGCCGCTACACCAGTCGCGACTTCTCCAGCGCCGCTCCGATGAAGCTCGTGAACAGCGGGTGGGGCTCGAGCGGGCGGGACTTCAGTTCGGGGTGGAACTGCACCCCGATGAACCAGGGATGGTTCGCGTACTCGACGATCTCCGGCAGGAGCCCGTCCGGGGACAGGCCGGAGAAGATGAGGCCCTTGTCCTCCAGCCGGTCGCGGTACTCCATGTTCACTTCGTAGCGGTGCCGATGACGCTCGGAGATCTCCGTGGAGCCATAGATCTCCGCGACCTTGCTCCCCTGCCGCAGGCGCGCCGTATAGGCGCCAAGGCGCATCGAGCCGCCGAGATCGCCGTTCGCCTGCCGCTTCTCGAGTTCGTTCCCGCGCAGCCATTCCGTCAGCAAGCCGACGACCGGCTCGGAGGTGGGACCGAACTCGGTCGAGCTGGCCTCGGGCACGCCGGCAAGGGAGCGCGTCGCCTCGACCACCGCCATCTGCATGCCGAAGCAGATGCCGAAATACGGGACCTTCCGCTCGCGGGCGAAGCGCGCCGCGCGGATCTTGCCTTCGCTTCCGCGCGCACCGAAGCCGCCGGGCACCAGGATGCCCCCGACCCCTTCCAGGAAGGGCGCAGGATCCTCCCGCTCGAAGATCTCGCTCTCGATCCAGTCGAGATTGACCTTCACGCGATTGGCGATCGCGCCATGGTTCAGCGCCTCGATCAGCGACTTGTAGGCATCCTTGAGCCCCGTGTACTTGCCGACCACCGCGATCGTGACTTCGCCTTCGGGGTTCTTCACCGTGTTCGCGATGGCGGCCCAGGGCGCGAGCTTGGGCTCGCGCGAGACGCGCACGCCGAAGATGCGCAGGACCTCGTCGTCGAGCCCGGCCGCATGATAGGCGAGCGGCACGTCGTAGATGGACGCGACATCGCGGGCCTCGATGACGGCGCTCTCGCGTACGTTGCAGAAGAGCCCGAGCTTGCGGCGTTCCTCGCGCGGGATCTCCCTGTCGGAGCGGCACAGCAGGATGTCGGGCTGGATGCCGATCGACCGGAGCTCGGCCACCGAGTGCTGCGTCGGCTTGGTCTTCAGCTCACCCGCGGACGGGATGTAGGGGAGCAGAGTCAGGTGCAGGTAGAGGGCCTGGCCCCGATCGAGCTCCTGGCCGAGCTGCCTGATGGCCTCGAAGAAGGGCAAGCCCTCGATGTCGCCGACCGTGCCGCCGATCTCGACGAGGACGAAGTCGTACTCGTCGTTCCCCGACAGGACGAACTCCTTGATGGCGTTCGTGACGTGCGGGATCACCTGGACGGTTGCGCCGAGATAGTCGCCCCGGCGCTCCTTGGTGATGATGTCCTGGTAGATGCGGCCCGTCGTGATGTTGTCGTCGCGGGTGCAGGGCCGGCCGGTGAAGCGCTCGTAATGCCCCAGGTCGAGATCGGTCTCAGCGCCGTCGTCGGTCACGAAGACCTCGCCGTGCTGGTAGGGGCTCATCGTGCCCGGATCGACATTGAGATACGGGTCGAGCTTGCGAAGCCTGACCTTGAAGCCTCGTGCCTGCAGGAGAGCCGCCAGGGCGGCGGAGGCGAGACCCTTACCAAGTGAGGAGACCACGCCGCCGGTGATGAAGACATACCGCGTCATGGGAGGCCACCCTTAAGCGCTCTGAACGGCCTTGAACAGGCCCGGGCCCGCAACGGGCCCAGAGATCAACAATGAAAGAGGGATCGCCCGTGCCAAACGCACGGGCGGCGAGAAGGCTGCAGTCGTTCCGCCTAGCGGGACTGCGGCACCTGAGGCTGCGCCGGCGCGGCCGGAGCCGTCGGTGCGACCGGAGTCGCCGGCTGCTGCATGCGCTGCAGCTGGTCGAGAACGCCGCCACCCTGGCTGCCGGCCGGCTGATTCTCTGCCGGCGCGCCGGAAACCGGACCGTTCTGATCGAAGATCGAGCGCGGGGCCGAGCCGCGATGGGCCAGGATGCCGAGGCCGAGGCTCGTCATGAAGAAGAGCGTGGCCAGAATCGCGGTCGCGCGGCTGAGCGCATTCGCCTGGCCGCGGCCGGTCATGAAGCCGCCGGCCGAGCTGGAACCGCCGCCGAGGCCGAGACCGCCTTCGGAGCGCTGCAGGAGCACGACGCCGATCAGGGCGAGCACGATGAGCAGGTGGATGACGATCAGGACGGTTTGCATGGGAACCTGGGGCGCGAGCCGGCGCGCATTCGCGGAGCCTCTAGCACGCTCCATGTGGCGTTTGGAAGGCGCGCCGCAAGATCCGCCTTGCGGCTTGACCGCCGGCGCACCATCCCGATTGTCTCCGGATGCTCCAGACCCATGCTGTGCCGGCTCCCGGTGACATCCCCTTCGCGCGCGGAACGATGCGGATGGGTCTGGGCCCGCTCGGTCCAGCGGAGTGGATCGATGTCGGCGAAGACCGCCGCTTCCAAATGGCCGAGAAGCGACGCCTGCTCGGCGAGCGACGTCGAGAGGTCCTGGCTTCCCTCCCGGGTTCGGAGGCGGCGTGCCGCGAGACGCTCGCGCTGCTCCGTGACAACCTGTCCCGTTTCCATCCAGGCCTGCTTCAGTCCGGGCCTGAGGGTGGCGTTGACGAGCCAGGCCTCCACCCCCTCGAGATCGCGGGCCGGCTCGTCCAGGAGGATTTCTGTGTCCTCGAGCCAGGCGAGCGCGCCTACCGTCTGACGGCTGGCTGTGTCTGCTTTCCGTCGAACTGGAGCCTTTCCGACAAGCTCGGCCGCGTGCTCGACGAGATCCACGGCCCCGTCCCGGGTTTCAGGGAGGCGTTGGGCTCGCCTGTCGACCGCTTCTTTGCCCGCCTCGCTCCGGGACAGGTCGTCGGACGGCTCAACTGGCTCATCCATGACAGCCCCGCCCTCTTCCAGTTCGGACGAAATCCCGCTCCCCCGGATCTCACGCCCGAGAACGCGGGCGACACTCTCTGGCTGAGGACCGAGCGGCAGGTCCTGCAACGCCTGCCGGAGGGCGGCGCGGTTCTATTCACGATACGGACCAGGGCGAGACCGCTCCGGGAGGCGGTCGCCTCCCCAGCCAAGGCAGCCGAACTCGCGGCGGCGCTTCGCGCCATGCCGCCGGCGCTGCAGGCCTATCGCCACATGGGACCGATCGGCGACGCGCTGCTCGCCTGGCTCGACCGGGGAGCCGCGGGCGCGCCTCGTCCATCGAGCTCCGCCCCAGACGCGATTTGACCGAGATCAATGCCGGTCGGGACGCGCGGAGCAAATCTCTCCTCGTCAATGGAGAGCGCGATGCCCGTCACCACCGTCCTTGTCATAGCGTTTGTCGCCTCGATCTTCGCTACCTTCGCGGCGGCGCTGGAATATGGCGGCCGGCAGACACGGAAGGTTGCCGTATCGCGCTGAGCCAGCCCGCTGAACGCGGAGCGCGAGCATGCCGCCTCACGGCGATCTCGCCCCCGACCTCGCCACGCGCGAAGCGCCAGTGCCGCTGGCTGAGGCGCCGGCGATCCTGCCGCCGCATTCGAGCTGCGGCGGAGGACATCTGGAGCATTCGCCCGACCTGGCAGGTGGCGAACACCCCGGTGACGGGGCGCGCCGGTGCAGTGGCTGCTGTGGAACCTGCTCCGGCAATCTCTAGCAGCCCCTGATGCCGTTTCCGGCCGGGCCCCGAACCGTCAGCGAGCGTACGCGTTCGCAGGATGGTGCGATCGGGAGCCCGGCATATGATCACTGACCTCTGGTACAAGAACGCCGTCATCTACAGCCTGAACGTCGGCACGTTCATGGACTCGGACGGCGACGGGGTCGGCGATTTCATCGGGCTGAGCCGGCGCCTCGACTACCTGCACGGGATAGGCGTCGACGCCGTCTGGCTGCAGCCTTTCCAGCCTTCGCCCTTCAAGGACGACGGCTATGACGTCACGGACCATTATGGCGTCGATCCCCGGCACGGCACGCTCGGTGATTTCGTCGAGTTCACCCATGCGGCCAAGAGTAGGGGTATCCGGGTCTTGATCGACCTCGTGGTGAACCACACCTCGATCGAGCATCCCTGGTTCCAGGCCGCCCGGCGCGATCCGAACTCCCCCTATCGCG
Organism: Pseudomonadota bacterium; assembly: GCA_023423995.1. Classification (GTDB taxonomy): domain Bacteria; phylum Pseudomonadota; class Alphaproteobacteria; order Rhizobiales; family Beijerinckiaceae; genus Enterovirga. Next base: position 43 of record JAFAEL010000031.1, on the reverse strand, counting down.
ACTGGTACGTCTGGTCGGAGAAGAAGCCGAAGAACGCCAACGA
>JAFAEL010000019.1 GCA_023423995.1 Pseudomonadota bacterium | reverse complement strand
GTCGAACTCGACCCCGCGCGCGGCCTCGATCATCTTCTCGGTATCGGTCGAGCCCGCCTTGGCGATGATCGCGGCAGCCGACTTGATCAGGGCGTAGCCGACGATCGAGCCAAGGCGCGGATAGTCGTTGAACTTCGCCTGATACGCCTTGAGGAAGGTGTCGTGCTCGGGCGTCCTCACGCTATCCCAGGGATAGCCCGTGACGATCCAGCCCTCCGGCGTCTCCTCCTTCAGCGGGTCGATATATTCCGGCTCGCCGGTCAGGAACGAGACGACGGAGCGGTCCTTGAACAGCCCGCGGGAATTGCCCTCGCGCACGAGCTTCACGAGGTCCGGCCCGAAGGTGACGTTGAGGATCGCGTCGGGCTTCAGGGCGGCGATCGCCTGGACGACCGGGCCCGCATCGATCTTGCCCTGCGGCGGCCATTGCTCGCCGACCCACTCGATATCCGGACGCTTGGCCGAGAGGAGCTGCTTGAAGACCGCGACGGCCGACTGGCCGTATTCGTAGTTCGGCGCGATCGTCGCCCACTTCTTGGCCGGCAGCTTGGCGGCCTCCTCGGCCAGCATCGCGGCCTGCATGTAGTTCGAGGGCCGCAGCCGGAACGTGTACTTGTTGCCGGCCGACCAGACCATCGCGTCCGTCAGCGGCTCGCCCGCGAGATAGAAGACCTGCTTCTGCTTGGCATAGTCGGCGAGGGCGAGGCCGACATGCGAGAAGAACGCGCCGGCCAGCATGTCGACCTTCTCGCGCGAGACCAGCTCGTTGGCGGCCGTCAAGGCATCAGCCGGCTTGCCGGCATCGTCCTTCGAGATGACAACGAGCTTCTTGCCGAGAACGCCGCCGGCCTTGTTGATCTCCTCGACGGCGAGCTGCCAGCCCTTGCGATAGGGCTCCGTGAAGGCAGGCAGGCCGGAATAGGAGTTGATCTCGCCGATCTTGATCTCGCCCTGCTGGGCGAGCGCGGGAGCCGCGGCCCCGAGCGTGGCGGAGGCGGCGAAGGCCGCCAGCCATACTGATCCTGTCTTCATGCCCCTGTTCCCTTCTGGTTAGATGCCGATTGGAGCCCGCGAGGGCCGTTACCGCAACCCGTCCTCGCCCTTTACCTCAGCCACCGTCAGGCCGCCCACACGCGGCAGCGGGCGCCCCGAATCCGTCACCGCGACCGCGACCACGATCTCGTTCGCCCGCGGCGCATCCGCGACCCGGATTTCCATGCCGTCGAAGTGGCTGCGCACGAAGGCCGCATCCTTATGGCCGAGCGGCACGTCGAACGGCACCCCGGGTCCGCCGCGCTTCTTGGACGACGGGATCAGCGCGGCACCTTTCCCAAGCACTTTCCGGGCCGGTGCGCCGAGCTTCGGGTGAAGGATCGCGGCCGCATGCTCGAGCTCGCCGTTCTCGCCGACCGCAGCCGCCTTGCCGTAGCTCTGCGCCTTCGCGCCCTCGATGCCGAGCGCGGCCACGGCGCGCTCGGTCAGAAGCTGTCCGAGCTCTTCGCCGACATCGATCAGCTCGGACAGGTCCTCGACGTAGCGGCCGGCATAGGGGTTCTCGATCACGGCGACCGCCGCGGCCCGCCGCGTCGGGGGCGAGACGGGCTGGCCCATCTCGGTGAGCGTCTCCTCGACCACGGTCACGATCTTGCGGATCCTGGCTTTCATCACGCTGCTTCCAATGCCTGTGTCGCGCCCGAATGCACGTCACTGGTGAGTGCGGTTCGTCCCTGAAGGTGCAGCGCCGCTGCCCGGATGAGCCCGCGCCCGATCAGCTGTTCGGCACGGGCGAGGCCGCGCGCCAGCGCCTCGTCGATCTCGCCCGGGGCGAGAGCGCCGACGCCGCGCGTGACGGGGAGGTCGCCGAGGTCGGAATCGTTCTGCACCTCACGGGCCGGGAGGCGCTTGATGGAAGGATGGCCGGGCAGGTCTACGGCGTTCGCCACGATCGTCGCGGCGGCGTCCGCCTGCGCGGCCGTGTCGGCCAGGATCGTGACCGCGTCCGCGATCCCGAGCGAGAAGGAGCGGCCGCGCCAGCCGCTCGTCGCGATCCCACGGACGGGTTCGCCGGAGCGGATCGTGGCCGAGCCGAACAGGCCCGGGCGGTCCGGCCGGTCGACGAGGCCGATCCGCAGGCTTTCGCCGCCCGCCAGATGGAGGGCGATGTCGCCGCCATTGTTCACCGATGCGCGCGCCAGCGGCGCCGCCGCGACCATCGCGTCCAGGATCTCCTCCGCGACGCTCCCCGCCACGGCCGCCATCGGCGTGATGAAGCATTCCCCGCCATAGGGCGACACCGCCGCCTGCATGCGGCGCGCAACCGGGCCCGAAAAGCGACGGCTGCGATGGAAGGGAGCTCGCAACTCGCCGAGCTCGGCGCAGAGCTCGTCGAGCATCGTCTCGAAGCGCCGGGTTGCTGCCGCATAGGCGGCCTGCACGCCGGCCGGCGACCCGACGGCCTCGACCACAAGATCGATCGGGCCGTCCTGCAAGTGCAGGCGTCGACCGTCCGGGAGCATGCGGGCCTGCGCTCTCATCCGGCGAGCCTGCGCGGGTCGGAGGGGCCGAGCGGCCAGGGATTGTCGCTCCGGGGCCGCACCGAACGGCGCTCGGGCGAGAGCCCGTGCGCCTCCGCGAGCCGCCGCACCTCGCTCATGTGGCCGCCCAGGCGCTCGTAATCCTCCAGCCGGAGCGTGAACTCGATGGGCGCGACGAGTGCCGGCGTCGGCACGTAGCCGAAGGCGTTCTCCGGCACGCGCGTGACGTCGACCATGAAGGTGATCCCGCCGCCCGGCCAGACATAGGTCGGCGCGCCGCCGCAGGTGACGAGCGTCAGCGTGTCCTTCACCGAGCGCGTCAGCCGCACGGGATTCTCCGTCACGCCGGAGCGCAGCGAGCCGCCGGCCCCGGCCATGAAGAGGACGGTCGAGAGCGCCGGCTCGCAATTCTCCCGGATGAGCTCCACCGAGCGGCGCAGCTGGTCCGGCATCTCGGTTTCGACGGGGCGAAGCGCCTCGTCGAGGACGAAATAGGCCGAATGCTCGCCCGTGGTGGAGGTCATCAGCATGGTCAGCCCGGGCCTCGCGACCTTGGGGTCGAAGGGCTGGAGGATCGAGAGCGGGTCGGAGATGTCCGTGCCGCCCCAGCCCGTCCCGGGCTCTGCCACCTGGAAGTAGCGGCCGGGTGTCGAGCGCCGCCCCTTGATCTTGATGCCCGTATCCGGAATGCCGAGCACCTTGCCCGCCTGGTGCTCGGACAGGATGCCGGTGATGTGGTCGTCGACCACCACCACCTCGTCCACGAAGCCTTCCCACTGCTTGGCGAACATGCCGATCGTGGCCGAGCCGCACCCGACCCGCATCCGCTCCTCGAGCTGGCCGTTGACGAGGGGCGGCTTCCCGGCCTGGACCGTGAGGTTCGAGCCGCCGTCGATCGTGAGCTCGACCGCCTGGCCGTTGCAGAGGGCCAGCAGCGTGTCGCAGGTGACGCGACCTTCCTTCTTCGAGCCGCCGGTCAGGTGATTGACGCCGCCGAGCGACAGCATCTGCGAGCCGTATTCGCCCGTCGTCACATGCCCGATGGGCTCGCCGGCGGCCCGCACGAGGGAGCGCTCGGGGCCGAGATGGCGGTCGGTGTCGATCTTCACCTTCACGCCGCAATACGAGAAGATCCCCTCGGTCACGACCGTGACCATGTCGACGCCATCCACCTCGGAGGCGACGATGAAGGGCGCCGGCTTGTAGTCCGGATAGGTCGTGCCCGCGCCGATCGCCGTCACGAAGGTGGTGGGCTCGCCGACGACGCGCCCGTCCCACGCATCGGCATTGGCCGAGAAGGGCACGATGTTGCCGCCGGCCTCGACGACACGCTCCAGCACCACATGCGGGTCGACGCGGATCAGCTCGCCGTCCTGGTTGGCGTAGCGGTCGCACGCACCGGCCTGGCCAGGCCGGATGTAGCACATGACCGGGCAGGCATCGCAGCGGATGCGATCGTCGGCAGGCTTCGGGGCAGGGGGGCTGAGTTCGGCGCTCATGGCATACCGGTCCCTTCTCCCCGCTGGCGGGGAGAAGTCGAGTCGCACGGCAGTGCGACCGGATGAGGGGCGACGTCGGAGGCGGGGCTCTTCTGCCCCTCACCCGGTCGGCGTGACCGCCGACTCGACCTCTCCCCGTCGTACGGGGAGAGGGGACAAGCCCTGATGGCCGCGAGCACGCGGTCCGGGGTCGCCGGGACCCGGCGGATGCGAGCCCCGGTCGCGTCATAGATGGCGTTGAGGATCGCCGGTGCGGTCGGGATGAGGGCCTGCTCGCCGATCCCCTTGGCGCCGAACGGTCCCGCGGGGGAGGCCTCCTCGACGAGGATGGATTCGACCGGCGGGACGTCGCCGGCGCTCGGGATCAGGTAGTCGTGCAGGTTCTCGCCGCGTCCGGGATGGAACTCCTCCATCAGGGCAAGGCCGAGCCCCTGGGCCACGCCGCCCTCGATCTGGCCTTCGACAAGGGTCGGGTTGATGGCACGCCCGACGTCGTGGGCGGCCGTGATCTTGAGCACCTTCACGGTGCCGAGCCGGGTATCGACCTCGATCTCCGCCAGGTGGGCGCCAAAGCCGTAGAGCCCGTAAGGCTCGCCCTGCCCGTCGGCATCGAGCGGGGTGGTCGGCGGATCGAAGCTGCGCTCGGCAGAGAGGACGTAGCCATGCTCGTCGGCCTCCAGCTCCGCCAGGGGGATGCGGCGCGTGTGGTCGCCGTCCTGCACGCAGATCTCGCCTGCGCCCGGAATGATGCGGGCATCCTCGCCGGCATTGGCGAGGCGCAGGACCTCGGCCCGGAGCGCCCGCGCAGCGAGTTCGGTCGCCTTGCCGGTGATGAAGGTCTGGCGCGATGCGGAGGTCTTGCCGCAATCCGGCGTCAGGTCCGTATCCGCCGAGACGATGTCGAAAGCGTCGAGCGAAACGCCCAGCGCGTCCGCGGCGATCTGCGGGATGATGGTGTTCGAGCCCTGGCCGATATCCACCGCCCCCTGATGCAGGGCGATGCGTCCATCGGGCCGGATGCCGATGCGCATCGTGGAAGGGTTCGACATGGAGGTGTTGCCGCAGCCGTACCACATGCCCGCGACGCCGACGCCCCGGCGAAGGTGGCTTGCCGGTCCTCCACCTTCGTCATCCTGAGGAGCAGGCGAAGCCTGCGTCTCGAAGGACGCACCACCGTCGCGCGTGCTTCGAGACGGCGCGTGCCGCGCCTCCTCAGCATGACGAGGTTTAGTGTCGGCATTCCACGCCGCCGCCTCGCGCCGCGCCCGCTCCCAGTGCGGCCGGAGCGCTTCCAGGCAGGCCCGGATGCCGACGCCTTCCCCGAGGATCTGCCCGGTGACGGTCGGCTGGTCGCCCGTGAGCGCATTCAGGATCCGGAATTCGAGCCGGTCCATGCCGATCCGGTCGGCGAGCTCGTCATAGAGCTGCTCGACGGCGACCGAGGCCTGCGGCACGCCGAAGCCGCGGAAGGCGCCGGCGGGGACGAGGTGCGTGTGCACGGCGCGGGTGAGGGCGCGGTAGTTCGGCACGAGATAGGGGCCGGAGGCGTGGACGGGTACGCGGTTCGCGACCGTCGGGCCCCAGGAGGAATAGGCGCCCGTGTTGAAGTCGCCGGCGAAGTCGAGCGCGACGATCCGGCCATCCTTCCTGGCGGCGGCCCGGACCTGCATGCGGCCAGGGTGGCGCTTGGTTGTCGTCATCATGGATTCGGGCCGGGAATAGGTCATCCGCACGGCCGAGCCCAGCTTCCAGGCCGCGAGTGCGAGGAACGGCTGCACGGACAGGTCGAGCTTGGTGCCGAACCCGCCGCCCACCGCGGTCGGGATGATGCGCACCTGCTCGGGCTCGACGCCGAGGATCAGCGCGACGTCGTCGCGGTCCATGTAGGGCGATTGCGTGCAGGCCGCGATCTCGACCCGGTCGCCGACCCGGCGCGCCCAGCCCGCCTCGGGCTCGATCGGCGCATGTTCGACGAAGCCGGTCTCGAATTCGCCCTCGACGATCGCATCCGCGGCGGCGAGGCCCTCCTCGACGTCGCCCCGCACGACCCGGCCCCGCACGAGCACGTTCCCGGCCCGCTCCGGATGGACGAGGTCGGCGCCGGGCGCGAGCGCCGCATCCAGGCTCGTATGGGCGGGAAGCTGCGTCCACGTCACCGGGAACGCAGCGAGGTCGAGGGCCTCTACGGTCTTCGCATCCCCGACGATCGCGGCGACCGCCTCGCCGCGGAACCGCGCCTCGCGCTCGGCGAAGGCGGGCTGGTCGGCGAAGGGCGGAATGACCCCGTAGCGATTGCGGCCGGGGACGTCCCGGGCGGTGAGAACCGCCGCGATGCCGTTCGCGGCCGCATAGGCTTCGAGGTCGCCGAACGTGAAGGAGGCGCGATGATGGGGGCTGCGGATGACCCGGAGCACGAGCGCGTCGGCCGGAGCGGCATCGGCGCCGAACGGGTCGCGGCCCTCCACCTTGCGGACACCGTCGAGGCGCTCGATCCGCGCGCCGACCGCCGCGCCGGCATCCGGGGCGGGGCAGGGCGCGGCCGTGCCTGCATGGTCCAGAACGGCGTCGATGATCTTGCGATAGCCGGTGCAGCGGCAGAGCACCCCGCCGATCGCATCGGCGACCTCCGCCTCGGACGGAGAGGCGTTGCGCTCCAGCAGCGCCGTCCCGGCCACGATCATGCCGGGCGTGCACATCCCGCATTGCGCCGCCCCGTGGCGCAGGAAAGCCCGCTGCAGCGATCGAGCCGTTTCGCTGGCCTCCGTCAGGCCCTCGATCGTCGTGACGTTCCGCCCGTCGGCCTGGCCGCAGGCGACGAGGCAGCCGCAGACGGGCTCGCCATCCAGCAGCACCGTGCAGGCGCCGCAATCGCCGGCGTCGCATCCGACCTTGGTGCCCGTGAGCCCGAGTTCGTCGCGCAGCACCCGCGTCAGCCGGGCGATGGGCGGCGAGGCGCTCGCGACGGGCCGGCCGTTCAGCACGAATCCGATCGGTTTGCCCTCATGCCGCATGGGCGCGCTCCTGCAGGCAGAGATCGAGCGCGCGGCCGACCAGTTCGTGCGCTGCATCGAGGCGGTAGGAGGCGCTGCCGCGCACGTCGTCGATGGGGGAGAGCCTCGAGAGATGCTCCGCCCGGACAAGCGACACGAGCCCGGGTTCGGCGAGCCGGCCCACGAACTCCGCCTCGAGGGCAGGCAGCCGCTGGGCCACGGCCGAGCAGGAACCGACCGCAAACGCGGCCTCGCGGATACGGCCTTCCCCATCCGTCGCAAGCCTCGCGGCCACCATGGCGATCGAGATGACGAGGTAGCGTCGGGCGCCGAGCTTCACGAAGGCGGAGCGGCCGCCCGTCCGGGCACGGGAGACGATCACGGCCGACAGGATCTCGTCCGGGTTGCGCGCCGTCCGCCGATTGCCGAGCACGAACTCCCTAAGGGGCAGCCGACGGGGGCCGGCGCGGCTGGCGAGCTCCACCTCGGCATCGAGGACGAGGAGCGGCGGCACGCCGTCCGCGGCCGGGGAGGCGTTGCAGAGATTGCCCGCGATCGTCGCCACGTTCTGGATCTGGACCGAGCCGACTTCCCGCGCGGCCGCCCGCAATGCGTCGAAAGCCGGCAGCAATTCTGCGCGGGCGAGCTCGGACCAGGTCGTCCCCGCCCCGATGCGGATCTCGCTGTCGGTCTGAACGATGCCCCGCAACTCCTCCACGCCCGAGATGTCGAGCACCGTCTCGGGGGCGGGACGGTCGACGAGGGCCGGAAACACGTCGGTGCCTCCGGACAGGATCTGCACAGGCCGCTGCGCAAGGACCTCGCAGGCTTCGCTCAGCGTACTCGGTCGAAGATACATGACCGGCTGGCCCCGAATTTCATTTGTACACTAACAATCTTCCGCCGCCTCGAGGCGGTGTCAAGCGACCCGGCAGCCCGACTTTCGGGCGAGGTGCTGCCTCTTGGGGCAGTCCCGTCCGGTGCGTCCCAATCCTGAACTCCCCGCGGACGGCGCATTCACCAAGCCGTTAGCCCGGCCGTGCGATCCTGCCGTCTCGAAGCCCGCATAGCCCCTCGGGGCTGACCAGGAGGAGTGTTCGCCATGGCTTCCCTGAAGATCGCCGCCGCGGCCGCAGGCATCGCGGCGGTCACGATTGCTGCCAGCATCCCGGCCGAGGCTGGCGGCTATTACGGCCGCGGCTGGAGCCCCGGCGCTGCCGCTGCGGTCGGCATCCTCGGCGGCGTGGCCGCCGGTGCCGCGATCGCCTCGGCTGCGCGCCCGGCCTACGGACCGCCGCCGGCCTATTACGCCCCGCCGCCGCCGGTGCCCGTCTACGGCGAATGCTACGTCGTGCACCGCCGCGTCTGGGTCCCCGGCTGGGGTTGGGACGTGCGCCCGCGCGAGATCTGCGACTAGGCCGATTTCCACTCGGGGCCGGACCGCCAGTCCGGCCCCGAAACAACAGGTACCAAGACCAAAAGCCTAGGCTCGATGACCGCAATCGCGCTTGTCATGCGGTGATATTGGTCCTTAGTTGCTCCGATAACCGGCGGAAATAACTGCCGGAGATCAGGAGGAACCGGATGACCGAGCAGAAGGGCAGTAGACGCAAGTTTCTGACGGGGGCAGCGGTCGCGACAGCGGCCGGCTTGGCGGCGCCGACGGTGGTCAAGGCGCAGGGCCCGGTCAGCATGCGCTTCCAGAGCACCTGGCCCTCCAAGGACATCTTCCACGAATTCGCGTTGGATTACGCGAAGAAGATCAACGACATGACCGGCGGCGACCTGAAGATCGAGGTCCTGCCCGCCGGCGCGGTCGTCCCCGCCTTCGGCCTTCTCGACGCCGTGTCCAAGGGCACGCTCGACGGCGGCCATGGCGTGATGGTCTACCACTACGGCAAGCAGACGGCGCTCGCGCTCTGGGGCTCGGGCCCGGGCTTCGCGATGGACGCCAACATGCTGCTCGCCTGGCACAAATACGGCGGCGGCAAGGAGCTTCTCGAGAAGCTGTACAGCTCGATCGGCGCGAACGTCGTGTCGCTGCCCTACGGCCCGATGCCGACGCAGCCGCTCGGCTGGTTCAAGAAGCCCGTCGCCAAGGCGGAGGACCTGCAGGGCCTCAAGTTCCGCACCGTCGGCATCTCGATCGACGTGTTCCAGGGCATGGGCTCGGCCGTGAACGCCCTCCCGGGCGGCGAGATCGTCTCCGCCATGGACCGCGGCCTCCTCGATGCGGCCGAGTTCAACAACGCCTCCTCCGACCGCGCGCTGGGCTTCCCGGACGTCTCGAAGGTCTCGATGCTGCAGAGCTACCACCAGAATGCCGAAAGCTTCGAGGTGCTGTGGAGCAAGGCGAAATTCGACGCCATGCCCGAGAAGATGCGGGCGATCATCCTCAACGCGACCGAGGCGGCCTCGCAGGACATGGCCTGGAAGGCGATCGACCGCTACTCGAAGGATTATGCCGAGCTCGCCCAGGGCGGCGTGCGCTTCTACAAGACGCCGGATGCGATCCTGAAGAAGCAGCTCGAGGTCTATGACGACGTCGTGAAGAAGAAGGCGGGCGAGAACGCGCTCTTCAAGGAGATCCTGCAGTCGCAGCTCGCCTTCGCGCAGCGGGCGACGAAGTGGGAGCAGGACACGGTCGTCAACCGGCGGATGGCCTACGACCACTACTTCGGCCAAAACGCCGCCGCCAAGAAGATCTAAGCCAAGTTTCGGGATGGCGGGCGCCGCTCGGCCGATGGTCGGGCGGCGTTCTTTCGCTACGGAAGCCTCAGCAGTGCGACAGCCCGCATGAATGTTCAGCGACTGATCCATGGCGTCGACGCCGTCAGCACCTTCGTGGGCAAGGCGGCGGCCTGGCTCATCATCGCCCTGATGCTGCTGGTCTGCGCGGAAGTGTTCAAGCGGTACATCTTGAACATGCCCACGGCGTGGATCTTCGACGCCATGAACATCCTCTACGGCACGCTCTTCATGCTGGCCGGGGCCTACACGCTGGCGCAGAACGCCCATGTTCGGGGCGACTTCCTCTATTCGTCGATGCGTCCCCGCACGCAGGCAGCGCTCGACCTCGTGCTGTATCTCGTCTTCTTCGTGCCTGGGATCCTGGCCCTGCTCTGGGCCGGCTACGATTATGCGGCCTTGTCCTGGCGCATCGGCGAGCATTCGACGACGACCGCGGACGGGCCGCCCATCTATCACTTCAAAGCGATGATCCCGATCTCGGGTGCCCTGATCCTGCTCCAGGGCGCGGCCGAGATCGTCCGTTGTCTCGTCACGCTCAAGACTGGCGTCTGGCCATCGAGGCTGAAGGATGCCGCCGAGATGGACGTGATCGAGGAGCAGCTTTCGCAATCGACCCTGGTCGATGACGACACCCGCCGTGCGGCGATCGCTCGCGCACAGAAGATCGACGAAACCGCCCGTCAACGCGGCATGGGCAGCGAGCTCCAGTCATGATCGGCGATCCCGCGCTCGGGCTTGTGATGCTCGGCCTCATCGTGGTCGCGATCATGATGGGGTTCCCGACGGCCTTCACGCTGATGGGCCTCGGGATGATGTTCGGCTTCTACGCCTTCTATGTCCCGGGGCAGGCGCTACTCGACAACCGCATCTTCGACCTCATGGTCCAGCGCACCTACGGTGCGATGACGAACGACGTCCTGATCGCGATCCCGCTCTTCGTGCTGATGGGCTACGTGATGGAACGCGGGGCCCTCGTCGACAAGATGTTCTACTCCGTGCAACTCGCCTTTCGGCGGGTGCCGGCCTCGCTTGCCGTCACCACGTTGGCCGTCTGCGCATTCTGGGGCATGGCGACGGGTCTGGTCGGCGCCGTCGTGGTCCTGATGGGGGTGGTCGCGCTCCAGCCGATGCTGCGCGCGGGCTACGATACGCGGATCGCGGCGGGGGTTATCACGGCCGGCGGGACGCTCGGCATCCTGATCCCGCCCTCGGTGATGATCATCGTCTACGCCGCGGTCGCCGGCCAGTCCGTCGTAAAGCTCTATGCGGCCGCGATGTTTCCCGGCCTGTTTCTGGCCCTTCTCTACATTCTCTACGTGATCGGCCGGACGATGCTGAACCCGTCGCTCGCTCCGGCGCTGCCGGAGGAAGCGACGCGCATTCCGGTCCCCGACTGGATCCGCCGCTTCCAGACGGCCTATCCGATGAACATGGTGCGCGGACTCGCAGCCGCGCTGGCATCCCCCGCGAAGGCCTTGTCGATCAGCACGGATGCGGGCCCGATCCGCTATCGCCACATTGTCGGGAACTTCGCCGCCAGCCTCATTCCGCTAGGGCTCGTGGCCGGCATTCTGAGCCTCTGGTGGTGGTACGTCGTCGTCTATCCGTTCGCGCGCGTCGAGGAAGTGCCGGAAGGCCTCGAGCAACTCGGAGCGCCCGCTGCGGCTCCTGTCGCCGCAGAGGTCAGTGTCTCCACCACATTCTACGTGACGTTCGGGGTCCTGGCGGTCGTCGCCGTCCTTGCGCTCGCTCGCTACTACGCCCGGATGACGGCCGAGAAACTGCAGGTCGTGAAGCTGCTCTCAAGCTCCGTCCTGCCGATGGCGATCCTCATCGCGCTGGTGCTCGGCGCGATCCTTCTCGGTATCACCACCGCGACGGAGTCGGCCGCTATCGGTGCAGCCGGCGCCTTCCTGCTGGCCCTCTTCGCGCGCACGCTGAACTGGAAGCGGACGAAAGAGGCGGTGTTCCTGACCGCCAAGACGACGGCGATGGTGTGCTGGCTCTTTGTCGGCTCGGCGCTCTTTTCCGCCGTATTCGCGCTCCTGGGCGGTCAGGCGCTCCTGGAGCGCTGGGTCCTGTCCCTCGACCTCACGCCGACGCAGTTCATGCTCCTGTCCCAGGCCATCATCTTCATCCTCGGATGGCCGCTGGAATGGACGGAGATCATCATCATCTTCGTTCCGATCTTCCTGCCGCTGCTTCAGCATTTCGGCATCGATCCGATCCTGTGGGGCGTCCTCGTCTTCGTGAACCTGCAAGCGGCCTTCCTGTCGCCTCCCGTGGCAATGTCGGCCTTCTATCTCCGCGGCGTCGCGCCGCCGCACGTCACGCTGAACCAGATCTTCGCTGGTATGATGCCCTACATGGCCGTCGTCGTGCTCTGCATGATCATCATTTATCTCTGGCCCGGCATGGCTCTCTGGCTGCCGGAATACCTGTACGGGAAATAGGGACCGGCCCTGTCCGGTCCAGCCGGATCGGGGCAGTCTGGGGCTGCGTAGTTCTAGGTTGATACCAAGACTATCTAGGTCGAAGAGCGGAGAACAACTGCGGCGTGATCTCCTTAAGGCCGGTTTTGCGAGCTGGTATCCGGCGGATAGACCGGATTTGCCTCAGCTTACTACCAAAGCATTCGCCTCGAATCGAAGGATCCATGCGATCGAGGAGCCCTCTCTGATCCGCTGAGGTGCCGAGCACCTTCGGTCCTGGGGCGCGAGATGGCCACCGTCACGACCTTCGATCTGAACGGCTCCGGCGCCGGGCTCAACGAGAGCAGAAGCTACCAGGAGGGGGCATCCGCCATTCTCCTCGCGCCGAGCGCGACGCTGAGCGCGAGCGGCAACTTCAACGGCCAGGCGCTGCGCTTGTCCGGACTGCTTCCGGAAGCGCTGATCGGCTTCGGCAGCGGCGTGAGCCTCTCGGGCACGAGCGTCCGGGTCGGCGGCGTGACGGTCGGCTCGATCTCCGGCGGCAGCAACGGCGCCGATCTCGTGATCGCGTTCAACAGCAACGCGACGGCGGCGCGGGTGCAGACCGTGCTGCGGAACCTCACCTATTCCGATCTGAGCGACGCCCCGGCGACGAGCCAGACGATCTCACTCGATCTGGCGGGCACCGTCCGGGCCGACACCGTCACCGTGACGCCCGTCAACGATCGGCCGGTGCTGGACCTGAACGGGAGTGCGTCGGGAACGGGCGCCTCGGCAACGTTCATCGAGAACCGCTCCACACTCGTGGCGCCGGCCGCGACGCTGACCGATCCCGACACGACCAGCCTTGTTTCGCTCACGGCGACCCTCCTGTCCCGCCCGGACGGCAATGCGCTCGAGCGGCTGAGCCTCGACGCTGCGGCCGCAAGCGCCGCCGCAGCCGCCGGACTCGCCGTCTCCTACGCCGCGACCACCGGCGTGCTGAGCATCGCGGGCAGCGCGTCTGCCGCGACGTACCAAGCGATCCTGCGCGGCATCGTCTACGAGAACGGGAGCGACCAGCCGTCCACCGCGGCGCGAACGGTCCGCGTGGTGGCGAGCGATGGGACGGAGGCGAGCCTGGCGCGCGATGCGAGCGTGTCGATCACGCGCGTCAACGACGCGCCGAGCATGGACCTGAATGGCGCCGCTGCAGGCACGGGCGCCGCGCTCTCCTACCAGACCGGCGGCGCCCCCGCGAAGATCGCCCCGGCTGCCCTCGTCGCCGACATCGACTCCGCGAGTTTCGGCGGGGGTTCGCTTCGCGTCGGCTTCACGGAGAACGGCTCGGCCGGAGACCAGCTCCGCATCGTCACGGATACGACCGTGACGCTCTCGAGCGGGACCGTCCGTGTCGGCGGGACGAGCATCGGCACGGTATCCGGCGGGACAAACGGCGCAGACCTCGTCGTCAGCCTGAACACGAGCGCCACGCCCGCGAACGTCCAGACGCTGCTCCAGCATATCGGCTTTTCGACCGGAACCGGCAGCCCGACATCGCCCCGCCAGATCACCTTCGCGCTCAATGACGGCGACGGCACCGCAAATGGCGGCCAGGCGATCGCGAGCGCTCTCGCGTCGGTCCAACTCACGGCCGGCCAGGGCAACGTCGCCCCGACCCTCACGGGCGATCTTCAGGCGACGATCGCAAACGGGACGACCTACCAGTTCACGACGAGCGACTTCTTCTACACCGACCCCGATGACGGCCCCTCCGGCATCACTTTCGGGGTGAGCAACCTCGATAACGGCTTCGTGCTGCGCAACGGCTCGGCGGTTTCGAGCTTCACGGCCGAGCAGCTTGCGGCCGGCCAGATCTCCTACTGGCATGACGGGACGGAGCCCGTCGGCAGCTTCCGGATCTTCGTCGAGGACGGGAACGAGGACGGCTCCACGCCGGTGGCGCAGAACTTCGTGTTCAACGTGACGACCGGACAGGTGAACACGCCGCCGACCCTCACGGGCGACCTGCGGGCGACCGTTTCCAGCGGCGGCACCTACGTGCTCACGACCGCAGATCTCTTCTATTCCGACCCGGACGACAGCGCGACCGGCGTGTCCTTCGCGGTCTCGGCGGTCGCGGGCGGCAGCCTCCTGGTGGCCGGGGCGTCCGCCGCGAGCTTCACGCCGCAGCAGCTCTCGAGCGGGCAGGTCTCCTTCCGCCACGACGGTTCATCCGCTGCCCCATCGTTCTCCGTCTCCGTCGAGGACGGGAACGAGGACGGTTCCGCGCCGGTCGCGCGGAGCTTTGCTCTCACGGTGGCGGCTGCGGGCGGCAACACGGCGCCCACCCTGACCGGCGACCTCCAGGCCAACATCGCCGATGGCGGCACCTACCAGTTCACGACGAGCGACTTCTTCTACTCCGATCCCGACGACGGGCCTGCCGGCATCACCTTCGAGGTGGACGACATCAACAACGGCGACATCTTCCTGAACGGCTCGCGCGTCTTCACCTTCACGGCCGCGCAATTCGCCTCGGGCCAGCTCACCTATCGGCACGATGGCTCCGAGCCGGTCGGCGGCTTCACGATCTTCGTCGAGGACGGCAACGAGGATGGCTCCGCCCCCATCGTGCGCAACTTCGTGTTCAATGTCGGAGGCGCCGCGTCCAACACCCCGCCGAGCCTCACGGGCGACCTCAGGGCGACCGTCTCCAGCGGCGGCACCTACGTGCTGACGAGCGCGGACCTCTTCTATTCCGACCCGGACGACAGCGCGACGGGCGTGTCCTTCAGGGTTTTGGCCGCCGTGGGCGGGAGCGTGCTGGTGGCCGGGGCTTCGGCCACGACCTTCACACCGCAGCAGCTCTCGAACGGGCAGGTCTCCTTCCGCCATGACGGCTCGTCGGCAGCCCCGTCGTTCTCCGTCTCGGTCGAGGACGGCAACGAGGATGGCTCCACGCCCGTGGCGCAGAGCTTCCTTTTCACGGTAGGCGGCGGGAGCGGCGGGAGCGCGCTCGACCTGTCGGGCGCCGCCCGCGGCGTCAGGGCCGATCTCGGGAGTGGGACCTGGTCGCTCTCGACGAAGGTGATGGCGCTCGGCGACTCGATCACGAACGGCGATGCGCCTCCCGGCCAGGACGAGCACGGCTATCGCGGCTTCTTCTACGAGAACGTGATCCGGGAGGGTCGCCTGATCGATCTCGTGGGGCCGAACAGCAACGGCCAGGTGCCCGATCCCCAGCATGCCGGCTATCCGGGGGAGACCGGGGACGACATCCAGGCCCTCCTTCCGGGCCTGCTCGCGACCTACACGCCAAGCGCCATCCTCCTCATGGCCGGCACCAACGACATCTTCTACAAGAGCAACCCGCAGGACGCGGTACGGGCCGAGATCGCCGGCATGCTCGACCATGTCGCGCAGGCGAGCCCCTCGACGCATGTCTACGTGTCGACCCTGCTGCCCCTCGCGGGATACGCCACGCAGGTCACCAACGTGAACGCCGCCATCCGAAGCGTCGTGGCGGATGCCGCGGCTCGCGGCCAGGACGTGAGCCTCGTCGAGATGCCGAGCGTCGCGCTGTCCGATCTCTGGGACGGCATCCATCCGAACGATGTCGGCTACAGGAAGATGGCCGGGCACTGGGCCTCCACCTTCCTGGCCGATCCGCCCCTCTCCGAGGCGGTGACCTCCATCGATCCCGCCGCGACCGGCATCACGGGGAGCGCGTTCAACGACCTCCTGATCGGGGACGGCCGCGCGAACCGGATCAGCGGGGGCGCAGGGGTCGACTGGATCAGGGGGGAGGGCGGCGACGACCTTCTGACCGGTGGCGCCGGGCGCGATGTCTTCAGCTTCGGGCCCGGCTTCGGCCAGGACACGATCACGGATTTCACGCGAGGCGAGGATGTTCTCGACTTCCGTTCGTTCGCCCTGAACGTCGGCGACTTCGCCACCTGGCGCCAGACTCACATCGCGAGTTCGGGAGCCGATGCCGTGGTCACGGTCGAGCCGGGTCACTCCGTGACGCTCACGGGCGTGACGGCCTCGATGCTCCAGGCGAGCGACTTCCTGTTCCTGTAGCCCGCCCTCAGCCCCCGGT
>JAFAEL010000018.1 GCA_023423995.1 Pseudomonadota bacterium | reverse complement strand
ACCAAGACACTCCGGCCGAACTGGCCGAGGAGCTCAGGCGGATGATCGCGAGGGCCCGCAACGTCGTGGCCTTCACGGGCGCCGGCATATCGACCGAGAGCGGCGTGCCCGATTTCCGCTCGCCGGGATCCCCCTGGCTGCAGAACAAGCCCATCGACTTCGGCGAATGGCTCGCCTCGGAGGAGGCGCGCTGCGAGGCGTGGCGGCGCAAGTTCACGATGGACGACATCTATCGGGGGGCGCAGCCCAGCGCGGGCCACCTCGCGCTCGCGGCCCTCGTGTCGGAGGGCAAATCGCCGGGAATCATTACGCAGAACATCGACGGACTGCACCAGGCTTCGGGCATCCCGGACGAGAGGGTGATCGAGCTGCACGGGAACGGCACCTACGCGACCTGCCTGGCTTGCGGGCTGCGGCACGAACTCGGCGACGTGCGGCGCGCCTTCGAGGCGAGCGGCCGCGCCCCGACCTGCCGCGAATGCGGCGGCCTGGTGAAGTCGGCCACCATCTCCTTCGGGCAGGCGATGCCCGAGGCGGCCATGCAGCGGGCGCGCGAGCTGACGCTCGGCTGCGACCTGTTCCTGGCGATCGGCTCCTCGCTCGTCGTCTATCCGGCGGCCGGGTTTCCGGTCCTGGCGAAGCGCAACGGAGCCCGCCTGGCCATCCTGAATAGGGAACCCACCGACCTTGACTCGCTGGCCGATCTCGTCATCGGCGCGGAGATCGGAACCGTGCTCGGGCCGCTGGCCGCGACGCAGTGACTCGCCGCGAACTGACGGTGGATGGCTGGAAACGCGCCTTTGCGCGAGTCGTCTTGATGTTATGTTCACCAAGCGAATCAGCGGCGTGATTCGGGCGGTGCGCAATGTCGGACGAGTACGGTTTGCCCCCGCGGGCAGGCGGAGTTGATGGTTTCGAGGCCCGCACCGCGCGGTCCGAGGCCGAGGCAGGTGCGGACCTCGAGGTCGTCCAGGTTTCGGGGCGCATCAAATGGTTCGATGTCGCCAAGGGATTCGGGTTCATCGTCCCGGATGACGGCCTGCCCGACGTTCTTCTCCATGTGACGTGCCTGCGGCGGGACGGCTACCAGGCCGCGCATGAAGGCGCCCGCATCGTGGTGGAGGCGGCCAAGCGCTCCCGCGGCCTGCAGGCCCTCAAGGTCGTCTCGCTCGACGATTCCACGGCCATCCATCCGTCCGAGCTGCCGATGGCGCGCACCCACGAGGTCGTGGTGCCGACGAGCGGCCTCGAATCGGCGACCGTGAAGTGGTTCAACCGCCTGCGCGGCTTCGGCTTCCTCACCCGCGGCGACGGCACGCCGGACATCTTCGTGCACATGGAAACCCTGCGCCGCTACGGCATCGCCGAGCTCAAGCCCGGCGACCGCGTCTTCGTCCGGTACGGCGACGGCTCGAAGGGCCACATGGCCGCGGAAGTGCGGCTTGCGCAGAGTGCGCTGCCCGCCTCACATTGAGGCGATGCGTCCGAACCTTGCCGCGCGGTCCTGCTGGGCCGTGCTCCTCACGTTTCTGCTCCTCCTCCCCGTCGCGGCCTGGGCGCAAAGCTTCGAGCCGCTGACGATCGTCACGAAGGCGGGCCAGCGGCACGAATTCCAGGTCGAGGTCGCCCGCAACGACGCCGACCGCGCACAGGGCCTCATGTACCGGCGCAGCATGGCACCGGACCGGGGCATGCTGTTCGATTTCGCCCGCGTCGAGCCGGTCTCGATGTGGATGCAGAACACCTACATCCCTCTCGACATGTTCTTCATCCGGCCGGACGGGACGATTGCCCGGATCGCCGAGAACACCGAGCCGCTCTCGACGCGGACGATCTCCTCCGGCGAACCGGTGCTCGGCGTGCTGGAGCTGATCGCCGGGAGCGCGAAGCGCCTCGGCCTCCATCCGGGCGACCGGGTGGTCCATCCGATGTTCAAGGCGCGCTAGAACCGGGCCACCGGCCCTCCGTCCCTCGTCCGGTCGCGATGGAGCTTGGAACTCTTGACGTTCCAGCCCCTTGAGCCCACTAGCATCCGTGGCTTGTTCGGGGCGTAGCGCAGTCTGGTAGCGCATCTGCTTTGGGAGCAGAGGGTCGCTGGTTCGAATCCGGCCGCCCCGACCACCGCCACGCGTTGAGGACAGACGGACCGAATGCCTGCCCGAATCTTTAAGCCCGCCAAGAGCGCGACGCAGTCGGGCCTCGCGCGCACGAAGCTCTGGCATCTCCAGTTCGAGCAGGAGACCCCGCGCGAGATCGAGCCCCTGATGGGCTGGACCTCCTCGGGCGATACGCGCCAGCAGCTGAACCTCCGCTTCGACACGAAGGAGGAGGCCATCGCCTATGCCGAGCGCGAGGGCATCCCGTACCGGGTCGAGGAGCCGACCGAGAGCCGGCCACGGACCATGGCCTATTCGGACAATTTCAAGTTCAACCGCACGGCCCCCTGGACGCATTGAGCTAGGCGGCACCCGGCGCGCGCGAAGTCTTCGCGCGCCCGCGCGGCGGGAACGCCGCGAGCCATGACGCGCGCTCCTGAAGCGGCCTCGGGCCGCTGAGCCGCTTGCCGGCACTTTTCGACACCTCTCTCCAGATCGACGACGCTTCCCGCGCCGCTCCACGGCGATGCGCGGCCGCGCGAGCACCGGGGGCCGGACTTCGGCCGCATCGCTCGTTCCCGGCGGCCCGTTTATATCAATGTATTGACATTTATTGGCGCCCCGGTAGCGTGATGGGTGCCGGCCGACCGGCGATCCATGCTCGGGCCAGGACAATCCGCGGATGCTGTTGAGCGACGAGCAGAGCGAAATCAGGGACGTCGCTCGCCGGTTCGCGCGGGAGAAGGTGGCGCCGGGCTACCAGGGGCGCGAGGGTACGGGCCGGGTCGAACGCGACCTGCTGCGGGAGATGGGCTCGCTCGGGCTGATCGCGCCCGAGCTTCCCGAGGAGTTCGGCGGCCTCGCCCAGCCGAGCGTGACGACCGGCCTGATCGCCGAGGAGATCGGCTATGCGGACATCAACGTCGCCTATGTCCAGATCCTCGGCTCGCTGAACGGTGCGATCATCTCGCGCTACGCCTCGCCCGAACTCGCGGCCGAATGGGTGGGCCGGATCGTCTCCGGCGAGAGCGTGGTGGCGATCGGGCTGACGGAGCCGCGCGGCGGCGCCGCTGCCGCGCACCTCGCGCTCTCCGCCCGCCGCGACGGCGACAGCTACATCCTGAAGGGCGAGAAATCCTCGATCTCGATGGCCGACCAGGCGGACGCGATCGTGACCTTCGCCCGTACCGGCAGCCCCGAGGACGGTGCGCGCGGCGTCAGCGCCTTCCTGATCCCGATGGATGCGCCCGGCGTCTCCACCCTCCGGTTCACGGATCTCGGCTCGAAGGCGATCGGGCGCAGCTCCGTCTTCTTCGACGAGGTGCGGGTGCCGGTCGCCAACCGGCTCGCGGCCGAGGGGGCGGGCTTCGTCCAGGTGATGCAGGGCTTCGATTTCAGCCGCGCCCTGATCGGGCTGCAATGCCTCGGCTCCGCGCAGGCCTCGCTCGACGAGAGCTGGGCCTACATCCAGGAGCGCCAGGCCTTCGGCAAGCCGCTCGCCGACAAGCAGGGCGTCACCTTCCCGCTCGCCGAAGCGGAGGGATTGGTCGAGGCGGTCCGGCAGCTTTGCTACAACACCCTCGCGCTGCGCGATGCGGGCCGCCCGCACACGGCGGAGGCCGCCATGTGCAAATGGCTCGGCCCCAAGACGGCGGTCGACACCATCCACCAGTGCCTTCTCACGCACGGTCATTACGGCTGGTCGCTGGACCTGCCGCACCAGCAGCGCCTGCGGGACGTGATGGGCCTCGAGATCGGGGACGGCACGGCGCAGATCATGAAACTCATCATCGCGCGGGAAAGGCTCAGGGCGGCTCGCCGCTGACGAGCGACGAGAGCCGAAAGAGCTCCGCGC
Organism: Pseudomonadota bacterium; assembly: GCA_023423995.1. Lineage (GTDB taxonomy): Bacteria > Pseudomonadota > Alphaproteobacteria > Rhizobiales > Beijerinckiaceae > Enterovirga. The sequence goes on along the minus strand of JAFAEL010000018.1, from coordinate 30,306 downwards.
AAAAGGGGACCGGGATGGGAACGACCGCAGGATTGCTGGAGAAGCGGGCCGCCGAGGCGCGTGCGTCGGGAGCCTGGCGCGACGAGACGCTGCTCGACCACCTCGCCCGCGCCGTGGCGAACACGCCGGACAAGATCGCGGTCGTCGCGAACCGGGCCGATACCGGCGCCGAGACGCGGCTGACCTATCGCGAGCTCGACGCCCGGGCGACCCGGGTGGCGCAATCCCTCCGCGCCCGCGGCGTCGGCCGCGGCGACGTCGTCTCCTTCCAGCTGCCGAATTTCTGGGAGTTCACGGTCCTCCATCTCGCCTGCCTGAAGCTCGGGGCGGTCTCGAACCCTCTGATGATCATCTTCCGGGAGCGCGAGCTCGGCTTCATGCTGGGCCTCGCGGAGGCGAAGGTGCTCGTCGTCCCGGCCTCTTTCCGGGGCTTCGACCACGCCGGGATGGCCAGGGACCTCCAGGCGAAGCTGCCCAAGCTGGGGCATGTCTTCGTTGTCGGCGGGGGCGGCGAGACGGATTTCGCCACCCTGCTCGAGCCGGGTGCGGGCGACGCCTTCGAGCCGGCCCCGCTCTCGCCGGACGACGTGATCCAGCTCCTCTATACGAGCGGCACGACGGGCGAGCCCAAGGGAGTGACGCACACCTCCAACACGATGCTGTCCAATCTCGGCCCCTTCGCCGAGCGGCTGCACCTGGGGGCCGACGACGTCATCCACATGCCCTCGCCGATGGCCCACCAGCTGGGCTTCATGTACGGCCTCGTCCTTCCCGTGATGCTCGGCGGCACAGCCGTGCTGCAGGACATCTTCGTGGCCGCCGAGATGCAGCGGCAGATCGCGGAGAACGGCGCCACCTTCACGATGGGTGCGACCCCCTTCCTCAACGACCTCGCCGACCATGTGGAGCGGACAGGCCAGGGCACGCCGAGCCTGCGCATCTTCGTGTCGGCCGGCGCCCCGATCCCGCGCGCCCTCGTCACCAAGGCGAAGGCGGCCCTCGGCGCCTCGATCATCTCCGGCTGGGGCATGTCCGAGAACGGGGCCGTCACGACGACGCGGCCGGAGGACCCGGAAGAGAAGACCACCAATACGGACGGCGTCGCGCTGCCCGGCATGGAGGTCCGGGTCATCGACGCGAACGGCGACGTCCTTCCGCCCGGCGAGGAGGGCTACCTCCAGGTCCGCGGCTGCTCGAACTTCGTCGGCTACCTCAAGCGGCCCGAGCTCGACCCGCAGGATCCGGACGGCTGGTTCGATACGGGCGACCTCGCCCGCATGGACGAGGCCGGCTACATCCGCATCGCGGGCCGCGCCAAGGACATCATCATCCGGGGCGGCGAGAACATCCCGGTCGTCGAGGTCGAGGGCCTGCTCTTCAAGCACCCCGCCATCGCGGCAGTCGCCATCGTGGGCTACCCGGACGAGCGCCTCGGCGAGCGCGCCTGCGCGTTCGTGGTCCCGCGCGAGGGCCAGAGCTTCTCCTTCGAGGAGATGTCCGCGTATCTCGCCGACCAGAAGATGGCCCGGCAATACGTCCCGGAGCGGCTCGAGATCGTGGCGGACCTGCCGCGGACGCCGAGCGGGAAGATCCAGAAATTCAAGCTGCGCGAGGCCGTGAAGCAGCCCGCCTAGGCCGGCACGGCAGCCCTGACCCACCCAACGACAACAAACTGGAGGGAACGATGAGGATGGATAGACGGTCATTCCTTGCGGCCGGCGCGGCCGCGAGCCTGGTGCTGCCCGCAGGCCGGGCGCGGGCGCAGGGCAATCAGGTGATCCGCATCGGCGTGATCACGGACATGTCGGGCATCTACCGCGACCTGTCCGGGCCGACGAGCGTCGCCTGCACGCGGCAGGCCGTCGAGGAGTTCACGGCCGCGAACCCGGACATCAAGGTGGAGGTGCTCGTCGCCGACCACCAGAACAAGCCGGATGTCGGCCTCTCGATCATCCGGCAATGGTTCGACCAGGGCGGCGTCGACATCATCACCAATGTCGGCAACACCTCCATCGCGCTCGGCGCGCGCGGGCTAATCGAGGAGAAGGACAAGGTCTCGCTCGTGACGGTCGCTGGCAGTTCGGACCTCACGGGCAAGAGCTGCAGCGCCAACATGCTGCACTGGTCCTGGGATTCCTGGTGCCTCGCCCACTCGACCGCGACTTCGCTCGTCAAGGCGGGCGGCGACAAGTGGTTCTTCATCACGGCCGACTACGCCTTCGGCCATGCCGCCCAGGCGGACGGCACCCGCTTCGTCGAGGCGGCGGGCGGCAAGGTACTGGGCGCGGTGCGCTACCCCTATGGCTCGACCAACGACTTCTCGTCCTACCTGCTCCAGGCCAAGTCGAGCGGCGCCAACGTCCTCGCCTTCGCCAATGCCGGGACCGAGCTGATTGCCTCCCTGAAGCAGGCGCAGGAATTCGGCCTCGACCAGAGCGGCATCCGCATGGCCTCCATGGTGACCTTCATCACCGATATCGGCGGGATGGGGCTTCCGGTCGCCAAGGGGCTGTCGCTCACGGAGACCTTCTACTGGGACCTCAACGACCGGACGCGGAGCTTCATGAACCGGGTCAAGCCGAAGCTGCCGGCCAACACCTTCCCCAACATGAGCCAGGCCGGCGATTATTCGGGTGTCCTGCACTACCTGAAGGCCGTGAAGGAACTCGGCGTCGAGAAGGCCAAGGCTTCCGGCCGGGCTGTCGTCGAGCAGATGAAGCGCATGCCGACCGACGACGATTGTTTCGGGCAAGGCTCGATCCGCGTCGACGGGCGCAAGATCCACCCCGCCTACCTGTTCACGGTGAAGACCCCTCAGGAAAGCAAGGGGCCGGGCGACTACTACAAGCTCGTCTCGACCCTGCCGGCCGAACAGGCCTTCCGCCCCCTCAAGGACGGGAACTGCCCGCTCGTGCGCGCCTGACCCGGGAGGGGCCGGCCCTCAGGCCGGCTCCTCCTCACGGCCATTGTCGTCGGCCGCCATGGCGGCAAGCCCGTCCCGGAGGCGGTCCAGGAGGCGGTAGAGCTGCAGGAGCTCTTCCGACGACAGCCCGGCCAGGGAGACGTCGTAGAACGACCTGATCTCCTCGAGCATGCGGGCCCACTCGGCCTGTCCCGTGTCGGTCAGGCGGATGCGGCGGCTGCGCCGGTCCTCGAGATCCTGCACGCGCTCGATCCAGCCGCGGCTCTCGAGCCGGTCGAGCACGATCGAGAGGTTCTGCCGGGTGAGCATGAGGAACGCGATGAGCTCCTTCACGCTCATGCCGGCCTGGCCCACGCGCGGCCGCGCGAGCGCGCCGAGCACGGCCCATTGCTGGGTCGTGCTGCCGAAGCTCGACACCGCGCGGGTGCCGACTTTGTGCATGAGATTCGAGCTCTGGTAGAGCCGGAAATAAAGCCGGTTCGCCAGGTCGAAGCGGGTCGGATCGGCCGGTGGAGGGGTCCGTCGAGTGTCTGCCAAGGCCGCCCGAATCCAGATATGACAAGGTATTGCTATTTCTACGCAGGCTTGCTTAGGCTGCGCCAGCACAATCGAAGGGATCGCTGCACGTGACGAGGCTTCAAGGCAAGACGGCGATCGTGACCGGCGGCGCCGGCGGGATCGGCTCGGCGACCTGCAGGCGCTTCGCCCGCGAGGGGGCCGCGGTCGCGGTCCTCGATCTCGACCTCGCGGCGGCCGAAAAGGTCGCGACTGAAATCGCGGGTGCGGGCGGCAAGGCCGCGGCATTCCGGTGCGACATCACGAAGCGCGACGAGGTCGAGGCCGCCGTGAAGGGCGCCGGCGAGGCGCTCGGTCCGATCTCGATCCTGGTCAACAATGCCGGGTTCGACATCTTCAAGCCGTTCCTGGCGACGGAACCGTCCGAGTGGGAGCGGCTGATCTCCGTCAACCTCGTCGGCGCGCTGAACATGCACCACCTCGTGCTGCCCGGCATGGTCGAGCGCGGCTACGGCCGGGTGGTGAACGTCGCCTCCGACGCGGCCCGGGTCGGCTCGACGGGCGAGGCCGTCTATGCGGCCTGCAAGTCTGCCCTCCTCGGCCTGACCAAGACGCTCGCGCGCGAACACGCCCGGCACGGCATCACCCTGAACGTCGTCTGCCCCGGGCCGACGGACACGAACCTCTTCGAGGAGTTCAGGAAGGGAGCCGGCAACCCCGAGAAGCTGATGGAATCCTTCCGCCGGTCCATCCCGCTCGGCCGGATCGGCCAGCCGGACGACCTGCCCGGCGCGATCAGCTTCTTCGCCAGCGACGACGCCGCCTACGTGACCGGCCAGGTGATCAGCGTCTCGGGCGGCCTCTCGATGGCCGGCTGAGCGCGCAAAGGGAGCGAGACATGACCTACGAGGACATCCTCTACGAAGAGCGCGGCGATGGCGTCGCCCGCATCACCATCAACCGGCCGGACCGCTACAACGCCTTCCGCGGCCAGACCGTGGAGGAGTTGATCCACGCCTTCCAGCGCGCGGGCTGGAACAAGAAGATCGGCGTAATCGTCCTGGCGGGCGCGGGCGACAAGGCGTTCTGCACCGGCGGCGACCAGACCGCCCATGACGGCCAGTACGATGGCCGCGGCACGATCGGCCTGCCGATCGAGGAGCTGCAGAGCCTCATCCGCGACGTGCCGAAGCCGGTCATCGCCCGCGTCCAGGGTTTTGCCATCGGCGGCGGCAATGTGCTGGCCACGATCTGCGACCTCACGATCGCATCCGAGAAGGCGCAGTTCGGCCAGGTCGGCCCGAAGGTCGGCTCGGTCGATCCGGGCTTCGGCACGGCCTATCTGGCGCGCGTGGTCGGCGAGAAGCGGGCCCGCGAGATCTGGTATCTGTGCCGCCGCTACACGGCACAGGAGGCGATGCAGCTCGGGCTCGTGAACGCCGTTGTGCCGCACGAGGAGCTCGACGCCGAAGTGGACCGCTGGTGTGCCGAGCTGATGGAGCGCAGCCCGACCGCGCTCGCCATCGCCAAGCGCTCCTTCAACGCCGACACCGAGAGCATCCGCGGCATCGCCTCAATGGGGATGCAGGCGCTCAGCCTCTATTACGACACCGACGAATCCCGGGAAGGCGGCATCGCGTTCCGCGAGAAGCGCAAACCCGACTTCCGCAACCCCGCCAAGAAGTCGGACGGCTGAACGGGGGCCGGCCTAGCGTCCCCTCCCCATGTCGTTCGCATGGAGGTGGAGATAGGTCGGCTCGAATTCGCCGATCGCGGCGAGCGCCTCCCAGTCCAGGATGGTCAGCCTGCCCCGTCCGACCATGATGAGGCTCTGACCGCGGAGTTCCTGGAGCGACCGGTTGACGTGCACGGCCGAGAGGCCGAGCGCGTCGCCGATCTCCTCCTGCGTGATCGGCAGCGGCACCGTCCCGTCCGCGGCCATGCCGATGGCGTCGAGCCGCGCATACATCTCGCAGAAGAAGTGGGCCATCCGGGAGAGCGCCTTGCGGCGCCCCATCCCGACCATCCACTCGCGGAAGGTCGCGGCATCGATGAGGGTCTCCCGCCAGAACGAGCCCGCGATCCGGGGGTGGCGGGCCATCAGATCTTCGAGCACCCGGTGCTGGATGAACCCGACCCGGCCGGCGGTCACCATCGCGACGTCGTGATCCATCGTCCGGAGGTGGAGGCACTGCAGATCGGGGATTTCGCCCGGGATGTGGAAGGCCAGGATCTGTCGACGGGATTCTCCCGCGAGCTTGTAGCGCGACGCGATGCCCTCCAGGATCAGGCAGGACTGGGACGGCCTGTCGCCCTCGCGCACGATGTCCTGATCGGGCCCGATCTCGCGCACAAGCATCGGCAAGGCGCGGAGGCTCTCCCGCTCGTCGGCCGCAAGATCGACGATGCTCTCCATCTTGCGGACGAGCGGATGCGGTTCTTCCCTCAGTGGATAATGCACGGACGCCCCCCTCTCCGGCACGGGAGCCCGCTAATGTCTCCACCCCACGGACCGTGGCGTGTGGAGCCCCGGGCCGGATCAGCCGGATGTTATTCGCGGATGCTGACCGGCGATATCGCAGAACGATAACCTGGGTGAGGTACTACCTGAGGGGTAGAACTGCGCAGGATTATCCGTAGATCTTTCACGATTATTTTACCTTTCGACCCTCTGTGCACGGCACACTCCAGCCACTTGCGCCCGCCGAGAAGGCATTGCAGCTGGCCAGGGCGAAGAAAACACGCCCCGACTTAGTCGCCCACCTGCACAGAAATTCTGCGCTGCCGAGCCGTTGATTCGTCGCGCAGGGCCGGATTGATGGAAACGCCGACACCACCGGCCGCGCGTTACTATGGACGAAAGCGGACGAATCGCGGCCTGCCCCGTGTCGGTCGCGACTGCGTCCTGCCCCCAAGTCGACCCGCCGGCCGAGGCGAAGCCGGATCATTCCCTGCCACCACGAGTTGACGCCGAGGGAGGAAGCGATCTTCCTGCCGGATAGAACCGCGCCGGAGCGACGGCATGAGCCGGGCCAAATCCCTCAGCACGGTCGTGCTGGTTGCAGGACTGGTTGCGGGCGGGCTCGCCGCCCCGTCTCCGTCCTCGGCCCAGTCGCGCCTCATGCAGCTGATCGAGAGGCTTCGGGGCCAGACGATGCCGGCCGGCATCGTCAAGTCCAACGGGCGGATCGAGGCCACGCAGGTCGATGTGTCGGCCAAATATGCCGGGCGCCTCTCGAAGGTCCTCGTCAGGGAGGGCGACGAGGTCAAGGCGGGCGAGGTCGTTGCGGAGATCTCGTCACCTGAGACGGAAGCCCAGCTCCGCGGCGCCCAGGCGCAGGTTCTGCGGGCCAAGCAGAGTCTCGCGGAAGCCGTTGCCCTGATTGCCCAGCGCAAGAGCGACCTGGTCTTCGCGTCGAGCGACTTCGACCGCGGCAAGGAACTGGTCGGAAAGGGCTACATGACCCAACAGATCTTCGACCAGCGCAAGGCGAAGGCCGATTCCGCCGCGGCCGCGCTCGCGGCAGCCGAGGCCCAGCGCGACCAGGCCCAATTCGCCGTGCAGAGCGCCGAGGCCGACGTGCAGCGGCTGGAGGCCATACTGGTCGACCTCGTTCTGCGCGCGCCATGCGACGGGCGCGTGCAGTACAAGCTCGCGCAGCAGGGCGAGGTGGTCGGCGCGGGAACGCGCATCCTGACCCTGCTCGACCTCAGCGACGTCTACATGACGATCTACCTGCCGGCCGCCGAGGCCGGCCCCCTCGCGCTGAACGACGAGGCTCGCATCATCCTCGACCCCGTGCCCCAATATGTCGTGCCGGCGACCATCAGCTTCGTGGCGACCGAGGCGCAATTCACCCCGAAGACGGTGGAGACCGCGGAGGAGCGCGAGAAGCTCACCTTTCGCGTCAAGCTCCAGATCGACCCGAAGGTCCTCGCAGACTACCACGACCGGGTGAAGACGGGCGTTCGCGGAATGGGCTTCGTCCGCACGAACCCCGACGTGCCCTGGCCGCCAGACCTCGCCGTGAAGCTGCCGTGATGGAGGGGGCCGCTGTCGCCCGGTTCGAGCATGTCTCGCACCGGTACGGCGATACGGTCGCGCTCGACGACGTCTCGGCCGACATGCCGGCCGGGAAGATGGTGGGGATCATCGGGCCGGACGGGGTCGGAAAATCGACGCTGCTGGCCATCGTGTCCGGCGTCCGCCGGATCCAGAAGGGCAAGGTCCTGGCGCTGGGCGGCGACATGGCCGACCGCCGCCACCGGGCAAAGGAGGGCGCGCGGATCGCCTACATGCCCCAGGGCCTGGGCCGCAATCTCTACCCGACGCTCAGCGTCTTCGAGAACATCGACTTCCATGGCCGGCTTTTCGGCCAAGGCCCTTCGGAGCGGCGGCGCCACATCACCGAGCTGCTCACGGCAACCGGGCTCGACCCCTTCGAGGCGCGCCCGGCAGGGAAGCTGTCGGGCGGCATGAAACAGAAGCTCAGCCTGTGCTGCGCGCTCATCCACGATCCCGATCTGCTGGTCCTGGACGAGCCGACGACGGGCGTGGACCCGCTCTCGCGCGGCCAGTTCTGGGACCTCATCGGGTCGATCCGGGCACGGCAGGCGGGCATGAGCGTCTTCGTCGCGACCGCCTACATGGACGAGGCGTCGCGCTTCGACTGGCTGGTCGCCATGGACGACGGCCGGGTGATCGCGACCGGCACGCCGGCCGAGCTGCTGGCCAGGACGGGCAAATCCGACCTCGAATCCGCCTTCATCGCGCTGCTGCCGCCGGAGAAGCAGGCCCAGCACAAGCCTGTCGTGCCGCGCCCCCGGCCGCCGAGCCTCGACACCACGCCTGCGATCGAGGCCGAACACCTGACGCGGCGCTTCGGCGATTTCACGGCGGTGGACGATGTCAGCTTCCGCATCGGCCGCGGCGAGATCTTCGGATTCCTCGGCTCGAACGGCTGCGGCAAGTCCACCACGATGAAGATGCTGACCGGCCTCCTGCCGGTCACGGAGGGGACCGCGAAGCTGTTCGGCCGGCCGATCAGCGACAGCGACATGGAGACCCGCCGCAACGTCGGCTACATGTCGCAAGCCTTCTCGCTCTACGGCGAGCTGACGGTGCTGCAGAACCTCGAGCTGCACGCGCACCTTTATCACCTCTCCTCGGACGACATCCCGGTCCGCATCGCGGAGCTGCTCGAGCGCTACGAACTCCACGCGGTCAGGCACGCGCGGCCCGAAAGCCTGCCGCTCGGTATGAAGCAGCGCCTGCAGTTGGCGGTCGCCGTGCTCCACAGGCCCGCCATGCTGATCCTCGACGAGCCGACCTCCGGCGTGGATCCCATCGCACGCGACTCGTTCTGGCGGACGCTGATCGACCTCTCGCGCGACGAGGGCGTCACCATCTTCATCTCCACCCACTTCATGAACGAGGCGGAGCGCTGCGACCGCATCTCGCTGATGCATGCCGGACGGGTGCTCGCGGTCGGCAGCCCCGAGGAGCTCGTGCGGGAGCGTGGCAGCGCCTCGCTCGAGGATTGCTTCATCGACTACCTTGCCGAGGCGGCCGGCATCGAGCGGGGCGCGCCGGCCGAGCCGGCGCTGGACACTACGGCGCCGGCGCCGCGTTCCGTCCCGCAGCGGCCGCGGCGCTTCAGTCCCCGCCGGCTCTGGGCCTATGCCCGGCGCGAAACCATGGAGCTGCTGCGGGATCCGATCAGGATCGCGTTCGCCTTCATCGGCCCGATCATGCTGATGATCGCCTTCGGCTATGGCATCTCCTTCGACGTCGAGAATCTCCGCTTCGCGGCCTTCGACCAGGACAACAGCCCGGAAAGCCGCCAGCTGGTCGATGCCTTCACGAGTTCGCGGTATTTCAGCGAGCAGCCGCCCATCCGGTCCGTGAACCAGCTCGACGAGCGGTTTCGCAGCGGCAGCGTGCAGGTCGCCCTGGAGATCCCGCCCGGCTTCGGCCGCGACCTCCAGGCGGGCCGGACGCCGGAAGTCTCCGTCTGGCTGGACGGGGCGATGCCGTTCCGGGCCGAGACGTCCCGCGGATACGTCACGGGCCTGGCGAACCAATACGCCTATCAGCTCAGCCTGGAGCGCACCGGAGCCGGATCGAACAGCTTGCCCGTGAGCGTGGAGACGCGCTTCCGCTACAACCAGGCCTTCAAGAGCGTCAACGCCATGGTGCCGGGCGTCGTGATGCTGCTGCTGATCCTCATCCCGGCCATCATGTCGGCGATCGCGGTCGTGCGCGAGAAGGAGACGGGGTCTATCGCGAATTTCCGCTCCACGCCGACCACGAAGTTCGAATTCCTGGTCGGCAAGCAGCTCCCCTATATCGGGTTCGGGATGATCAATCTCGGGCTGCTGGTGCTGGTCGCCCTCATCTTGTTCGACGTGCCCGTCAAGGGCTCGGTCGCGGCCCTGGTGCTCGGCACCCTTGTCTACGTCACGGCCACCACCGGTTTCGGCCAGCTCATCTCGACCTTCACCCGGACGCAGGTCGCGGCGGTCTTCGCCACCGCGCTCCTGTCCGTGATCCCGGCCATCAACTTTTCCGGCTTGCTGGTTCCCGTCTCGTCGCTGTCGGGCGGCGCGCGGCTGATCGGGCTGTCGTTGCCGCCGGCCTGGTACCAGCAGATCACGCTCGGCACCTTCACGAAGGGACTGCCCTTCATGGAACTCGGGTTCAACATCCTCGTGCTGGCAGGGCTCGCGCTGATCTTCCTGGTGCTGTCCCTGCTGCTCCTTCGGAAGCAGGAGCCGTGACGTGACCGGGACAAGCGGCGACGCCCCGACGGCTCCGCCCCCGCTCCGCATGGGCCTGCGCACGCACGCGCAGAACATCTTCCGGCTGGTCATAAAGGAGCTGCGCAGCATCCGGGCGGATCCGGTGATGCTCTTCCTCGTCGTCTATGCCTTCACGCTCGCGGTCTACACGGTCGCCTCCGGCGCCTCGACCGAGGTGCGGGACGCGACGGTCGGTGTCGTCGACGAGGATCGGTCGGAACTCTCCCGCCAGATCGTGAGCGCCCTCCTCCCGCCCTTGTTCAAGCAGGTCGTCCCGATCACGCCGAGCGAGGTCGACCCCAAGATGGACACGGGCGAGCTCGTGTTCGTGCTCGACATCCCGCCGCGCCTCGAGGCGGACGTGCTGTCCGGCCGGTCGGCCGAGGTTCAGCTCAACATCGATGCCACCGCCATGACCCAGGCCGGCAATGGGGCGGTCTACATCCAGAGCATCGTGGCCCAGGAGGTCGCCGGGTTCGGGGAGCGCTTCGGGATCAGGGTCGGCTCCCCCGTGAACGTCGTGACCCGGGCCAAGTTCAACCCGAACCTCCAGTCCAGTTGGTTCACCTCCGTGATGCAGGTCATCAACAACATCACGCTCCTCACGGTCATCCTGACCGGGGCGGCGCTGATCCGGGAGCGCGAGCAGGGGACGATCGAGCATCTCCTCGTGATGCCGCTCGTCCCCTACGAGATCATGCTCGCCAAGATCATCGCCAACGGCCTCGTGATCCTGGTCGCGGCCGGCCTCTCCCTGGCCTTCGTCGTGCGATGGTGGCTCGGCGTGCCGATCGCAGGCTCGATCTCCCTCTTCCTCCTGGGGACAGCCTTCTACGCGCTGGCCGTGGCCGCGCTCGGCATCCTCCTGGCCACGATCGCCACCTCAATGGGGCAGTTCGGCCTGCTCGTGATACCGGTGCTGCAGCTCATGCAGCTCCTGTCGGGGAGCAGCACCCCCATGGAAAGCATGCCGGTCTGGCTGCAATACGTGATGCAGACCGTCAGCCCGACCCCGCATTTCGTGGCTTTCTCGCAGGCCGTGCTCTATCGCGGTGCCGACCTCCCGATCGTCTGGCCGCAGCTGGTCGCGCTCGCGGCCATCGGGAGCGTCTATTTCACCGTGGCGCTCTCCCGGTTCCGCCGCGTGTTCTTCGGCGACTGACCGGGCCGGAAGCACGGCCCGGAGCGTGGCTCACATTCCCTCCAGCCGAGCACCGGGCATCCGCGCTCAGGGCCGCACCATGACCTTCAGGGCCTCGCGCTCGTTCATCGCGCGGTAGCCGTCCGGCACCCCGTCGAGATCGACGGTGCGGTCGAACACGCGGCCGGGCTGGATGCGTCCGTCCATCACGTCCGGCAGCAGATCCGCGATGTAGGCGCGAACCGGCGCGGGGCCGCCCGCCACGCTGACATTCTTGTAAAAGGTCAGCTTGCCGCCCGGCACGGCCTCGTAATGCGGCACGCCTACGCGCCCGACGGAGCCGCCCGGACGGGCGATCGCCACCGAGGTCCCGACGGCCTGCTCCGTGCCGACGCATTCCAGCACCGCGTGGGCGCCGAAGCCGCCGGTCAGCTCGCGCACCCGCTCGACGGCCTCGTCGCCGCGCTCGCTCACCACGTCCGTCGCGCCGAATTCGCGGGCGAGCGCGATCCGGTCCGGATGGTGGCCCATGATGATGATCCGCTCGGCGCCGAGCCGTTTGGCGGCCAGCACGCCGCAGAGGCCGACGGCACCGTCGCCGATGACGGCGGCGGTCGTACCCGGCCGCACCTTCGCGGCCACGGCCGCATGGTGGCCCGTGCCCATCACGTCCGACAACGTCAGCAGGGAGGGCATCAGGGCGTCGTCCGGTCCGACATCCAGGGGAAAGAGCGTGCCGTCGGCATAGGGGATGCGGAGAGCCTCCGCCTGGGCGCCGTCCAGGCCGCTGCCATTGCCGAAGAACCCGAGGTGAATGCAGGCGGTCGGCAGGCCCTCGTCGCAGAACATGCAGGTCCCGTCGGAGGACGCGAAAGGCATGATGACCACCTGCCCGCGCCTGATGCGCTCGACGTCGCTGCCGACGTCCTCGACAATCCCGATCGCCTCGTGGCCCATGCGCTGGTCGGTCTGGTTGGGGCCGCCCTTGTAGGGCCAGAGGTCGCTGCCGCAGATGCAGGCGCGGGTAACGCGAATGACCGCGTCCGTGGGCGCCATGATGGCGGGATCCGGAACGTCCTCGATCCGAACGTCGCCGGCCTCGTGCATGATCGTCGCGCGCATGGATCCGCCTCCGGTATCGCTGCCGCCCCGCCGGGAGGAAAGCCGTCGGGGTGGACGCGTTCCCGACCTCCCGCCCGCGCGGGCTCTGCGTCCCGCAGCATACGCGGCCTGCCCGCTCGGGCCGCCTCATCCTCGATCCGAACCCCGAGCGGAACGGCTGCCTAAGGGAGAAACTCGCAATAGGTTCGGCTCATTCGAAACCCGTTCCCAATCAGATCATCAGTACTCCTGATGAGAAACTCAGCTTACAGCTTCCTTTCCAGAGCTGGATTACAGAGCTCAATCCATTAAAAGTCGGTAATGCGACAAGCTCTACCATTGTCATTGTGAGCTACGTCATTGATATAGCCTGTTGCGGCAGGGAGAAACCAGCATCACAGCCCCCCCGAGGAGGCGGGCGATGCTCGACCGGCCGCCGGGCGAGGAGCCCGCGATGGAGCGACGAGTTCACGGGGCGAAGGTGATGCGGTCTGGGCTGAGTTTTTCGGCGCGGTCTGATGCGCGCGATCGATCCTTCCTGGCTTATCCGCGCTTTCGCCAAGGGAAGGAGTGTCCAGCGGGGTGGCAGGCTGTTGCAAGGGGCGGGGCCGTCGATGCCGTGATCCTGACACGGCACGCGACGGACCAGGCGCTCAGCTTCCTCCTGAACAACCTCGAGGACCCGCTGCTCCCGGTCGTCAGCATCGTTTCGCAGTCTCACCGTCTGATCGATGCCGCACCGGCCGGAGAGGACGGCGCCTGGGCACGCGCGGAGCAGATTTCCAAGCGGCTGAACCAGCTCACCGACGCGGTTCGCTACTCTTCCCGGCCGGAGGACATCCTCCTGGCGCGCATGTACAGCCGCGAGCTGGCGCTCGCCCCTGTCTACGACCGCACGTCGCGGGAGCTCGTGAGCTATCCGCTCGCGGGCCGCATGGAGAACGTCCCCGAGACCGCCAATCGCCTGTGCGAGGACGGCCTGCTCGCGCGGACCTTCTTCGACAAGCTCCAGTGCTGCCCGGATTGCCGCTCGTCGGTGCTCAACGTGCGCGAGGAGTGCAACAAGTGCCGCTCCTCCAACATCGAGGAGCAGACGATCGTCCATCATTTCCGCTGCGGCCACATGGCGCCGGAAAGCACGTTCCGGAATGGCGTCCGCTTCGAATGCCCAAAATGCGGCGATGCGCTGCGGCACATCGGCTTGGACTACGACAAGCCGGGCTCCGTCGTGATCTGCGCGGATTGCGGGGACATCAACGATCTTCCCGCGATCGGCTTCAAGTGCATCGATTGCGGCTCTCACCATGACAGCGAGCAGGTGCCGGTGGTCACCCGCTACAGCTACGCGCTGACCGGTGCAGGCATCGCGTACCTGACACAGGGGGTGCCCGGGATGTCAGAGCGGTTCGGGCTGCGGCACGAACGGTTCGACATGCTGCTGGAACAGGTCCAGCGCGAGCAGCGGGAGTTCAAGACGCCGTTCCAGGTCATGCGGATGCGCTTCATCAATGCAGGCGCCATCCGGGACAAGAGCGTGCGCCTGTGGGAGGAAACCCGCAAGCTCGTGGACGACGCGCTGCATAGTTCGCTGCGGGAGGTGGACGCGGTCCGGGACGAGGGCGACAGCATGCTCATCCTCATGCCGCGTGCCGACCGGCGCGAGGCAGAGGCGATGCAGGGCGCCATCCGGCGCCGCCTCGGCGACATCCTGAAGGAAGACCTGCAGGTCGGGTTCGAAGTCCTGCCCGAGCCCAGGCTTTGGAACCGGACATCATAGGCCAGATCCGCCTGCCTTCACGCCGCAATCAGCATCGTCAAGATGATCGACCTTGCCGCACCCTTTGTCATGCTCGGGAACATCGAGTGGCTCGCGTTGCTCTCGATGTTCTGGTTCATGATCGTCCTCGAACTGCCGCGGTACACGCTCGCGTTCGGGGCGGTCTTGGCGCGCGCGCTGTTTGTCAGGGAGCGCAAACTCACGGCAGCGGAGCGGGCCTATCTGGACAGCCTGAAGCTCTCCGTCGTGATCGCCGGGCACAACGAGGCGCATGCGATCGGGAAGTGCCTGCGCTCGCTCGGAGAGCAGACCCGGCGCATCGACGAGATCATTGTCGTCGATGACGGCTCGACCGACGACATGCGGGACGTCATCAACGCGTTGCGCCGCCAGGGGCTGATCACCACCGCGATCAGCAACCAGGTCCGTTGCGGAAAGCCTGCATCCACCAATCTGGGCATCGGCGCATCCACGGGCGACATCGTCATCAACCTGGATGCCGACTGCTCTCTCGACCGGGATGCGATCGAGAAGCTCATCGAGCCCTTCGTCGAGGACCATGTAGGCGCGACCTGCAGTCCGATCGCGGTCCGCAATCACGACAGCTCGGCCGTCACGCGCTGGCAGGCCATCGAGTATCTCTTGTCGATCTGCCTCGGGAAACGCGCGCTCGACATTCTGGGCCTCGTCGTCTGCGCGTCGGGCGCGTTCAGCGCGTTCCGCCGCGAAGCCCTCGACCAGGTCGGCATGCTGAGCGCCGGATCGGGCGAGGATTTCGAGCTGACGATGAGGCTGCGCCGCGCCGGCTGGCGGATCGCGTTCGCCGATCAGTCCTGGTGCTTCACCGACGTGCCGGAAACCGTTGCGGCCCTCACGCGCCAGCGTCGCCGCTGGGACCGCGACACGATCCGCATCCGCTTCAGGCTGTTTCGGAGCGTGTTCAACCCGTTCGCGCGATCCTTCTCGCCGATCGAGACGGGCGAGCAGATCGAATGGTGCGTGCTGAACCTGCTCACGACGGCAGCATTCCCGATCTATCTGGTCTGGCTGTTCTACATCTACGCAGGAGCAGCCCTGCCGATACTTCTCTCGGTCGCCCTGGTCTATCTTGTCTTGGACACGGTCGGCTTTGGGATCGCGCTGTTCGTAACCCGGCGCTTCGACGCGGCTACGATCTGGAGCCTCGTTCCGTACCTGCTGACATTCGGCCTGATCTACGCGGTCCTGATGCGATGCGTGCGCCTCTACGCCTATCTCGAGGAATGGGTGTGGTTCGCCTCCAGAAACGATCCGTATTCGCCGCGCCGAGTGGCTGCGCAGGCGCAATTCAGCTGAGAGGAGTGGGATAGATGATCCGGGCTCTGCGCGAGCGAAACGTAGCCGATCGGTTCCTGAACGACGTTCGGGCCGACCGAAAGCGGCAGCGACGGCTTGGGCGCTACGTTTACCTGGTGCTCCTGGCGCTTCTGTTCGGGTACCTCGTCCAGCTGTTCGCCGGGCCTTATCTCTGGCTACAGGCCGAAGGAATGGTGCTCTCGGACCAGATCACGATTGCGTCGCCTTACGGCGTGCAGGTCGTCGAAATGATGGTCTCGCCCGGACAGCGGGTGCGAAGGGGCGACAGCCTCGTCAAAGTCCAGGCCCCGCAGGTGATCGACTCGATGGCCGAGCTGACCAGCCGTCTTGCCGAGTCCGCGGCGAGGCAGAGCGACGCCGCCGTGAAGGTGGAGGTCGCCCGCGCGCTGCTGAAATCCGCCACCGAGCGCTTCGAGGAAAACGACAGGCTCTGGAAGGAAGTTCTCGCGAAGAACAAGGAAACGGGCTTCATCTCGGAAGCGTTCATCTCGAACGCGCAGAACAACCGGTACGCGGCCCTCTCCGAGAAGGCCACGCGAGAGGCTGAGCTGCGCGCCGGGCTCGAGCAACTGGACGTGCTCAGCCGCTCGCACAAGGCGGCAGAGAACGCTCTCGACGAGCTGCGGAGGACCTACAACGACGGCGTGATCGTTGCGCCGCAGGACGGTCTCGTCGGCGCGAAGGTCGCAACGCCCGGCGACGTCTCGAAGGCGGGCGAGCCCCTTCTGCAACTGCATGTCGGCAAGCCCTACGCACTCGCCTACCTGCCGACCGGCGCGCTTTTCGAGGTCGACATCGGCGAGAAGGTCAAGGTCGCCGACAACTTCAAGGAAGGGAAAGGCCATGTTTCGGCGATCCTGCCGGTGACCGATCGCCTGCCCGCGGAGTTCCAGAAGACGTACCATCCGCCGACCCGTGCGCAGGTCGCCAGGATCGATCTCGACGATCCGAGCATCTTCCCGATGTCGACGACCGTCCGCGTGACGGGAGGCGCCTTCCTGAACGGCAACAAGACCGTGCAGGCCGCCAAGGACGCGGTCGGAAAGTACCTGAACCCCGACGCGATCACGCGCGCCGCGTCGGAGGGCTGGACCAAGATCGCCGGCCTGCTGCCCCTGGGAGCCGGGGATGCCATGGTTCATCAGTAGGCGGGCGCTCTTGGCAGGGATCCTCGCGCTGGCGTGCACCCGCGCCGGCGCGGCACCCGGGGACAGAATGGCGGCATCTCACAGGTCAATCTGGGTCTGGAACACCGCCGCCCTCCTCTCCCCTGCGGCGACGGCCCGGTTCGTCGCCGACGCGAAGGCCCTCGGACTGACGGACGCGTACCTGTTCCTGCGCGCAGCCGACTACACCAAGGACGAAGGCAGGATCGCGGCGCTCCTGGAGGCCCTCTCGAAGGCGGGGATCCGCGCCTGGGGCATGGAGGGTTGGCGCGGCTACTTCTCCGACGCCGAGGGGCCCGCGGGCCTCTATGCGGCCGTGGACGCGATGGTTGCGTTCAACGGCCGCCATCCCGTGAAGTTCGCCGGCTTCATGTCCGACGTGGAGCCGCAGGACGGACAGGGCGAGGGGGAGGACCTGTTCGTGAACAACGTCCCGCAGAGCAGGCTCACGCCGGAGCAGCTCGCCAGGCGCGACCGCATCCTCGCCGAATGGCTGAGCATCCATGAGACGATCCTCGGCAAGATGCGGGCCGCGGGGCTCCAGTACGGCGCGGCGGTCCCGAGCTGGGTCGACGACTATTTCGGCGAGCCGGTCGAGGCCGTGTTCAAGGGCGTCCGCAAGCCCCTCATCGAGCACCTGATGCCGCTCGTCCCACTCTACGTGATCATGAGCTACGCCACCGACCCCGCGCGGGTGCTGAGCCGGATCGAGGGCGAGATGGCCTACGCGGCGGAACGGTTGCCGGACGCCCCGCGCATCCTGTTCGGCCTCGAGACGCATGCGGGACCCGGCGCAGGGGTCTCGTATGCGGACACCCCGCCCAAGAACAGGCGCTCGGCCGTGCTCGCGGACCTCGCCACCATCGACTCGGAGCTCGGCGCCCGGTGGCCCCGGTCCTATCTGGGCTGGTCGCTGCACGATTACGAAGGCTGGGCAGCGCTGCCGCCCTGAGGGCGCCGGCACGGGGGCGGTGAGGTGGCTGCGTCGGGACGCGGTGCCCGGACGCCAGATCCTCGCGAAAAATCCTTCCCGCCC
This sequence comes from Pseudomonadota bacterium, assembly GCA_023423995.1. Classification (GTDB taxonomy): domain Bacteria; phylum Pseudomonadota; class Alphaproteobacteria; order Rhizobiales; family Beijerinckiaceae; genus Enterovirga. The sequence continues at coordinate 12,489 of JAFAEL010000018.1, read as the reverse complement.
GGGACGTGATGACGGCCGCACGGTGCCCTGCTAGAGAAAATTCCGGCGCATGGCCCCGTAGCTCAGCTGGATAGAGCAGCCGCCTTCTAAGCGGCAGGTCTCGCGTTGACGATCACCCGCTAAGCGACTGATCTTGTTTCAAGACCGGCATTCCGGCCTCAGGTTCGCCGCCCGCTCGGGCGGGCTTCGGGCGGCTTAGGACGGCCTGCTAACCAACGGCTCGCTCCCCCACTGGGAGTAATACGCCCATCAGCGCGCGCGGAGACCGGAGGTCTTCAGTCTGCTCTGTGGCTAGATTCTCGCGTGAGTGGACGCCGAATCACGGCCTGCCTATAATTGACTTCGTTCATATTTTGTTCTCATACTGCAACGAACCGATCTCTGCAAGCGTTGGCTACGATATGAGGATTTCGCATGCTGATGTATAGGCGGACAAGCCTGTTCGACTCCTCAGCACAGACGCTCGTCAACACCGTGAACTGCGTCGGCGTCATGGGGAAGGGTCTCGCGAAGGAGTTTAGAAGCCGCGATCAGGCCATGTTCGCTGCCTATCGGAAGGTTTGTGACAAGCGGCTTCTGTCGCCAGGGAAGCTTTGGCTCTGGAAGAATGCGACCTACTGGACCCTGAATTTTCCGACAAAGGTACACTGGCGAAATCCATCGAAGCTCGAATGGATCGAGGCCGGGCTGCGCAAGTTCGTCCAGTCTTACGAGGAGATGGGAATTCGTGAGATATCGTTTCCACGCCTCGGCTGCGGGAACGGTGATCTGGACTGGAATGATGTGCGCCCCCTAATGGAGCGGTACCTTGGCCCGCTTCCAATCCAGATCTACATCCACGACTTCACGAAGGACATCGGGATACCGGAACACCTTGAGCAAGTGGCTAGGGTACTGCGCGCTGAACAGCCGGCGGAGTACACATTTGACGCCTTTGTCGCCTCGCTTCATCGGGCGGTAGATCTAACCGGGAGTGAGCTCGTCGAGCTCGACACTCACAAGCCGATCGAAGCAACAATTGTGGCCGACGGCGACCTGCGAATTGCCTCTGAGGGAACATCCTGGACTTTCGCTGAGGAAGACCTCTGGGGTGTCTGGGTCGGACTGCAGAAAGGTCTGCTTACGAAGGAGAAGGCCGGATGGTCGACAACCGGGGGCGGCAAGCCACTGCTCTCCATGTTGTGCCTCACGCCACATATCCGGCCGGTCGAGATTCAGCGAACTGACGGCGAGCCCGAGCTTGCGGTGGAGTTTCATCCAGGAGCCCGCACGAGCGCTCTCGCCCCAGTTCAGAACTCGGCTGGGCAGCTGGCACTGGAATGGCGCTAAGGTCTAGCTTTGTCGCGGCGCACATCGCCAAGTGGGAAGCCGCTCTAAAAAGTCAGTACCGACCCTATCGTGAGAAGTGGCCAAGCCGCCTCTTTCATCACGCGCCGGTCGAGAATGCGGCGAAGATCCTGGCCGACGGCTACTTGCGCTCTCGGAACGATCCCGGGAACACGCGAGATAGAGATGTCGCCGCGGGAGGCGTGATCGAATCGAGGTCGCACGCACACGAGTCCGTACGCCTCTACTTTAGACCGCGCACTCCTACACAGTGGCACATCGAAGGAATCAGAAAGCCCGGCGAGTGCAGCTACGGCGACGCTGCCCATGCTCCGGTGCTCGTCATGTTTGTCTTCGACGCGCTTCGCGTCTTGAGCCAAGATGGCATCCAGGTTTGTGACCGAAACATGCAGCTCGGTTCCGCTGTCCCGAGCAGTGACGAGGCCTATTTTGACTCTATTCCGTTTGACAAGGTTTACCATGAGGGTGGCACAGGGGGCGACCGCTCGATCATAGAGCACCGGTGCGCCGAGGTTCTCGCTGTTTCGCCTTTAGATCTCGAAAACGGACACCTTCAATGGATTGGCTGCCGAACGGCGGCCGAGAAGGCAACGCTATTACACCTGTTGGGGGAGGAGTTGGCTGCCAGATGGAGCCGCCGCATCATCATCTCTGACGATCTCCTGGTATTCGAGCGCAAATATGTATTCGTCGAAGAGGTTTCTCTTTCGCCCGAGGGCGTTGTGTTTCAACTCAGCCCGCGGGCCGACGCGCAGGCCGTGGACGTCAGAATTCGGGCGTGGTCCGGGGACGGCAAGGAAGCTGTAAGCTTTCACAATACACAAATGGCCGCTCGCCCCATGCCTCCCCCTCAACGTTGGAGAGTGCCGCAGAAACTCACAAACGGAAGGTACCTAATTCAAATCGAACTTGAAGGGCATCTTGCGTTCAAAGGGTTCCTGACTCTGAAGGATGGCATCTTCTGAGATTGCTCACCGTGCTGAAGTCTGGCGCCCGACATGACACAATGGCGACCAGTTCCAGGTAGCATCAGGCGGCTTCTTTCCAAACTCAGGTCAGCCCACCAGGCTGAGACTGCCTGCTCGTCCACCAAGCCGATAACGGATTGGCGATGCCGTTCGTGGTCCTATTCCCGAGCGGGTGAAGAGTGACCGGCTTGACTGCCCTGGCCTCGCCATTGACGTTAACGTCCAGCGGCAGACCGCCCCAGGTGCGCGAGCCAGGCGTCGCAGGCCTCGGCATAGGTCCAGCCGCGCGGGCGCTCGGCCTTCGGGGCGGCTGCGGGCCACGGCTGCTGCCCCTGTCGGCCGGCTTCCTCCCAGAGCCGGGTCCGCCTCACGTTGTCGATCCAGGCCCGGTCCGGGACGCCATAGGCGCGTACGTACTCTCTGATGTTGCGGCAGGCCTCGCGCGCCCACGCGATCTGCCATAGGTCCACGAGCCCGATCAGGATGCGGTACCGGCGCCCGGCGTTCTCGAACCGCGCTTGCCAGACCGGGCCGGTCGGCTGCACCCGGAGCACGAGGCCCCGGCACTCGCCGTCCTGCATGCCATAGCGCTGCCCCGCCTTCGCATCGCGGGCGGCCTTGTCGAGCGTCTTCGAGTTGATGGAACGCAACGCGAACCCCTCGGGCGGTTCTGGGACGGGTTACCGGAACAACCAAGAATCTGAGAGGCAATGCGTTTCCGCCCCCCGGGTTAAGGGAGGGCTGGAAGCGAACTCACACTCACTACGCTTTTCCTATACGGCGCAACGGGTTGATGACGGCCGGCCGGGTCCCTGCTACAGGGGCGGGAGCGCATGGCCCCGTAGCTCAGCTGGATAGAGCAGCCGCCTTCTAAGCGGCAGGTCGTAGGTTCGAGCCCTACCGGGGTCGCCATGCGCTGCGGCCGCCTTGTTTGGGCGACGCGTTCTCGGATCACACTCGGACAGACATCGTGAGCACCAGACCCGTCGCGATCGGCATCATCGGGGCCGGCATCATGGGCGAGCGCATGCTCGGCGCCATCCTGGACCAGCCGCAGGGCGCGGTTTCCGTCGCCGGGATCTGGGACCCCTCCGCCGCCGCCCTCGACCGGATCGCGGCGCGTTTTCCCTCGGTCCTGCGCCACAAAGATTCCGACGCCGTCATCGCGGCGAGCGACTGCGTATACGTGGCCTCCCCGCCCGCCTCGCATCTGGGCTACGGGCGCGCGACCCTGCAGGCGGGCAAGACCTTCTTCGGCGAGAAGCCGCTCGCCGTGGACGTCGCCGATGCCCGCGCCTTCGTGCGCGAGGCCGGCGGCCGCGGGGCGGTGAACTTCCCCTTCGCGTCCTCCTTCGCCGTCGCCTCGCTCGGCCGCTGGATCGAGGAGGGCGCGATCGGCACCCCCACCCGCATCGCGATAGAGGTCGCCTTCGCGACCTGGCCACGCTCGTGGCAGGCGGATGCCGCGTCCTGGCTGGATCGCCGGGAGGAAGGCGGCTTCACGCGCGAGGTCGTGTCGCATTTCCTGTTCCTGTCGCGCCGCCTGGGCGGACCGATCGCCGGATTGACGGGGCGTGCGGAATTCCCGGAACCCGGCCGCTCGGAGCGGCGCATCGAGGCGACGTTCACGGCGGGCGGCATTCCCGTGACCCTGACCGGCAGCGTCGGGCAGACCGACAAGGACGACCACAACACCTGGACCATCGAGGGCGAAAGCGGCGCGGTGCGGCTGCGCGATTGGTCGGTGGCCGAGCGGCGCGGTCCCGACGGGGCGTTCGAGGCGGCCCCGGACGCGCTGCCGAACGAGAAGGCCCGCCCGATTGCGCTCCGGCGCCAGCTCGACGGCGTCGTCCGCCTCGCCCGCGGCGAGCCGCATCACCTGGCGACCCTGCAGGAGGCCCTCGACGTGCAGGAGGTCGTCGAGGCGATCCTCGCGAGCTGAGGCCTTTCGGCGCCCTGGGGGTAGATCCCGGCCTTTTGCCGGGATGAGCGAAGAGGGGCGCGCGCGCCTACCGGGAACCCAGCCTCGAGAGGCGGGTAGCCGCGGCGGCGTTCACGGCGCCGGCCGGAACGCGCCCGGTCAGCAGCGCCTCGACCTGCGCGACGGTCTCCAGCGCCTGGTGCTCGATCGCCTGCGGGGTCAGGCCGCCGATATGCGGCGTCGCGATCACGTCCGGACGGCTCGCGAGCTCGGGTGACGGCTTCTGGTCGGGCGCGCGGCCGACATCCATGGCGGCCCCGGCGAGGCGGCCGGAATCGAGAGCGGCGGCGAGCGCCGCCTCGTCCACGAGGTTTCCGCGAGACAGGTTCACGAAGAAGGCGCCCGGCTTCATCCGGCCGAAGGCGTCCGCGTTCATCAGGTTCTCGGTCTCGTCCGTCGCGACGGCGAGGCACAGCACGAAATCCGATTGGGCCAGCAGGTCCGGCAGGCTCACCTGGCGCAGACCCTGCGCGTCGACCTGCTTGTAGGGATCGGAGACCAGCACCCTCATGCCGAGCGCGACGGCCATGGGCGCGAGTTCCTGCGAGATCGCCCCGAACCCGATAAGCCCCAGGGTCGAGCCGCGGAGCTGCCGCCCCATGCGGGCTTCCGGCTCCTGCCCCGACCGGTACTCGCCGGCGGAGCGCGAGATCCCGCGGGCGAGGTCGATCATGAAGCCGACCGCCATCTCGGCCACCGCAGCCGTGAAGCCGGGAGTCGCACGAGTAACGAGGATCCCCTGTCGGCTCGCGGCCTCGACGTCGACGTTCCGGATGTCGACCGCGCAGCGGAGGAACGCCACCAGGTCCGGAGCCGCCGCGAAGAACTCGGCCGGAGCGGCGGTCTGCCGGTCCGAGACGATGATCGGGCAGCCGCGGGCATGAAGGGCAAGACCGGCCGCGTCGAGCACCCCGCCGGTCGGGTTGAGCCTCACTTCGCCGAGGCGGCGCAAGGCCGCCAGAGCACGCTCGCCGTAGTACTTCGCCAGCATGTCCGGCGCGTGGCTCAGAAAGATGGGCCCCATGGCATGATGTCCCCCAGCCTGGGCCGATCGTAAGACAGCGCCGGCTCGCGCATGCAAGCCGAAGCCTGCCGCCGCGGCGGGCTCCTCCCGCCACATCCCGAACGGAAGACGTCGGCAAGTCGCCCGGCGGGGAGCCGGCGCTCAGCCGAAGGAAGCCCAGAGACATCGCGGCACTTCGCGCGCGGCGTTTCCAGACTGATTCACTCCGATCACTCGCAATTAACGTTAGGTCGAATTGCCGGCCCACGATTCAGCTTTGCACAAGTTAGAGCCTGCATGGTCCGGGATGGATCGAGGCGGAGAGCCAGATGGCCGAGGCGCAGGACAAGGCGCTCAAGAAGGGAGAGCTCTACGAGCTCGCCTGCATGCTCGCGATCGCATCCTGCCTGTGGCTGATCGGCGATACCTTGGGCATCTTCGCCGCCATGGAAAGGGCGGTCGTCGGCTATGGCCTGTGGGGGGTCATCTTCCTCGGCTTCCTGATGAGCTTCGCCCTGGGGATCGCCTCCGTCATGAAGTCCGTCCGGCTTCGGCGGGAGATGCGGGCCCGCGAGGCGGCGGAGCAGAATGCCCTTTCGATCGCGCGCCGCGACGCGCTCACCGCCCTCCCCAACAGGCGCATGCTGATCGAGACTGTCGAGGCCGCGACCGCCGCGAACCCGCTGCGCACGCCCTCATCCGTCATCCTGATCGACCTCGACCGGTTCAAGCCGGTGAACGACGTCTATGGCCACGCCGCCGGAGACGCCGTCCTGTGCGAGGTTGCGGAGCGGCTGACGGCGCTGCTGCCCAAGGGCGCCATCGCGGCCCGGCTCGGCGGCGACGAATTCTCCATCTTTCTTCCCGAGGAGGCACGCAGCGGCGAGCTCATCCGCTTCGCGCAGCAGACGATCACGCGGCTGTCGGACCCGATCTACTGGGAAGGCGCCAGGATCGACGTCGGGGCGACGATCGGCATCGCGCTCTTCCCGGGCGATGGCGAGGACGCCGAGGCGCTGCTGCGGGCGGCCGATATCGCGATGTACCGCGCCAAGCGGGAAGGCCGCGGGACCTTCCGGTTCTACGAACAGCGGATGGACGAGGAGCTGAAGGAGCGGGTGACGCTCGAGATCGCGCTCCGCTCGGCGATCCAGGCCGGGCAGATCCGGCCCCATTACCAGCCGCTCGTGGACCTCGCGACCCATAGGCTCCTCGGCTTCGAGGTCCTCGCGCGCTGGTATCACCCGCAGCGGGGCATCATTCCTCCGGACGTCTTCATCCCGCTCGCCGAAGACACCGGCGTCATCACGGAGCTCTGCTACAGCCTGCTGCGCCAGGCCTGCCTCGACGCGCGGTCATGGCCCGCGCGGCTCGGGCTTTCGGTGAACATCTCACCCTGCCAGTTCAAGGACCGGCTGCTGGCCGCCCGCCTTCTCTCCATTCTGCGCGAGACCGGGTTCGACCCGCGCCGGCTCGAGATCGAGATCACGGAATCGGCGCTGACCAACGACCTGGACGTGACACGCGCCACGCTCGGCGTGCTGCAGAGCGCGGGCGTGTCGATCGCCCTGGACGATTTCGGCACCGGCTATTCGAGCCTCTATCACCTGCGCGAGCTGAAGTTCGACAAGATCAAGATCGACCGCTCCTTCGTGCAGTCGCTCGAGAACGAGGAGAGCGCGAAGATCATCAGCGCCATCATCGGCCTCGGCAACAGCCTCGGCATCCTGACCACGGCCGAGGGGATCGAGAACAGGCGGAATTCGGAATGGCTGGCCGACCGCGGCTGCACCTTCGGGCAGGGCTACCTGTTCGGCGCCCCGGTGCCCGCCACGGACGCGGCCCGGCTGATCGAGGCGACGACGCCCCCTTCCGATCGGGACCGCCTCGCCGCAGCCTGACCGCCGGTCAGGCGAAACCTGAAGTCGGATCGGGCAGCGGCTTCGACCCGCCCTCGAGCGCCTTCACGCGGGCCTCGAGCGCCTCGTTCTCGGCCCGGAGGGTCGCGACCATGTCGCGCAGCACGTCGACCTCCTCCCGCGTCGCCACATCCATGTCGCGCAGGATGCGCTCGACCTGGGCCTTCACGGCCGTCTCGACCTCGCGCCGGACGCCCTGAGCCGCCCCCGCCGCGTCGGTCATCAGGCGGGCCAAATCGTCCATCAGGCGGCTCGTTCCGGCCATTGCGCTTTCCCTTGTGCAGTTCGCCGGCGAGCCGGCCTCGGCCCTAGATGAGGCGCGGCACGCCGTCCCGCAACAGCTTCCGTGCGCCCCGCGGGGTTGACGGTCCCGGCCGGCGCGGGAGACATCCCGTCGGCGGGCGACTCGCACCGGACCAGACATGCCGCTTCTTGCGATCCCCTTTCCTCATATCGACCCCGTAGCCATAGCCGTGGGGCCCTTCGCCATCCGCTGGTACGCGCTCTCCTACGTGGCGGGCATCGTGCTCGGCTGGTGGTACTCGCGCCGGCTCGCGGCCAACGCAGCCCTCTGGGGCGACACGCGCCGGCCGACGCAGACGGACATGGACGACCAGATCGTCTGGATCGCGCTCGGGATCGTGCTCGGGGGCCGCCTCGGCTACGTCCTGTTCTACAATCTGGGGAGCTATCTCGAGCACCCGGCCGAGATCCTCACCGTATGGCGCGGCGGGATGTCGTTCCACGGCGGCCTGATCGGGACGATCCTGGCCATCGTGCTGTTCGCCCGTGCCCGCAAGCTGAACGCGCTCGCGATGCTGGACGTCGCGGCAACCGTCGCGCCGATCGGGCTGTTCACGGGACGGGTGGCGAATTTCGTCAACGGCGAACTCTGGGGCAGGCCTGCGCCGGATCTGCCCTGGGGCGTCGTCTTCCCGCTCGGGGGCGACGTACCGCGCCATCCCAGCCAGCTCTACGAGGCCTTCTCCGAAGGGCTCCTGCTGCTCGTCGTCATGGCGATCGCCGTCCGGATGTTCGGGTTCCGCCGGCCCGGGCTCGTCGGCGGGATCTTCGTGGTCGGCTACGCGCTCGCCCGGATCGTCTGCGAGTTCTTCCGCGAGCCTGACCCCCAGCTCGGCTTCCTGTTCGGGGGCACCACTATGGGGCAGCTGCTGTCCATCCCGATGGCGGCGGCCGGCGTGGTGATCATCGTGATCGCGGCGCGGGGCTGGACCCGGCCCCGGCCGTCCCGCCTCGAGGCGCCGGCGTGACGCCGCTCGAGCGCGAGATCCGGAGCATCATCGCGGCCGAAGGGCCGATCACGGTCGAGCGCTTCATGGCGCTCGCGCTCGGGCATCCCGGCTTCGGCTACTACCCGACCCGCGATCCACTAGGCGCCGCAGGCGATTTCACGACCTCGCCCGAGATCAGCCAGATGTTCGGCGAGCTGCTCGGGCTCTGGGCGGCGGAGACCTGGTCCCTGATGGGCCGGCCGCCGCGCGTCGCCCTGGTCGAGCTCGGGCCCGGGCGCGGCACCCTGATGGCGGACGCCCTCCGCGCCGCGCGGGCGATGCCGGGATTTCCCGACGCGCTGGCCATCCACCTCGTCGAGACGAGCCCGGCCCTGCGCAACGCACAGGAACGAACGCTGGCCCGGTCCGGACACCCCGTCGCGTGGCACGATCGCCTCGAAACGGTGCCGGACGGGCCGGCCATCATCCTTGCCAACGAATTCTTCGACGCCCTGCCGGTCCGGCAATTCGTCCGGACGGAGCGGGGCTGGCACGAGCGCCTCGTCGGCCTAGCTCAGGACGATGCGCTGACCTTCGGGCTCGCGCCGGATCCCGATGCGCGGATCCGCACGCCCGGAAATGCAGGCGAGGTGCTCGAGATCAACGAGCCCGCCCTCGCCATCGTCGGGCAGCTCGCCGGGCGGCTGTTCCGCGATGGCGGGGCAGCGCTGGTGATCGATTACGGCCATCTCCGCACCGCGCCGGGCGATACGCTGCAGGCCGTCCGCTCCCACCAATTTGCCGATCCGCTCGCCGATCCCGGCGAGGCCGACCTTACGGCGCATGTCGATTTCGAGGCCTTGGCGCGGACCTGCACCCAGGCCGGCACGCGCCTGCACGGGCCGACGACCCAGGGCGAATTCCTGCGCACGCTCGGCATCGAGGCGCGGGCGAACCAGCTGAAGCGACGCGCCTCGCCGGACCAGGCTGCCGCGATCGACGCGGCTTCAAGGCGCCTGACGGATCCGACCCAGATGGGAACCCTCTTCAAGGTCATGGCCTTCTCGCATCCGGGCCTTCCATCCCTGCCTGGGCTCCTCCCCACGCCCGCAGGAGCGCAATCAGGATCCGAGCTGGAGACGACATGCTGATCCAGGCACCCGAACTCGCGGGGCTTCGCCGCGTCCGGCATGCCTTCTTCACGCGGCAGGACGGCGCGTCGGGCGGCATCTATGCCTCGCTCAACGGCGGCGTCGGTTCCGCGGACGATCCGAAGGCCGTCGCGGAGAACCGGGCCCGCATGGCCGGAGCGCTCGGCGTCGAGCCCGATCGGCTCCTCAGCCTCTACCAGATCCACTCTCCGGACGTGATCGTGGTGGACAAGCCCTGGCGGCCGGACGAGCGCCCGAAGGCGGACGCGATGGTGACGCGCGAGCCCGGCCTCGCGGTCGCGGTCGCGAGCGCCGATTGCGGGCCGGTGCTCTTCGCCGACGCGAAGGCGGGCGTCATCGGCGCGGCCCATGCCGGGTGGAAGGGCGCCTTCACGGGTGTGCTGGAGGCGACGATCGCCCGGATGGAGGAGCTCGGCGCCATGCGCGGCGACATCGTCGCGGTGCTCGGGCCGACGATCGGCCCGAACGCCTACGAGGTCGGGCCGGAATTCGTCGCCCGTTTCCACGAAGCGGACGAGGGATACGCGGCCTTCTTCCGGCCGAGCGAGCGCGACGGCCACGCCTATTTCGACTTGCCGGCTTTCATCATGCACCGGCTCGAAAACTGCCGGATCGGACGAGCTACCTCGCTTGGGCTCTGCACCTATTCCGATGAATTACGATTTTACAGTTATCGGCGCGCGACCCACCGCGGAGAGCCGGATTACGGCCGGTTGATCTCGGCAATAAGCCTTGAAGCGGAAGACTAGGCGGCACCTGCCAGCAATCCCAGCGCGGTACAATGAAACCCGAAGCGTGGCTGTGGCGTTATGAAGCCATAACGACGACCTGCTGGGTCGCTCCACCACTCGGGAATACTTCGTCATGCGTCATGCGCTTCTCGCGATGGCCGGCATCGCCCTCGGCGTGGCCGCCGCTTCCCAACCCGCTTCCGCCCAATCGAACTGGTGGTCGGACCCGTTGAACAGCCGCGAGATCCAGTATCTCGACGATTATCGTCCGAAGGCATCCCCGATCCCGCGTCAACGGGTGGAGATTTCCGAGCAATTCGGGCCGGGCACGATCGTGATCTCCACGAGTGCGCGCCGCCTCTACTATGTGACCCGACCCGGCGAGGCGATCGAGTATGGCATCGGGGTCGGCCGGCCGGGCTTCGAGTGGACGGGCACGAAACGCGTCACCGCCAAGCGCGAATGGCCCAGCTGGACGCCGCCGGCCGAGATGCTGCGCCGCCGGCCCGACCTGCCGCGCTACATGTCCGGCGGGCCCGACAACCCGCTCGGCGCTCGCGCCCTCTATCTCGGGTCCTCGCTCTACCGCATCCACGGCTCGAACGAACCGGAGACCATCGGCCAGGCCGTCTCCTCCGGCTGCATCCGGATGACCAATGCGGACGTGATCGACCTGTACAATCGCGTGAAGGTCGGCGCGAAAGTCGTCGTCCTCAACTGATCTCTGCTTTGGCCGGACGGGCAGTCCGCGAGCGGGGGACGACCTTGCTCGCGGATTTACGGCTTGCGACCACGATCGCGCCGCGATTCTATTCGAGGCTCCTTGAGCGACCTCAGGACGGATCGGCTTCGCCATGGCGCTCTCCGTGCTCAACCTCGATGCGATTCGGACCGCCAGCAGGTCGACGGAGCCGTACGACTTCCTGCTCGGGGACAGCTTCCTGCGGAGCGAGGCGGTCGAGGGCATCAAGCGCGATTTTCCCCCGATCGAGAAACCCGGCTACCTGACGGTCGACAACGTTCAGCTCCGAGGCAGCTTTGCGACCCTCATCGAGGAGTTGGAAGGACCCGAGCTGACCGAGGAACTGTCCACGCAATTCGGGCGGGACCTGCACGGCTTTCCGCGGCTCACCACCATCATGAAGCGCAGTCAGCCGAAATACGGCGCCATCCACACGGACGGCCCGTCCAAGGTGATGACGATGCTCGTCTACATGAACGAGGCGTGGGAGGACGATGCCGGCGGCCGGCTGCGCGTCCTCTACGACGGGCAGAACTTCGAGCCCTATGCGGCCGAGGTGCCGCCCACCATGGGAACCGTCTTCGCCTTCCTGCGGAGCGACAAGTCTTGGCACGGGCACCGCCCCTTCGCCGGCGAGCGCAGGGTGGTTCAGGTCGCCTGGATCGCCGATGCCGCGGAACTGGAACGCAAGAAGAAGCGTAACCGGGTGTCTCAGTTCCTGAAGGGCATATTCGGGCGCTGAGCGGCGGCCGTGCCGCGGGAGTTCCCGCGGCCGCCGGAAAGCACTAGTGGCAGATGCGAAACGGCCGCGCTCCCCGTTGAGGGGCTGCGGCCTTTGGGGGAACGTGCCGAATGGCCCTGAAACAGAATGTCGAACTCGCCCTTGAGGCGCAGATTGGTGTGGGCGGCCTTCCGCGCACTGCCTTCGAGGCCGGCCTTGCCGGCGTGACGGGCGCGCTCGGCCGCCTGCGCGAGGACTTCGATACCGGCAGGCTCGCGCTGCTGCAGCTGCCCGGCGAGCAATCGGATCTCGCCGCGATCGAGGATGCGGCCCGCACCGTGAAGGACGGCGCGACCGACGTCGTGCTGCTTGGCACGGGCGGCTCCAGCCTCGGCGGCCAGACGCTCGCGCAGATCGCCGATTGGGGCGTGCCGGGGATCGGCCGCTTCACCGAGGGCCCGCGGCTCCATTTCATGGACAATCTCGACCCGATCACCTTCGGTCGGCTGCTCGAGCGGCTCCCGCTCGAGACGAGCCGCTTCGTCGCGATCTCGAAGTCGGGCGGCACGGGCGAGACGCTGATGCAGACCATCGCGGTTCTCTCGGCGCTGGAGAAAGCCGGCCTGCGGGCGCAGCCGAAGGATGTGTTCCTGGGGCTTTCCGAGCCCCGCAA
>JAFAEL010000260.1 GCA_023423995.1 Pseudomonadota bacterium | reverse complement strand
CTCTTCACCGTTTCCGTGATCTCGACCTTCACCCAGGAGCGCCGGTTCTGGATCTCGGCCCGGACGCGGGTGATTTTCGGGTCGGTGGCGCGCGCCGCGTCGAAGGCCGCCTCCACTGCGAGATTCTGGATGTAGGTGTCGGAACTGACGAGCGCGAGTTCGTTGGCGGCCCGCAGGGCGGCGTTGTCCGCGGCGTTCTGGAGCTGCGTGCGCCGCAGGGCGATGTTCCCATATTCGACGGAAGCCGCGACGCCGAGCACCACCGCCGGAGCGGAGAGACCCATGATGAGGGCCACTCCACCCCGCGTGTCGCGAAACAATCTTGCGATGAGACCCATGGACGCCCGGCGGTGTCAGCTCATCTGTCAGATGATCCCCCGCACCTTTCCGCTTCGTTCAAGCCGATGAGAGATCGCTTTCTGGTTGCTTGTAGGTTGAACGAACCCTTGCTCGATCCCCTGCAATGTGGCCGCGCCACCTTCCGGTCGATCGGAAGAAAAAGCCCCGGCAAGCTGGGCTAGCCGGGGCCAAGTCTGGGAGGAACGTCCGATGAGGACGGATGCTGAACGTGCGAGAGCTCGGACGGTTCGGCGCGGAAACTGTACCGACGCGCTTGGTCCTCAATCGAGCGCTTTCCGGCGCGGGCTTCATTCGTGTACCCGCGCCCTCCCGTCCGAAAGAATGCGCGGATTGGAGCGTGCTCCGGACGGCCTTCGGAAATCATGAAAAAGGGGCAAAGCCGCCGGGCCTCATCAAGCGTTCGTTAACGATACAGATCGCGCGCATTCTATCTGTCGAAAACAACCCGAATGCCCGGATGTTGTCCGTCTATCCCAGCCACATCCGATAGGTCTGTTCCGATGGCCCAACCTGGCAAAATATATTACGGAAGAAACGATTACGGTGCGTATGATAATCGTAATCAGGAGATGCTTGGCGGCGCGAACACCGCGCCTGCCGAGCAAGCATCATCTACTGCTCAACTTGGAGGCCTTGGTCCCGTCAACTCGGCTCCCGAACCTGCCGCGCCAGCGGATGGCGGCGGCTCTCCGGACCTCTCCGGTCAGCCCGGGACCGGGTCGCAGGCCGGCACGGAGGGGGCAGGCCAGAACGCTGGTGGCGGCGCGCCGGTCCAGGAGGTCAGCGATCCCGGCCCGAGCGCTGGCGGTGGAGATGCCGGAGGAGCCGATCCGGGCGGTCAGCCCACCCCGATCGACGGCACCCCCGGGACAGGCGCGCCCATTGCCGGTGCGCCCGCCCCCGGCGACGGGACGGCTGAGGCGCCTTCGCCCGGCGGCGGAACCGCTCCCGGCGTCGGCGGTCCGGTCGCCGACGCTGGTGGAGGGACTGCCCCTGGCCAGGGCGCTTCCGCCGGCGGCGGGGCGGGCCCTGTCACGGGCGAAGCTCCTTCCTCCGGCGGCGGGGCGAGCCCCGGCACCGGGACGGCTGGTCCCATTCTGAGCCCGATCCTCCAGCCCGGCGCGGAAGCGGGGCTCGGCGGGATCGGCGGCGCGCTCGCCGGCGTGGTCAACGAGGTGGGACTGAGCCCATCGGCGGGTGACGGAGGCGTCCTGGGCTCCGTGCTTGCGGTGCCGGGCGCCGTCCTGGGCGGCGGTGACGTCGGGAGCAGTCTCGATTCGGTCCTCGACAACGCCGGAGACACGCTCGAGGCGGCCGGTGGCATCGTGACGAGCACCGTGTCCCTTGTCGGGGGCTTCGTCGGAGGCTCCGGTCCGGCGTCCGACGGACTGACCGACACCATCTCCGGCCTCACGGGCGGGCTCCTCGGCGGGGACGGCCCGATCGACGTAGGCGGATTGCTCGGAAATGGTGGCGGCCTCCTGTCAGGGCTGCTCGGAGGCGGGGCAGGCGACCCAGCCGAGCCGCTCGTGGCGGCCGATATCGGCGGAGATGGGCTCGCCTCCGTGGTGGGGGCGAACCTTCTGTCCTCCGGCGATAGCTCGCCGTCTTCGATCGAGGTCAACGCGATCGACACGAACCAGCCGACCGCGGTCGACCTCTCGCTGCTGACGGGCGACCAGCTCAGCTTCCAGTCGCTGGGCGGGGCAGGCGCGGATTCGCTCGTCGGTGCCCTGCTCGACACGGCGCCGCTCTCGCTCGCCTCTGCCGAGCCCGCATCGCTGGACACGGGCCTTGGCCTCGATCTCGGCATCCTCGACCTGGCGATCGTCGCCGATCACGACGCTCAGGCCGGCGGGCAGGGCGGCTCGCTGCTTTCGGGTCTCGGTCTCTGACCCGCACCGGCCCGGGGCGCTCCTGCGCCCCGGGCTCCCTCCTTCTGCAGCCCTCTCGCGCGGTCCGCGCCCGCAACCCACAGGACCCATGAAGCAGCAGCCCAGGCGGGACGCGGTCGGTCAGGTCACGCTGGCGGATGTCCTCCAACCCTGCAGAAGCGCCCTCATGGCGATCGGGCTCGTCGGCGGGCTGATCAACGTCCTCATGCTGACGGGCCCGCTCTTCATGCTGCAGGTCTATGACCGGGTCCTGCCGAGCCGCAGCATCCCCACCCTCGTGGGGCTTGGTCTGCTTGCCCTGGTCCTGTTCGCCATCCAGGGCTTGCTCGAGGTGCTGCGGTCGCGCGCCTTGGGCCGGATCGGCCGCGTGGTCGACGAGCGTCTCGCGAGCCGGCTGTTTCGGAGCGTGGTGGCGACGGCCGCCGAGAAACGCGACACGGTCCGCAGCCTGCAGGCTCTGCGCGATCTGGACACGCTCCGAGGCTTCCTGGGGAGTAGCGGGATCACGGCCGCGTTCGACCTCCCCTGGATGCCGATCTACCTCGTCGTTTGCTTCCTGTTCCATCCCCTGATCGGCGTCGCCGTGACGGTGGGCGCCCTGCTTCTGACCGGCGTGACCTGGCTGACCGACCGGCTGAGCCGGGCTCCGGCGGAGGCGGTGGTGACCGCGGCCGCCACCCGGCAGGCTTTGGCCGAGACGGCCTGCCGGAACGCCGAGCTTATCCATGCCCTCGGCATGCGCCGCTGCATGGCCGCGCTATGGGCACGCGAGAACGACGGCTACCTCGACCGCCTCGCCCAGGGCAGCGACGTGGCGGGCGGGTTCTCCGGCCTGTCCCGCTTCCTCCGGACCGTCCTGCAATCCGCCATCCTGGCCCTCGGGGCCTTCCTCGTCATCGAGGAACAGGCGACGCCCGGCGTGATGCTGGCCGCCACGATCCTGTCGACGCGGGCCCTCGCGCCTCTCGACCAGACGATCGCGAATTGGCGCGGCTTCGTCGGTGCGCGCCAGAGCTGGTTTCGGCTGCAGGACTGGCTCACGCAGGCGGTAGGAACGGCGGACCGCACACCCCTTCCGGTGCCGACCAGGAGCCTGCGGCTTACCAACGTCTCGCTCGCGCCGCCCGGCACGGATGCCCTCATCGTCCACAATCTCAGCTTCACGGTCGAGGCGGGGAGCGCGCTCGGGGTCATCGGGCCCAGCGGCTCGGGAAAGTCCTCGCTGGCGCGCGCGCTCGTCGGTGTATGGCGCCCGGCGCGCGGCGTGGTCCGGCTGGATGGCGCGACGCTCGATCAATGGGAGCCGGACGCGCTCGGAGCCGCGATCGGGTACCTGCCCCAGGAAGTGGAGCTCCTCCGTGGAACGGTTGCGCAGAACATCGCCCGCTTCGCCGCAGCCCCGGACCATGAGGCTCTCGTGTCCGCCGCCAAGGTGGCGGGCGTCCACGACGTAATCCTGCGGCTCCCGAACGGCTACGACACGGAAGTCGGCGAAGGCGGTGCGCGCCTTTCCGGCGGCCAGCGGCAGCGGATCGGGCTCGCGCGGGCGCTTTATGGCGACCCATTCGTCGTCGTGCTGGACGAGCCGAATTCGAACCTCGATGCCGAAGGGGAGCGCGCCCTCACGGCGGCCATCCAGGCCGTGCGGGAGCGGGGCGGCATCGCGGTGGTGATCGCCCACCGTCCGAGCGCCCTGGCGGCCGTCGACACGATTCTCGTCCTGAACGAGGGCCAGGCGCAGGCCTTCGGCCCGCGCGCGGAGATACTGCCCCGCCTGATCGGACCGTCCCGCCCTACCACTGTCCCGTCGCAAGCCGGCGAACCGGCCGCGGCGAGGAGCGCCTGATGGATACTCCCTCGACGAAAACGCTTCGCTCGGTCGGTCGCCATCTCGCCCTGATGCTGGGCGGGGCAGTGCTGCTCTGCGGCGCCGCCATCGCAGGAGCGACTGTCGAGCTCTCGGGGGCGATCGTGGCTGCGGGCTCGCTCGTGGTCGAGTCCAGCGTCAAGAAGGTCCAGCACCCGACGGGAGGCGTCGTCAGCGAGCTGTTCGTTCAGGATGGCAGCCGGGTCCGGGCGGGCGATTTGCTCCTGCGCCTCGACGCGACCAGCGCCAAAGCGAACCTCGATGCCGTGACCAAGACGATCTGGGAACTCTGGGCGCGACGGGCGCGGCTGGAGGCGGAGCGGGATGGCCTGGACGATGTGGCGGTCTCGAGCGAACTCGGCGACGCTGCCAGGCAGGATCCCGACATCGCCCGGATCGTCTCCGGCGAGGCCCGCCTGTTCGGCCTGCGCCGCGACGCACTCTCCGGGCAGAAGGCTCAGCTCCGGGAGCGGATCGTGCAGCTTCGTGAGGAGATCAAGGGGCTCCAGGAACAGGGTGCCGCCAAGGCGCAGGAGCTGGAGCTCGTCGCCAAGGAATATGCCGGCGTCCGTGAGCTATGGGACAAGAAGCTGATCCAGATCACGCGGGTGACGGCGCTCGAACGAGAGCAGGCGCGCCTGAGCGGCGAGCGAGGGCAGCTCGTCGCGGCCGAGGCGCAGGCCCGCGGCAAGATCTCCGAGACGGAGCTTCAGATCATCCAGCTCGATCAGAACATGCGGAGCGAGGTCGCCAAGGAGTTGGCGGAGATCCGCGCGAAGCTCTCGACCCTCGTCGAGCAGAAGGTCACGGCCGAGGACCAGCTCCGCCGCATCGACATCCGCGCGCCGCAGGCCGGGATCGTGCACGAGCTTGCGGTTCACACGCATGGCGGCGTCGTCACCGAGGGCGAGCAGCTGATGCTCATCGTTCCCCAGGGCGATGCGCTCGTGGTCGAGGTGCGCATCGCCCCGCAGGACATCGACCAGGTCAGGATCGGGCAACCGGCAGCGCTGCGCTTCACGAGCTTCAACCAGCGCAGCACGCCCGAGCTCGACGGGGAAGTCGTCCGGATCTCGGCGGATGTGACCGAGGACAAGCGGACGGGCATGAGCTTCTTTCTCGTCCGGATCGCGCTGCCGTCCCAGGAAGTGAAGAAGCTTGGCGAGGCCCGGCTCGTCCCCGGGATGCCCGTCAGCGCCTTCATCCGCACGAGCGACAGGACGATCCTGTCGTACCTTCTCAAGCCCCTGCGAGATCAGGCGCAACTCGCCTTTCGGGAGAAGTGAAGAAGCTGGAGCGGTCTTCCGCCGGAGGGCATCCCTGGTGGCGGAGGGGCGCACTCCAGATCGACGACCCTGCCTGAGACTAGGCGACGTCCTTCAGATCCCACAGGCCGAGATAGTTGGTGGCCCACAGCGTTTGCGTCCAGTTGAACGGCGGAGCCGTAATGTCGAGGTGTCTCGTCTCGCCGCCATGCTCTCCCGACAGCTCCGCGTTCTGGTGCCCGAAGTTGTTCGAGGCGAGGAGGTACCGGCTGCCCGAGGCCTTCATGTTGGCCAGCGCCTGGGCGACGTCGGGAAGGGAGAGGTGGTTGAAGAGATCCTTGCAGAAGATGAGGTCCGCCGCGGGCGGGACCTGCGAGGTCACGTCCAGGACCTCGAAGGAATGGCCCAGGTTGTCCGTCCTGTTCTTCTCGACGAGGGCCGGGACGATGTCGAAGCCCCGATAATCGACGGGGTGGTTCGCCAGGAAGCCGGGCATCCAGTTGAAATCCCCGCAGGGGATGTCGACCATCGACCTGACCTTGTAGGTCTCCACCACGTAGGCGAGAGCTTCCAGGGAGGCGTGAACCGAGGGTGAGTCCTTACGGGAACCCCATCCGGAGACGCTCTCGGGATCACCCCAGGCGTTCTTCTCGTAGACCTCGGTGAACCTCTGCGTGAGTTTCATGGAAGATGCCGGGCTCTTGCTGAACAGGCGCATCAAAGCTTTCACGTCCAGGGGGACTCCTAGATGAGGCAGAGAGCCTCGTGGAGGGCCTTCAGGGTGACGGGCCGGTGAGCAGCGGGGTTACGCCAAATGGCTCTCCTGAAGGCCTTTGGCACGTGTTGCGCTCACGAGGCGAGGGCGGGCTGCCCCAATCCAGGGAACCTCTCCCCAGCATAGCCGGGCCTACGGAGAACGGTAAGGGGAGAGGCGTGGACGGGCCGGGCCAACCCGTTCGGGGTCTGTCGAGATGCAAAGGCGCTCGCGCCGAACTCGGACGTCGACCGGCTGGACGAAGCTTCTGAAACGCCGTGGCTCATCGGCCACAATGATCGCGCCGGGCGGACAGCCGAATGATGCGGCTCGACCTGCTTGGCGGTCTGAATGCTGAGCTTGGATGGAGTTCCGGTCGAAACCGTCGAAGTGGTGGAGCCAGGCGGGATCGAACCGCCGACCTC
>JAFAEL010000246.1 GCA_023423995.1 Pseudomonadota bacterium | reverse complement strand
AATGGTGTTGCGGGTTCTCCCTCGGGTTGCCCTGGCGGGCGCTGCGATCGCGGCGGCAGGTCCGGCGCTCGCCCATCACGCGATGGATGGCGAGACTCCAACCACACTCGCCCAGGGCTTCCTGTCCGGCCTCGCGCACCCGGTCATCGGACCCGATCACCTGGCCTTCGTGGTCGGGATCGGCATCTTGTCCGCTTTCCTGCGCCGAGGCTGGGCGCTGCCCGCCATCTTCCTGCTGGCCGGAGCGTTCGGGACCGCGCTCCATCTCGGCGGGATCGGGGTTCCGGGCGCGGAACTGCTCGTCGCCCTCTCGGTCCTGCTCGCGGGCATCGCGGTCTGGCTCAATGCCCGGACCCCGCTCGCCATTGCGGCCGTACTTTGCGGGTTCGGCGGATTGGTCCACGGCTACGTGCAGGCGGAAAGCATCGCCGGTGCCGAGCCGTCCCCACTCGGGGCCTATCTGGCCGGGCTCGCCCTCGTGCAGCTCGGCATTGCCCTCGGCGCCCGGGAGGCGACGCGGCGCCTGGTCCAGCTCCGGCCCGTGATGGCGCCGCGGCTGACGATGGCGGCCTCGGCAACGGTGGCCCTGGTCGGGATCGCCGCCCTGCCTCTCTGGGGCGGCTGATCAGAGCACCGCGGCGCGCTCGGCCGCGAGTTGCTCGGCGCGCTTGCGATCCTGCTCGGGCATGTCCTTCAGGGTGCTGTCGAGCCAGGAATCCGGCAGCCCCTGGCCGGACGCCATCAGGTGCCAGGCGGCGGCCTCGATTAGGTTCCGAGGAACTCCCCGTCCGGTGGCGTAGATCCGCGCCAGCCGATTTTGCGCGATCGCGTTGCCGCGCAGGGCCGTGCGCCGGAAAAGTCGTGCCGCGTGGGCCTCGTTCTTCTTGATGCCCTCGCCATTGAACAGAGCGATCGCGAGCGCGACCTCCCCGGCGATCGAGCCGTTCTTCGCCGAGCGGATATAGAGCTTGGCGGCTTCCTCCGCGTTCTGCCCGACACCCTTGCCCCGAGCGTACAGGACGCCGAGGTCATGCTGCGCGTCGCCGAGCTCGGCATCGGCCGCGACGCGAAGCAGCCGGGCGACCTCGGGCAGGTCCGCCTCAGCGCCACCTGCCAGGAGCAGGAGCGCGAGATTGTAGCTCGCCGTCCCCTCGCCGAGGCCCGCAGCCTTCTCGAACCAAGCCCGGGCCGCAGCGGGATCCTTCTTCACGCCCCGCCCGTCCGCCGTCATGAGGCCAAGGGACGCCATCGCATGCGCGTCACCGCGCTCTGCCGCAAGGCGGTACCAGCGCGCGGCTTCGGTGGCATCCTGCCGGACACCGAGGCCCTGGTTGTAAAGCTCGCCGAGCAGCGTCATCGCGGCGCCGTCCTTGGGGTCGGCCTCGATGCGCTTCGTCGCCTCGCGGAAAGCCGTCAGGTAGAGCCCGCGCTGATAGGCCCCGAACGCCAGGTCGAGCCGCGCGGAACCGGCCGGCTTCTCCGGCGTGACTTTCGCCGCGCGCTCCGCATTTGCAGGGGCCTTCGGGGTCTCCTGTGCGCCCGCCGTCCCCGCGCACAGCAGGCCGGCGAGAAGCACGGCCGGAACATGGCGCAGGGCGATCATTCCGGCCGCTCCTCGGCGGCATCGGCCAACACCCGACCGGCAAGCCGGACGGCTTCCCCCGGGCCGTCGGAATGAGCCCAAACCAGGTCGCCGATCGCCACGAACTCGGCACCTGTCCGGGACAGGACCCGAACCGCCTCGAGGTCCTCCGCATAGGCGACGCAGGGCGGTTCGAAGATCTCGGCCCACCACTCGGCCCGCTCGGCCGTCTGATCGAGCGGCGGCACATAGCCGTCGGGCCGCGGCTCGCCGAACATCACGTAGTCGACCCCCGCCTCCCCGGCCGTCATCGCGTCGTGCTTGGTGCGGAGTTGGCCGGCGCCGAGCATCCGCCCGTCCCGCAGGCGCTCGCGAAGGCCCCGCAGGTCGGCTGGCTGGGCGCAGTGGATTCCATCGGCACCGCCTCGCGCGGCGACGAGCGCGGCATCGAGCTCGCCCGCGATCTCGACGAGCACGGCGGCCCCGCGCTCCTGCGCGACGGGAGCTAGCGCCTTGATCGCCTTGACCAGGGTGCGTTCGTCCGCAGGCGCGAGCCGCAGCAGGACGGCCGCGACATCGCCGGCGTGGCAGGCTTCCCCGAGCTGGCCCGCGAAGGCTTCGGGCGCCTCGAGGAGAGGAGAGAACAGATACAGGCGGGGCTGCAAGTCGGACATCGGGACGGTCTAGCGCAAAAACGGAAACGGGGCCCGCAGGCCCCGTCCAATGCTGTCGGATTGCGGCGAAAGGCCGGCCGGCCCTATTCCGCCGCAGCGCGGGTGACGGCGCCGATCTTCGGGTCGAGCTCGCCCTTGGCATAACGGGCAGCCATCTCGGCGAGGGTCGCGACCCGCTTGATCTTGGAGGCCTGGCCGGCAGTGTTGAACTCCTCGAAGCGCTGCTTGCAGAGCTTCGTCATCGCCTCCATGGCGGGCTTCAGGTACTTGCGCGGATCGAATTCCGACGGGTTCTCCTGCAGCACCTTCCGGATCTGGCCGGTCATGGCCATGCGGTTGTCCGTGTCGATGTTGATCTTGCGGACGCCGTGCTTGATGCCGCGCTGGATCTCCTCGACCGGCACGCCCCAGGTCGGCTTCATCTGCCCGCCGTACTTGTTGATGATGTCCTGGAGCTCCTGCGGCACGGAGGACGAGCCGTGCATCACGAGATGCGTGTCCGGGAGCTTGCGGTGGATCTCCTCGATGACGTTCATCGCCAGGACCGCGCCGTCCGGCTTGCGGGTGAACTTGTACGCGCCGTGGCTCGTGCCCATCGCGATGGCGAGCGCGTCCACCTTGGTCTCGGCCACGAATTTCACGGCCTCGTCCGGATTGGTGAGAAGCTGGTCGTGCGAGAGCTTGCCCTCGGCGCCGTGGCCGTCCTCCGCCTCGCCCATGCCGCTCTCCAGCGAGCCGAGCACGCCGAGCTCACCCTCCACCGAGATGCCCCCGAGATGCGCCATGTCGGTCACGGTCTTGGTGACGCGGACATTGTAGTCCCAGTCGCCCGGCGTCTTGCCGTCGGCCTTGAGCGAGCCGTCCATCATGACGGAGGTGAAGCCCGCCTGGATGGCGGTCATGCAGGTCGCGGGCTCGTTGCCGTGATCGAGATGCACGCAGACGGGGATGTGCGGATAGATCTCCGTCACGGCGTCCATCATGTGTTTCAGCATGATGTCGTTGGCATATTGCCGAGCGCCGCGGGACGCCTGGATGATGACCGGCGCGTCGACCGCATCCGCGGCCGCCATGATGGCGAGCGCCTGCTCCATGTTGTTGATGTTGAAAGCCGGCACGCCGTAGCTGTGCTCGGCGGCGTGATCGAGCAACTGCCTGAGAGTGATGCGGGCCATGATTCTGTAACCTCCGAACGGTCTTGGTTGTTGGTCAGCCGTGAGCGGATCAGCTCCGTGCGGCCTCGAGCCGCGCAAGCCTCTCTTCGACCTCGCTCACCCTCTGGTCGAAATCTCCGGCGGTCGCTCGCATCATGACGATCATTCCGGCCGCATTGCGCCGATCCTTCCGCATGCCGGCTTCGAGCCTATCCAGGCGCTGATTAACCTCTGTACGGAACTCGACGAGAGTCGACTGGAGGTTCTTCAAAATCTCGAAGGTCGCGTCCTGGATGTTCTCGGCCACGGGCTAGCTCCTGCAAGCTTACACCATAGCTGGAGACTTAGCTGCCTGTCTTCAAAGCCTCGACACCGGGCAGCTTCTTGCCCTCGAGCCATTCGAGGAAGGCGCCGCCGGCCGTCGAGACGTAGCTTAAGGCTTCGGCCACGCCGGCGTGATTGAGCGCCGCGACGGTATCGCCGCCGCCCGCCACCGAGACCAGCTTGCCGGCCTTGGTGCGCTCCGCCGCATGACGGGCGGCCGCCACCGTGCCCTGGTCGAAGGGCGCGATCTCGAAGGCGCCGAGCGGGCCGTTCCAGACCACCGTGCGGGCGTCGTCGATGGCCGCGTTGATGCGGTCGACGGATTGCGAGCCGACGTCGAGGATCATGCCGTCCGACGGGATCGCGTCGATCCCATAGGCATGGTGGGGCGCGCCGGCCTTGAACTCGGCGGAAACCACGGCATCCACGGGCAGGAGGATCGCGCAGCCCGTCTCCTTGGCGCGGTCGAGGATCCGCTGGGCCGTCGGCGCGAGATCCTTCTCGCAGAGCGACTTTCCGACCCCGATGTCGATCGCGTGCAGGAAGGTGTTGGCCATCCCGCCGCCGATCACCAGCGCGTCCACCCGGGCGACGAGGTTCTCGAGGAGGTCGATCTTGGTCGAGACCTTCGCGCCGCCGACGATCGCCACGACGGGATGCTGCGGGTTCTCCAGCCCCTTCGACAAGGCGTCGAGTTCGGCCTCCATGGTCCGTCCGGCATAGGACGGAAGAAGATGCGCGACCCCTTCCGTGGAGGCGTGCGCCCGGTGCGCGGCCGAGAAGGCGTCGTTCACATAGAGGTCGCCGAGCGAGGCGAGCTTCTGGGCGAAGCCGGGTTCGTTCTTCTCCTCCTCGGGATGGAAACGGGTGTTCTCGAGCAGGAGGACGTCGCCGTCCTTCATGCCCGCCACGGCGCGCTCGGCCGGCTCGCCGACGCAATCCTCGGCGAAGGCGACGGGGCGGCCGAGATCCTCGGCGACGGCCGCGGCGATCGGCTTCAGCGAATCCTTCTCGCTCCGCCCGCCTTTCGGGCGGCCGAAATGCGCCAGCAGGATCACGCGCCCGCCCGCATCCGCGATCTCCCGGATGGTCGGCAGGACACGCTCGATCCGGGTCCGGTCCGTGACGCGTCCGTTCTCGGTCGGGACGTTCAGGTCGACGCGGACGAGGACGCGCTTACCCTTAACGTCAGCGTCGTCGAGCGTCTTGACGCCGATCATCGTGCGAGTGCTCCAGGAAAGAACCGAAGAAGAAGAATGATGACAATGGCCGTGAGGATCGCGGTGACGACGGATGAGCCGACGAGCGCGGTCCAGCCCGGCACGGTCCGGATGCGGCGGGAGATGAACGCGACCTCGCCGCGCACGGCCGCGAGTTCCGCCTGAGACGCGACCTCGTTCATGCGGTTC
>JAFAEL010000244.1 GCA_023423995.1 Pseudomonadota bacterium | reverse complement strand
ATGCGGCGCCGCTCGAGGTCAAGCGGTGGGGCCGGGAGCGCGCCGCGAATTTTCTGGCCCGCTTCGGGCGTTGATCCGGCTCCGGACCCTTCGGGCCGGGCATGCGGTCCTTGCGGTTGCGCTCGCTCTGGCCTGGTCCGGCCTGCTGGCGGCGAGGCACCTCGAGGGCCGAGGCGGCGTCCTCGACCGCATCGAGGCTCCCCTCCTCGATCTGCGCTTCGTTCTGAGCGGGCCGCGTCCGCCGCCCTCGGACGTTGTCATCGTGGCCCTCGACGACGAGGCCGTGCGGGAGGCCGGCTCCTTTCCCCTGCCGCGCGCCGCAATTGCCCGGATCGTGAGCGGGCTGCACGACCTCGGGGCCCGCGCGATCGGGGTCGACATCCTGTTCGTCGATCGGGGCGAGGAGATGGGAGACGCTGCGCTCGCCCGCGCGCTCCAGGAAGGACGAGCCGTGATCGCGGCGGCGGCCACGTTCTCCCGCGAGGGGACGAACCGTGTTCCCGATGCCGAGGCGATACTTTGGCCGAACGAGCGGTTCCGGCAGGCTGCCGCTCTGGGCGGGGTGAATATCGCGACCGACCAGGGTGGCACACCGCGACACGCCCCCCTCATCTTCGAGGGCCCGGACGGCATCCTGCCCTCCTTCTCCCTGCAGCTTGCGACGCGGGCCGTGGGGGCCGGCCCCGACCTCGTGCGGGACGCCGTTCGGCTCGGAGCTGTCACCCAGGCGACCGATCTCGGCTGGGCCCTGCCGCTGCGCTTCTACGGCCCACGCGGCACGATCCCGTCCATCAGTGCCGCGTCGCTGCTCCGCGGGTCGTCGGCGCGCTCAGAAATCCAGGGCCGGACCGTCCTCGTCGGCGCGACGGCGATCGGCACCGGGGATACGTTCGCAACGCCCTTCGACCCGGTCCTGCCCGGGGTGGAAGTGCTCGCGACCGCCACCGCCCATCTTCTTCATGGCGACGGGCTCGTCCGCGATACGCGGGTCCGCCGCCTCGACGCCGCCGCGGCAGTCGTGCTCGCCGGCCTGACGGCGCTCGGGCTCGCGCTTCTGCCGGCGACCGCCGGCTTCCTCCTTGCGGCCCTTGCGGCAGCTGCATGGCTCGGCGTGACGGTGGCGGCGTTCGGCGCCGGGTTCTGGCTGAGCGCGATCCTGCCGCTTGCCGCGATGGCCCCCGGCGTCGCCTTTGGGCTCGCCGGCCGGCAGGTCCTGGACCGGATCTGGACGCGCCAGGTCGTCCAATCGGAGGAAGCGCTCCGCCGCTTCCAGGATCCCGCGCTCGCTGCGCGCCTTGCGGCGGACCCCTCCTACCTCGCCGTTCCGGTCGCGCAGCATGCATCCGTGATCTTCCTCGACCTGAACGGATTTACGGGAGCGAGCGAGAGGCTCGGCCTGGAACGCACCCGCGAGATGCTGAAGGAATTCCACGCGGTGCTCTCGGACGCGGCGCAGCGGCACGGCGGCGTGGTGATGAACTTCATGGGCGACGGCGCCATGGTGCTGTTCGGGCTGCCGGATCCGGCCGAGGACGATGCGGCGCGCGCCCTTCTCGCGGCAGAGCACATCGTGGAGGCGGTGCAAGGCTGGCTCGCCGAGCGCCAGGACGGGCTGGGTTCGCGGATCGGCGTCCGGCTCGGGGCCCACCATGGCCCGGTCGTCATCTCGCGCCTCGGCTCGGCCGCGCACGAGCAGATCACGGCGACGGGCGACAGCGTGAATGTCGCGAGCCGTCTGCTGGAGGTCGCGAAGCAGCTCGGGGCGGCCCTGGTCGTGAGCGACGATCTGATCCGGGCGGCCGGTAATCCCGCGGCGTTCCTCGC
The DNA here is from genome assembly GCA_023423995.1 of Pseudomonadota bacterium. GTDB lineage: Bacteria > Pseudomonadota > Alphaproteobacteria > Rhizobiales > Beijerinckiaceae > Enterovirga. The sequence goes on along the minus strand of JAFAEL010000244.1, from coordinate 8,795 downwards.
GGCGATTGAGGGCCGTCGCCGGGTCGTTCTTCGCGGACGCAGGGCGGCGCTCGAGATCGCCTATCGCTGGACTCAGGGCAGCGCCTAGACGAGGCAGGCCTCGCAGATCGCCGCGACGTGGCGGTGGTCCGTTCCGCAGCAGCCGCCGACGACGCAGAGGTGCTTCAGCCTTGAGCGGAGGAGGGCGTAGTCCCGGGCGAGCGCCTGCGGATCGCCGGCATCCAGCTCCGTCGCGGCATCGAGCTCAGCGTGGCTCTTGGTCGAGGCGTTCGCCCGCAATCCCCCGATCCGGTCGAGCCAGGCGGCACCCGCCTCGAGGACATGCTCGAAATGGGTCGGGTGAGCGCAGTTCACCATGTAATAGGCCGGATACGCGTCGGTCCTCCGATCGACCTCCGCCACGGCCGCGCCGAGACCGTCTCCCGATGGGAGGCGTCCATCGGTCTCGATCGTGAACGAGATCACCACCGGAAGTCCGAACGCCTTCGCGACGAGCGCGATGCCGACGGCCTCGTCGACATAGGTCATGGTGACGGCACTCACCATGTCGGCCGCGCCATCCGCGAAGGCCGCGACCTGGAGCGCGTGGTAGTCCTGCGCCTCGGCCGCGCTCATGAGGCTCTCGACCCGGTAACCATCCCCGCGGGGGCCGACGACGCCATTCAGCGCGACCGGCGTGCCCGGTGAAACGTCACCCTCGCGCCCGAGCCCCGCCACGAAGGCGAGCGCGGCGCGATTGAGCTCGAAGAGCTCGCGCGGAGCGTAGCCCAGCTTTTCGCCCCAATCCCGATTCGCGCGCCAGGTCGGCGCGTCGAGGACGATCCCGGTCCTGTGCCGTCGCGCGAGTTCGAAATAGGGCCGGTAGTACATTTCGAGCACCGCGCGGCCCTCCGTAGCGGAGACGAGCGGAAAGGCCGCAAAGCAGGGAAGGTCGATCCCTTGCTGGAAGACGAGCCAGGTCTCCAGCCCGCCATCGGTGACGAAGGGCCGGCTTCCGCTCTGCGGCAGGGGCGATTGGATACCTGGCATCACCGGCTCCTCTCCTTGCGCGAGCTCAGCTCCAAGCCGAGCAATTCCGACCGGGAGAGCCCGAGATCCCTCAGCAGCCGGTCATCGAGCTCCAGGAGACATCGTTCCGCGCGCCGCCGGGCAAGAGATTCGCGCATAGCCCGGCCCAGACTCGCCAGCCGCCGAAACCAGGAGGCCGGGCGGCGATCGGCGGGCTCGAGCGGGTCGCACCAAAGGCCGCCCAGGGGAGCAAGGTCGCTCGCGACCGTGATCGTCCGTCCCTGCTGCCGAGCGTCCATCGTGCTGCTCCCGCCTAGGCGACGAGTGCCCGGAGGGCGCTCGTCTCACGCGGAGCTTGTCACTCTCGGCCACGAGGTTCTGTGATCGACCTCACTCGACTGGACTTTGGGACAAAGAGGGAGGAGGCTGGCAACGCTCCTGCCTATTCTTCGCGCCCGCAGCATGGATGGGTGCAGTGCAAATAATGCAGTGATGCTGACCTATCCGAAAGTCGATCAAAGCCGTTCTAAAGGCGATTGCGGGCCCTGGTATATTGTGTACTGTGTCTACTCGCACGGCTGACCTGGCTCTTCGCGGGGCTTGAGATCGGCTGGCACGGAGGAACGCCAGATGAAGCGAAAGACAGTTTCGGCTCGCATTTTGGCCGCTGCGGCCGCGATTGCCGGGGGGCTAGCCGCCGGGTCCGCGCAGGCCGCATGGCAGCCGACCCGGCCCGTCGAGATCATCGTGCCAGCCGGAACCGGCGGCGGCGCTGACCAGATGGCCCGCGTGATTCAGGGCATCATCCAGAAACACAGCCTGATGTCCCAGCCGTTGATCGTCATCAACAAGGCCGGTGGCGCCGGAGCCGAGGGCTTCCTGGACGTAAAGAGCTCCACCCGAAATCCTCACAAGATCATCATTACTCTGTCGAACCTGTTTACGACGCCGCTCGCGACGGGTGTCCCCTTCAAGTGGGAAGACATGAGCCCGGTCGCGATGCTGGCTCTCGACGAGTTCGTCCTCTGGGTGAACGCGAAGTCGCCCTACAAGACCGCAAAAGAATACGTGGACGCCATCAAGGCCGGGCAGCCGCACCAGTTCAAGATGGGTGGCACCGGCTCCAAGCAGGAAGACCAGATCATCACCGCGGCCCTCGAGCAGGCCACGGGCGTGAAGATGACCTACATTCCCTACAAAGGGGGCGGTGACGTTGCCGCGCAGCTCGTGGGCGGTCACGTCGATTCGAGCGTCAACAACCCGATCGAGGCCGTGGCGCAGTGGCGCGCCGGCGAACTTCGGCCGCTCTGCGTGTTCGACACCAAGCGCATCGACCTGACCACCAAGGTCACGACCGACATGAGCTGGTCCGACATCCCGACCTGCAAGGAGCAGGGGCTCGATGTCGAGTATCTGATGCTCCGCGGATTCTTCACGACGCCGGGCGCGACCCCGGACCAGGTCAACTTCTACGTCGATCTGTTCAAGAAGGTCCGTGAGACGCCAGACTGGAAGGATTTCATGGAGAAGGGCGCGTTCAACACGACCTTCATGTCCGGGAACGACTTCAAGGACTGGCTGAAGAAGGCTGCGGACACCCATCGCGCTCTGATGGAAAAAGCCGGCTTCATGGCGAAGTCCTAAGCTTCCAAAGACCCCGGAGCGGCGCCGCCCCGGCGGCGCCCTCCTCATCAATTCGAGAAGGGACCGAGCAGGCATGGCTGGGCCGACGGACGCGCGCGAGCACACAGTCTCCAATCGCACGATGGAGCTCATCGTGGCGGGAGGGTTCATCGCCGCCGCCATATTGGTGATGTACGACAACTGGCGCATCGGAGCCCGTTGGCTCGATGACGGTCCGCAGGCGGGATACTTCCCGTTCTACATCGGTCTGATCATGTTCATCGCCAGCGCGGCGACGTTCACGGTCAACATCCTTGCCGGTGCCGATCACACGAGCTTCGTCGAGCGGAGCCAACTCAAGCTGGTGTTGAAGGTCCTCGTGCCGACGATCGCCTTCGTGGTGCTCATCGGGCTGCTCGGGATCTACCTGGCCAGCGCCATCTTCATCACGTTCTTCATGATGTGGCTTGGAAAGTATCCCGCCTACAAGGCGGTTCCGATTGCGCTGGCCGTGCCGCTGTTCCTCTTCGTGATGTTCGAGCTGTGGTTCCTCGTCCCGCTGCCGAAGGGGCCGATCGAGGCAGTACTCGGATATTGAGCAAGCAAGTGAAGTGTTTTCTCGAAATCATGTAGTCGAATAATTCAAGAGGCAGAGCGCAATGGAAGCCTTAACGTCACTGATCCACGGCTTCGGCGTTCTCGCGGATCCCATGAACATCTTCTATATGTTCGTGGGCATCTTCCTCGGGGTCCTCATCGGCGTCCTGCCGGGCCTCGGGGGCGCGAACGGTGTCGCGATCCTTCTCCCGCTCACGTTCTCGATGTCGCCGGTCTCGGCGATCATCATGCTCTCCTCCATCTACTGGGGAGCCTTGTTCGGGGGCGCGATCACGTCGGTCCTCTTCAACATACCGGGCGAACCGTGGTCGGTCGCGACCACTTTCGACGGCTACCCGATGGCCCAGAAGGGCAAGGCGGGCGAGGCGCTCGCCACGGCCTTCACGGGTTCGTTCTTCGGCGCCTTCGTGGCGACGCTTCTCCTGACCTTCCTGGCGCCGCTCATCGCGCGCTTCGCACTGAATTTCGGGCCTGCCGAATTCTTTGCCGTCTACCTGCTCACCTTCTGCAGCTTCGTGGGGATGGGTAAGGAGTCGCCGTTCAAGGTCATCTCCGCGATGATGCTGGGCTTTGCGCTCGCGGCAGTCGGGCTCGATACGGTCACGGGCGAACTCCGGATGACCTTCGGCTCGACCGAACTCCTGCGCGGCTTCGACTTCCTGGTCGCGGTCATCGGCCTCTTCGGTGTCGGCGAGATCCTTCTCACGATGGAGGAGGGGCTGGCCTTCAAGGGCAAGAGCGCGAAGATCAACCCGCGCGTCGTGTTCCAGACGTGGAAGGAACTGCCGAAGTTCTGGCTGACGGCGATCCGCGGCTCGATCGTCGGCTGCTGGATGGGCATCACGCCGGGCGGCGCGACACCCGCCTCCTTCATGAGCTACGGCCTCGCCAAGCGCTTCTCCCGCAACGGCAAGAAATTCGGCACGGGCGAGATGGAGGGGGTGCTGGCTCCGGAGACGGCAGCGCATGCTGCGGGGACGAGCGCGCTTCTGCCGATGCTGACTCTTGGCATCCCGGGCTCGCCCACCGCGGCGGTGCTCCTCGGCGGTCTGCTGATCTGGGGTCTGCAGCCGGGGCCGCTGCTCTTCGTGGAGCAGAAGGACTTCGTGTGGGGCCTGATCGCCTCGATCTATCTCGGCAACGTCGCCGGTCTGATCGTGGTGCTGACGACCGTACCGCTCTTCGCGGCCATCCTGCGGATCCCGTTCAGCATCATCGCGCCGGTGATCCTGGTGATCTGCGCCGTCGGTGCCTACACGGTCCACAACGCACTGCTCGACATCTCGGTGATGCTGATCTTCGGCGTGCTCGGCTACATCTTCAAGAAGCTGGGCTATCCTCTGGCGCCGCTCGTGCTCGCCCTGGTCCTGGGAGACATGGCGGAGAGCTCGTTCCGGCAGGCGATGCTGCTGTCCCGTGGCAGCCTCTCGATCTTCTGGGCCAATCCGCTGGTCGGTGGGCTGATCACCCTCGCCCTGGTGATGCTCTTCTGGCCGCTCTTCTCCTACCTGTCCGCCAGGTTCGGTGGGAGCCGCCGGGCGCACATGGTCCCGGGGCAGTAGCGACCTCGATCCAAGGGTCCTCTAGCGGACATCGGGCGGCCCCCTCGGGGGCCGCCTTTCTTTTGTGACCTGCATCACGGAAGATCTTTTCGATCGCCATCATCCTTCGAGATCGACGCAGACGCGACGAGCGGGAGGAACTGCGATGGGCATCTATGGACGCTATCTCGGGCCGCGCCTGGTCCGTTGCCTCTGCTCGGCCGAGGACATTGCGACCGAGCGCGCGAAGGTCGTTCCACTCGCGCGAGGAACGGTGCTGGAGATCGGCTTCGGCCCGGCGCTGAACCTGCCATTCTATGACGAGACGTTGGTCGAGCGGGTGATCGGCGTCGACCCCAACGGCTCGTTCCTGAAACTCGGCGAGGCGGCCCGCAAGCAGGCGCGCTTTCCGGTGGAGGTCGTCCGGGCTCCGGCCGAGGATCTGCCGCTTCGGGCGGGCACGATCGACACCGCCCTCGTCACCTATACGCTCTGCTCGGTCGACGACCCGCTTCAGAGCTTGCGGGAGATCCGGCGCGTCCTGAAGCCGGACGGCAAGGTGCTCTTCCTGGAGCATGGCTTGTCGTCGGATCCGGCGGTCGCCCGCTGGCAGCACCGGCTCAATCCGCTCTGGCGTCCGCTCGCGGTGGGCTGCAATCTCATCAGGCCTGTCGTGTCGCTGCTGCAGGAGGCCGGCTTCGCAATCGAGACGGTCGAGGAATACTACCTGCAGGGAGTGCCTCGCCCGGTCGGATACCTGTCGCGCGGAAGCGCCCGGCTGCGGGCCGCGGCCGGTTACAGGGCCATGGCCGAGATCGCTTCGGCCGGGATCTGACCGAGGTCAGCAACTCTGAAACCTGGCCCGTGATCGGACGTTCAGCTACTCCGGATCGCTGCCCGGGCGGCTGATCCGGTCGCCGGGGCGCCGCCCTGGTCCGTCTCTCGAAGGCCGCGTTTCAGGTGACCTTTCTTCTTCGCAAAGATCGCCTTCAGGATCTCGCTCGACTCCGCGGGGATGTCCCTGCCGAGATCGCGGCCACGCTCGCCGACGCACCCCCCAGCGGCCCGCTGCCCTGGATCCAGGTCGCTCGCGACGCGCCTTATTTCGTCGCGGAGGATGGCAGCCCCTGGACGCCGGTCGGCCAGAACGATGCGATCAGCTGGATCGAGTTCCAGGGTTTGTTCCGCCGGCGCGACCTCCCTGCCGTGGAAGCGCACCTCAGAAGGCTGCGGGCGAATGGTGTGAACTGCCTGCGCCTCATGGCCGAGTACGCGCAGGTGAAGCACCGCTATCTCGAGCGGCCGGCGGGACGCTTCGTGCCCGCCATGGTGACGCTGTGGGACGACCTCTTCGCGCTTTGCGAGAAGGTCGGGATGCGGATCCTGCTCACGCCTTTCGACACGTTCTGGATGTGGCTGCGCTGGGATGGGCATCCGTACAACATCCGCAATGGCGGCCCCCTCAGGCACCCATCCGAGTTCCTGCTCTGTGGCCCTACCCGCGACGCCATCAAGGCGCGCTTCTCGTTCGTCATCGAGCGCTGGGGCGGCAGCGGTGTGCTGTTCGGGTGGGACCTATGGAACGAGATCCACCCTGCCCAGGCCGGCGATTCGGCCGATTGCTTCGGCGAATTCATCCATGACCTGAGCACGCACGTCCGGCAGCTCGAGAACCGGCTCCATGGCCGCACTCACCCCCAGACGGTCTCGCTGTTCGGACCGGAGCTCTGGTGGCGGCCGCACATGGCCCTGAAGGAGCCGATCTTCCGACATCCGGATTTGGATTTCGCTTCCATCCACGTCTACCGGGAAGGGACGATCGACGATCCGCAGAACACGGTCGATCCGGCCATCAGCATGGGCGAGATCGTGCGGGACGCGCTGGCGGAGATCCGGGATGGGCGCCCCTTCCTCGACACGGAGCATGGGCCCATCCACAGCTTCAAGGACAAGAAGCGGACCCTGCCGGAGCCCTTTGACGACGAGTATTTCCGCCACATGCAGTGGGCCCACCTAGCTTCGGGCGGGGCCGGAGGAGGCATGCGCTGGCCGAACCGGACCCCGCATACTCTCACCCCCGGGATGCGCGAGGCGCAACGTGCGCTTTCCGCCTTCCTCCCGCTGATCGACTGGCCGAGCTTTCGGCGCCGCAATGTCAGCGACGAGATCAAGACGAGCTCGGGCGAGCTCGTCGCGTTCGGCTGCGCCGACGAGGAGCAGGCGATCGTCTGGCTGCTTCGGACGGATATCATCGGGCGGAATGGGATGCTCCGCCCCGACGCGCCGCCGATCCGCACCACCCTGCGGATCAGCGGCATGCCGACCGGTCGCTATCTCGTGACGGCCTTCGATACGAGCCGAGGCGAGATCGTCGGCAGCTTCCCGGTCATAGCGGGGCAGGGCGGCGTGACGCTGGAAACCCTGCCGTTCTCCGCCGACCAGGCCCTCGCCATCAGGCGGGCCTGAGCCACTCTGTCCGGTTCAGGACAGAAACTCCACTGCCGTGCCCTTGTTCTCGCTCGAAGGCGACTTCGCGCGAGGTCACGATGGCGGCGTTCTTCTTCAACGAGAGGGAACCACCGGCGGGCCGCGCAACGGGAAGGCTAGCGGGCGAGGAAGAGGTCAGGCTGATCGAGACCTGTCGTGCGTGGATCGTGACCAAGCTCCTTCAGGGGATCAGCCTCAGCATCCTCCTCGTGATCGGGGTCATCGTGTTCGGAGCCTGGTAGGGAGGAGAGAGGATTTGGAGGCTCGTTCAGGTCCGGACAGCGAGCGAAATCTGACGCGGGCGGGCTTTCTTCTCGGCTTCGCGTTCGCCGGCTTCTTCGACGGAATCCTGCTCCATCAGGTGCTCCAGTGGCACCACCTTCTCAGCCTGGTCGATGCCGAGGCGGTGCGCGACATCCGCGTGCAGATTCTCGCCGACGGGCTCTTCCACATTCTCATGTATGCGATCGCTGCCGTTGGGCTTTGGCTGCTCTGGCGGGGGCGGCGTGGCTTCGAGAACCCCGGCCTCGACACGCGGGTGCTCGCCGCGTGTCTTCTCGGGTTCAGCGCATGGCAATTCGTGGATGTCGTCTTTTTCCACTGGATCCTCCAGATCCACCGGATCCGGGTCGGGGTGCCGAACCCGCTCTTCTACGATCTCGGATGGCTGGCCGTATTTGGCGTTCCGACGCTCGCCCTCGGCCTGTGGCTGCGCGGCCGTGCCGGGAGCGGTCCAGGTGCTCCGACCTCCACCCGACGCGGCCCGGCTATAGCCGCCTGCATGGCCGGCTTCATCATGATCTCCGGCTTGGTCGCTGCCTTGCCACCTCCAGGCACGTCGAGCGCCCTCGTGCTCTTTCGCCCCGGCGTGGGGGCCGCCGCGGCGTTTGCCGCCGTTGCCGAGGCGGATGGCCGCGTGGTCTGGAGCGATGCGTCCGGTGAGTTCCTGGCGGTCGATCTAGGCCCGAACGGCCGCGGCTGGAGACTCTATGGACGAGGCGCTCTCCTGGTGAGCACGGCAACGCCGACCGCCGGGTGCCTCGCCTGGTCGCGGATCTAGCGCCAGCGAAACCTTCCTCTGCTTCGTAGAACCGCCGGTAGTCTTGGGCAGCTTGTTGAACCCGCCGTTAAGACACTCGGCGATAAATTCACATGGTTGAGCGGATATATCGGACTGATCCGCCACGGGGGAGAGTTCCGCGTTTGGCCGAGCCAACGTGAGATTGGATGCGGTGATGGACGGGGTTGGGGCGTCTCCATTGGGCCGGCTCGGCGCGCGCCTCTGGCTGATGGCCTATGGGCCCCATGCGCGCGAGTCCCGCGACCCGAGGCATTACCGCGTCCTCGTGCACTCCCTGTTTTCGTCCCCGACCTCGATCATCCTGTCGAACGTCGTCGGCGCGGCGATTTCACTCTTCTGCTGGAAGTCGTCCGGCAACCCCGTCTTTGTTCCCCTCTTTCTCGTGACAGCGTCAATCGTCGCGCTTCGGATCGTCACCGTCGCGCGCTACCATGCGG
>JAFAEL010000243.1 GCA_023423995.1 Pseudomonadota bacterium | reverse complement strand
CCGTCCTGGCACGAGGGTTCGATCCGCAGCTCGCCCAGGCCACCTATCTCGACTACGAACCGGCATGGCCGGCCACGAGCGAGGGGCTGGTCATCGGCGGGGCCGGCTTCGTGCTCGGCTGGGGAGGTTTCGCGCTCCTCTTCAGGGCGCTCGGGCGGCTCACGCCACGGCATTGGCGGCGGCGGCCCGCAAGGGGAGAGCTCCGCTCGGTGTGAACCGAGCGAAGCGATGCCGTCACCGTACCAGCGTGTTGCGGAAGGCCCAGGGCTCCGAGGTGTCGATGTCCTCGGGGAAGAAGCCGGGCCGGCCCTCGAGCGGCGTCCAGTCGGTGTACTCGCCGATCACGGGGCCGAGATACGGGGTCTGGACTTCGAGGCAGCGGCGGAAATCCATCTCGTCCGCCTCGACGATCCCGGCCTCGGGGTTCTCCAAGGCCCAGACCATCCCGGCGAGAACCGCAGAGGAGACCTGCAACCCTGTCGCGTTCTGGTAGGGGGCGATCCTTCGCGTCTCCTCGATGGAGAGCTGGGAGCCGTACCAGTAGGCGTTCTTGCCGTGGCCGTAGAGGAGGACGCCGAGCTCGTCGATGCCGTCCACGATCTCGTTCTCGTCCAGGATGTGCCACGCCGGCTGACGCTCGCCCCCCTGCCCGAACATCTCGTGCAGGGAGAGCACGGCATCGTCGCAGGGATGGTAGGCGTAGTGGCAGGTCGGCCGGTAGACGGCCCGGCCGCTCCCGTCCCGCACCGTGTAGTAGTCGGCGATCGAGATCGACTCGTTGTGCGTCACGAGGAAGCCGTACTGGGCCCCCGCGGTCGGCGTCCAGGAGCGGACACGGGTATTCGCGCCCGGCTGCAGGAGGAAGATCCCGGCCCGGCATCCGGTCTCGTGGCCGCGTGCGTTCTCGGGCAGCCAGGGCTCGAAGGTGCCCCAGCCCAGCTCTGCCGGCTGTAGACCCTCCGACACGAAGCCTTCCACCGACCAGGTATTGACGAAGACGCGGCGCGGCTTCGGGCTCTTGGCGCGCTGGGTGTCCCGCTCCGCGATGTGGATGCCCTTTATGCCCGCGCGCTGCATCAGGGCGGCCCAGCCCTCGCGGCTGGCCGGCACGTCGTGCTCGATGCCGAGATCGGACGCGACGTTGAGAAGCGCCTGCTTCACCAGCCAGGACACCATGCCGGGGTTCGCGCCGCAGGTGGAGACGGCCGTCGTGCCACCCGGGCGCCGCCGCTTAGCCGCCAGCAGCGTCTCGCGCAGGGCGTAATTCGTCCGGGACTCCGGACCTGCGGACTTGTCGAAATAGAACCCTGCCCAGGGCTCGACCACGGTGTCGATATAGAGCGCGCCGAGTTCTCGGCAGAGCTCCATCAGGTCGACGGAGGAGGTGTCCACCGAGAGGTTGACGCAGAAGCCCTGGCCCTCGCCGTTGGTCAGGAGCGGCGTCAGCAACTCGCGATAATTGTCCCGGGTGACGGCCGACTGGATGAAGCGGATGCCGCGCTCATCGAGGATGCCCCGATGCGCATCGTCGGGATCGATCACGACGAAGCGGCTGCGGTCGAATTCGAAGTGGCGCTCGATCAGCGGGATCGTGCCGCTTCCGATGGAGCCGAGGCCGATCATCACGATCGGGCCGCTGATGCGGCCGTGGACGGGCCAATCTGTCATTCCGGGGTGGGTTTCCTTCTGCTTGGAGTGCGAGCCCGCCAGATGGACGGCATAACTCGCGGGGTCAACCGTTCGCACCCTCTGATGAACGCCTTGCGACTGTTTGCGTTGGGGCCAAGCTTTGCCTGTGCGGGGCCGAGGCCCTACATCCGCAGCAGTTCAACCAGGAGTCTCAACTTGTTCTCTCTTACCCGACGCGGGCTCATGGCCGGCGCCGCTGCAACCCTTGCCGCCCCGGCGCTCGCCCAGTCTTCATTCCCGAGCCGGCCTGTCACGATGGTCGTCCCCTTCGCGGCCGGTGGGTCGACGGACGTCGTCGCCCGCATCATCGCGCAGAAGATGAGCGAAGGCCTCGGCCAGCAGATCGTGGTCGAGAACGTGGGGGGCGCTGGCGGCAATGTCGGCGCCGCGCGCGTCGCCAAGGCTGAGCCCGACGGCTACCAGATCCTGATGGGCACGGTCGCCACGCATGCGCTGAACCCGCTCATCCTGAAGCGCAAGCCCTATGATGCGGTCACGGATTTCGCGCCGATCTCGCTTCTCGCGATCGTGCCCAACGTGCTGATCGTGAACCCCTCGCTGCCCGCGAAGACGGTTCCCGAGCTCATCGCGCTGCTGAAGGAAAATCCCGGCAAGTACAATTACGCCTCCTCCGGCATCGGAACGCCGCTCCATCTTTCCGGCGAGCTGTTCAAGAGCCTGGCCAAGGTCGAGATGCAGCACATCCCCTACCGGGGCTCCGGCCCGGCCCTGAATGACGTCGTCGCGGGCGTGGTCCCGATCCAGTTCGACAACCTGCCTTCGGCTTCAGGCTTCATCCAGGCCGGCACCCTGCGGGCGCTCGGTGTCACCACCAAGGAGCGGGCCGGTTCCTTCCCGGACGTACCGACGATCGGCGAGGCGCTGCCGGGCTACGAGACCTATACCTGGAACGCGCTGTTCGCCCCGAAGGGCACGCCGAAGGAGATCATCGACCGACTGAACGCCGAGGCCGTGAAGGCCGTGAAGGACCCGGCCGTCGCCGAGCGCATGAAGACCTTCTCGGCCGATGTCGTTGGATCCACCCCGGAAGTGCTCGCGGAGCACGTGAAGGCCGAGATCGCGAAGTGGACGCCAGTCGTGAAGGATGCGGGCGTGTCCATCGACTGAGACAAAGAAAAGCCCGGTCCGGAGAGGTCCGGACCGGGCTGCAGTTTTCCACTAACCGAGAGCTACAAAGCAGCAAACCGGCCGACGAGTCGAGCTGCCTATTAGGATTTGGTTAACTATCGCGGCCCGGGCCCCTGGCAGGGGCGGCCGGAGCCCCCCTCAGGCAGCCTGCGCGAAACCGGGCAGGTCGTCGTTCGCGAGGCTCCGGATGAGGCTCGCGAGATCGGGAAGGGGCGCTGCGTCGCCCGTCGGCTGGACGAGCCCGCGCGCCCCGGCGAGGGCGCCGGGAACGAGTTCGAGGCCGAGGAATCGCTCGCGCTCGACCGGACCGGGCAGCCAAAGCCCCGCGACCGCCTCGGCCGAGAAGCCGTAGCGCTCGTAATAGGGCGCGTCCCCAACCAGGATGACGGCGCCGTGGCCGAGTTCCTCGGCACGGGCGAGCGCGTGGCGCATCAGCTTGGCGCCGATGCCGAGCCCCTGCAGGGCCGGATCGACAGCGATCGGCCCGAGCAGAAGCGCCGGCCGGCCCGGGCCTGCCGTGACGTTCCAGAGCCGCACGGTCGCAACGATCTCGCCCTCGCGCTCGACGACGAGCGCGAGATCGCCAGCCGGCAGGCGGCCTTCGCGCAGCCGCTCGCAGGTCTTGGCGAAGCGCTCGTCGCCGAAGCAGCGGTCGAGCAGCCGCTCGCGTGCCACGACGTCTTTGGGGGTCTCGATACGGATCTCGAACAAGGCCGTGCCCTCCCCGGGCGAAAGATGGGAGACAGCAGCCCTCGCACCTGCCGAGACTTCGGCTGGCCGTCCGGGGATTTGGGTTGGAGGCATCCCCGGGCTCCGCCCGGGGATGAGGATGTCGCGCCTACGTCAGATGACGTGCGTCGCGAGCGGCGGCAGGCCGTTGAACGCCACCGACGAGTAGGTCGACGTATAGGCGCCCGTTCCCTCGATCAGCACGCGATCGCCGATCTCGAGCGACACGGGAAGCCAGTACGGCGCCTTCTCATACATGACGTCCGCGGAATCGCAGGTCGGGCCGGCGAGCACGCAAGGCGCCTTGCGGTCCTCATCGTGCTCCGTGCGGATCTGGTACCGGATCGACTCGTCCATCGTCTCGGCGAGGCCGCCGAACTTGCCGATGTCCAGATAGACCCAGCGCACCTCGTCCTCGTCGCGGCTCTTCTTGGAGACGAGCACGACTTCGGACTCGATGATCCCCGCATTGCCGACCATGCCGCGGCCGGGCTCGATGATCGTCTCGGGCAGGCGATTGCCGAAGTGCTTCGAGAGCGCCTGGAAGATCGAGTTCCCGTAAGCCTCGACCGCCGGGACGTCCTTCAGGTAGCGCGTCGGGAAACCGCCGCCGAGATTGACCATCGAGAGCCCGATGCCGCGCTCCTGGCACTCGCGGAATATCCAGGACGCCGACGCGAGCGCGCCGTCCCAGGCTTCCGTGTTCGCCTGCTGCGAGCCGACGTGGAACGACACGCCGTAGGCCTCGAGACCAGCCCGGTGCGCATGCTCGAGCACGCCGACAGCCATTTCGGGCTCGCAGCCGAACTTGCGGGAGAGCGGCCACTCGGCGCCCGCGCCGTCGCACAGGATGCGGCAGAACACGCGTACGTCCTCGACCTGCGTCGCCTCGACGGCCCGCGCGATCTTCTCGACCTCCGCCTCGCAATCGACCGCGAAGAGGCGCACGCCAAGCTTCAGGGCGGTGACGATGTCACGCTCCTTCTTGATCGTGTTGCCGAAGGAGATGCGCTCGGGACCAGCGCCGGCGGCGAGCGCCATGCGGATCTCGGGCACAGAGGCGGTGTCGAAGCACGAGCCGAGCTCGGCCAGCGTGGCGAGCAGCTTGGGCTCCGGGTTCGCCTTCACGGCGTAGAAGACACGCGTGTCCGGCAGCGCGCGAGAGAACTTCCCGTAGTTCTCCCGCACGACATCGAGATCGACCACCAGCACCGGCCCGTCATCGAGTCCGGCGCGGCGTCGGTCGCGGAGGAAATCGCGGATGCGCTCCGTCATGGCGCTCTCCCAAGAAGGTTCAACGTGCCGGATCAGGCCGGCCCCGGTGAATGTTCAGGCGGAAGGGAAAGCCCTTGCCGCCCGGCCTCATTGGATCGATGTGCGATGACACGCCCCGCGCGGTGGAAACGCGGGTGCGCTACAACGCACCGTCAACCCGACGATGCTGCCTTCGTTTGGATGGGAGAACCCGTCCGCACGCCTGGCAATGAGAAACAAGCCTCTTCGGTGCCGGCCTGTGGAGGGCCGACGAGACCAAAAAAGCCCGTTCGTCGTTGCTTTAAGCTGCGTCCCCCGTGGAGTGCGGGGTTCGCCGGTTTCGCCTCCGGCTGCCGGTTGTTGTCGGGGTCGGTGTTTCCACCTGGATCGCCGCCTGGAGGGTTCCACCCCTCGCGGCATCGATCCTAAACCCCTGGCGGCTGTCCGGCCTCTTGTCCGGATGCCCACCAACCGGCACGCGGCCACAGGCACGTGCGAAATTGGGCAAGCCGGCAGATAGGGTTATTCGCCCCCGGGCACAAGACCCAATTTGGCCCATTTGGGCGACATTTTCGCCTCAGGCGCGCGCTGCCGCCCGTCAGGCGGACAGGACGAGAATCCCGGCCTGTCCGTCGGCGGTCCCGAAGGCCAGGCGGCCGCCCTTCTTGTCCCAGGCGAGCGCGCTGATCGCGCTGCCTTCCACGGGGCGACGGGCGAGGAGTTCGGCGCCGTCGTCGAATCGGACGAGGAGCACGCAGCCATCCTCGTACCCGATGGCGAGCACGTTCACGCTCGGGTGGAAGGCGACCTTCACGGCGCGCGCATGCCGGACGCCGCATTCGCGCGGCGGCTTCCCGGTGGGGCCTTCCTTCGAACCGAAGGGCCACACGATGGCAGCATCGGCGCCGGACGTCGCGAGCCAGGCGCCCCCGAAGGACCATGAGAAGGAGCGGGGCTTTCCGGCATAGCCGGTCATGCGCATGTGGCCGCGATCCGGCTGGAGGCGCCAGCCATGCATCGCGTTCTCCTGCATGGAGGTGACTACGAACCGGCCATCCGGCGACCAGACCACGTCGAGATGCGAGCCCTTCCAGGAGAGCAGCTCCGGCGGGGTGTCGAGGTTCGGGAACCAGAGGGTGGCGCCGCCGTAATGCGCGACCGCCAGCCGGTACCCCTTGGGCGCGAAGGCGAGGCCGCGGGCGCTCGACGGAGCATCCCAGGTCTTTGCCCGCCCCTTCTCGTCCAAGGCCGTCACCTTGCGGGCCGCCGCGAAGGCGACACCGCCGGAGGGGTGGAGCGCGAGCGCGTCGATCCAGCCGGAGCTCTGGGCCAGTTCCTTCGACGTCCCGTCAGCCCTGGTGGCGACCACCCGGCCGTCGTCGCTCCCCGTCACGATGCGCTTGTCGTCCCCGGCCGCAACCAGGATGGCGCCCTCCGGATGGGCAGAAACCCGGCGGGGATCCGCCTCGCCATCCGCGAGCAGAACGGTGCCGTCCGCGAGCGCGAAGGCGGCCGTGCGGCCGAGCCAGGCCAGGCCGGTCACCTCGGCCCCGGCCTGGACGGGCAGGACCTGGTCGGTGAGCGAGGTCAGTGTGCCGGACATGTGTACCCTGAACGTGTCATGGCCGGGCTGGCCCCGGCCACCCCGCCCCGGAAGAACGTCTCGCCTACGGAACCGAGCTCACCGGGACAAGCCCGGCGAGACGGCCGCCGCGCTACGCCGCGCAGGCCATGAAGCCCTCGCGGATCGCCTTCTCGTCCAGATCCCGACCGATGAACACGACCCGGCTCTCGCGCTTCTCGTCCGGGCGCCACTCGCGCGACAGGTCGCCGTCCAGGATCATGTGCACCCCCTGGAACACGAAGCGCTTCGGCTCCTTCGGGAAGGCCACGATACCCTTGCAGCGCAGGATGTTCGGCCCCACGCGCTGCGTCAGGTCCGAGATCCAGGGCATGAACTTGTCCGGGTTCACCTCGCCCGCCCGGAAGGAGAAGGAATCGATCTCCTCGTCATGGTGGTGGTGATGCCCCTCCTCGAGGAATTCGGGCTCCACCTCCATGATGCGGTCGAGGTCGAAGGCCTTGCGATCCAGCACCTCCGCGATCGGTACGTTGCAATTCACGGTGCGGTGGATCGTGGCGGACGGATTGATGGCACGGATCTGCCCCTCGACCTGCTTGAGGCCGGCCTCGTCCACAAGGTCCGCCTTGTTGAGCAGGATCACGTCGGCGAAGGCGATCTGGTTCTTCGCCTCGGGCGCGTCCTTCAGGCGCTCGCTCAGCCATTTCGCGTCGGCGACAGTCACGACCGCATCGAGCCGGGCGCGCTGCGATACGTCCTCGTCGACGAAGAAGGTCTGGGCGACGGGCGCCGGATCGGCGAGCCCCGTCGTCTCGACGATGATGGCGTCGAACTTGCCGCGCCGCTTCATCAAACCCTCGATGATGCGGATGAGGTCGCCCCGGACGGTGCAGCAGATGCAGCCGTTGTTCATCTCGAACACTTCCTCGTCGGCACCGACCACGAGGTCGTTGTCGATGCCGATCTCGCCGAACTCGTTGACGATCACGGCGTAGCGGCGGCCGTGCTGCTCGGTGAGGATGCGGTTCAGGAGGGTCGTCTTTCCGGCCCCGAGATAGCCGGTGAGCACGGTGACGGGGATCTTCTCGGCCATCTTGGGCTCCGATGGAGGGATACTTGCGGTGGGAAGCACCCGTCCCGGCATCGACCGGTGCGGGCGCTCTCAGGCGTCGATCCCTTATATCGTTTGTCGCGGGCAGGAGACCAAGCCCCGGCGCTGGCGCAGCTCGCGCGCGCCGCGTAGCTTAGGCCGCGTGCGCTACGCGGTCGGCTTCGTTCTCCACTACTGGGATCCGTTCGTCGCCCGGCAATACGGTCGGCTCGCGCCGCTCGTTCCCCCTGGCGATCTCTGGGCGATCACGGACGAGACCGGAGGTCCAGTCGCGGACGTGCCTGAGACGTTGAGCAGGGTCCCTGTCACGCCGGAACGCGTGGGCCGGCTGATCGGCGACGTTCCGCGGGAGCGAGGCTTCATCGGCCTGGATGGCATGCTCTGGTGGAATATCGACATCGCGACATACGCGCTGTTCGACGCCCATCCGACCTACGAACATTGCCTGACGATGGATTACGACGTCTGCCTGAACGTCGATCTCGGCCGGCTCATGCAGCGCGTGCAGAACGAGCGCCTCGACCTCGTCTGCCACTCCCATGCGGATATGGAGACCTGGTCCTGGGCCAGGCCGCACCGCGACATCTATCCGGGGGATGAGCTTCGCGGGGCGCTGGCGGCAGTGATGATCCTGTCGCGGCCTGCTGCAAGCTTTCTTGTGGCAAGACGCCGGCTCGCCGCCCTGGAGTATAGGCAGGGCAAGCGGAGCTTCTGGCCGTTCGGGGAGGCCTTCGTGCCGAGCGAACTCGCCAGGGCGGGCTTTCGCTGCGCCGAACTCGGCGATTTCGTCGACCTGACCCACTTCAGATGGCGCCCGATCGTTCCCGAAGCCGTCCTTGCCGCGGGCATTCCCCGCGGCGCGACGCATCCGGTGCGACCGCACGCGGACGGGGAAGCGCTCTACCCCGCCCAGCGCTAGGAAGGCGGCCGCTCAGAGCGGCCGCTTGATCCACCGTGCTATCAGCCCGAGGATACCCTCGCGGAACAGGAGCACGCAGAGCACGAAGATGATGCCCTGCACGATCGTGACCCAGGCCCCGAGCGTCGCCAGGTAATTGGCCATGGTGACGATCACGGCGGCGCCGACGATCGGGCCGAAGACCGTGCCCATGCCGCCGACGAGCGTCATCAGGACCACCTCGCCGGACATCGACCAGTGCACGTCGGTCAGCGAGGCGAGCTGGAACACGATCGCCTTCAGGCCGCCTGCAAGACCAGCCAGCGTCGTCGAGAGGACGAAGACGGCCAGCTTGTACTGGTTCGTCCGGTAGCCGAGCGAGGTTGCGCGCGGCTCGTTGTCCCGGATCGCCTTCAGCACCTGGCCAAACGGCGAGTGGATGATGCGGTAGATCAGGCCGAGTCCCAACAGGAACACGACAGCCACGACGAAATAGAGCGTCATGTCGTCGGCGAGATTGATGAAGCCGAAGAGCTTGCCGCGCGGGACCGCCTGGATTCCGTCCTCGCCCCCGGTGAACTTCGCCTGCACGCAGAAGAAGAAGACCATCTGGGCGAGCGCCAGGGTGATCATCGAGAAGTAGATGCCCTGGCGCCGGATGGCGACCGCTCCGAAGACGAGGCCGAGCGCGGCCGCCGTGACGGTGCCGGTCAGGATCGCGAGTTCGGGCGAGAAGCCCCAGACCTTCGCCGAATAGGCCGAGAGGTAGCTCGCCATGCCGAAATACGCGGCATGGCCGAAGGACAGGAGGCCGCCGTAGCCGAGCAGAAGGTTGAAGGCCATCGCGAAGAGCGCGAAGCACAGCACCTTCATCAGGAACACGGGATAGAGCAGGTAGGGCGCAATCAGGAGCGCAACGGCGATCCCGATGAACACCTTGAGGTGGAACGATGCCGTTCCGCGCGGCTCGTGCAGCACGGCCGGGATATCGGTGTCGGCAGACAGGGCGGCGTTGGCCATCAGGAGGCCCTCCCGAACAGGCCGGCCGGCTTAACGAGCAGGACCAGCACCATGATGACGAAGATGACGGTGGAAGAGGCCTCCGGGTAGAAGACCTTGGTGAGGCCCTCGACCAACCCGAGCGCGAAGCCCGTGATGATCGAGCCGAGGATCGAGCCCATTCCGCCGATGACGACGACGGCGAAGACCACGATGATGAGGTCCGCGCCCATGTTGGGGTTCACCGAATAGATCGGCGCAGCGAGAACGCCCGCGAAGGCCGCGAGGGCAACGCCGAACCCGTAGGTGAGCGTGATCATGAGCGGGACGTTGACGCCGAAGGCACCGACGAGGGTCGGGTTCTCGGTCGCCGCCCGGAGATAGGCTCCGAGCTTCGTTTTCTCGATCATGAACCAGGTCGCGAGGCAGACCACCAGCGAGGCGACGATGACCCAGGCCCGGTAGTTCGGCATGAACATGATCGGCGCGTCGAAGAGCCGGATCTGCTGGCCGCCGGCAAGCTGAGGGGGAATGCCATAGGGCAGGCCCGAGACGCCGTACTGGTTCCGGAACAGGCCCTGGATGATGAGCGCCAACCCGAATGTCAGCAGCAGCCCGTAAAGGTGGTCCACGTGGACCGTCGCAGTCTGGCTCGGCCGCACCCAGGCATAGACGGTCGACGCCACGAGGCCGATCACCGCGCCTCCCACGAAGGCCGGAGTGGCGGCGAGCGAAAGCCCGAAGGACAGGATGAGGAAGCCGATGGCCGTCGCGCCGATCAGCACGAAGCTCTGGCGCTGATTGGTGAAGCTCAGGGGCGCGATGTAGTTGCGCTCCATCAGGATCCCGACGCCGCCGACGATGACGGGAGCGAGGATCAGCGCCCACCAATAGCCGACGCCAAGGTAGTTGAGCAGCATCCAGGCCACGAAGGCGCCCATCATGTAGAGCGCGCCGTGGGCGAAGTTGATGATGTTCAGAAGCCCGAAGATCACGGCCAGGCCGAGACTCAGGATTGCGTAGAAGGATCCGTTGATCAGCCCCAAGAGGAGCTGTCCGAACAGGGCGGCGCTGGGGACGCCGAAGATCGTGATCATGCGACAGGGTCTCGGGCGGGATCTCTCCGCGCCATTCAGGGTATCAGATGCCGGTTCAGGTCAAGGCCGCTACTCAGGTTTTCCCGAGGGGCGGCCTCGTCGTGCAGCCCCGGCCTGTTCGGCCGGAGCAGAATGGGAGCGGTTGAGCCCGCTCAGCTCTTCTTCACGAGGGGGCAGCCGCCGTCCGCCATGGGCCGGAAAGCCTCCTCGGTCGGGATCGTGGCGACGGTCTTGTAGAGGTCCCATTCTCCCCTCGATTCCTCGGGCTTCTTCACCTCGAAGAGGTACATCGGGTGAATGGCGCGGCCGTCGGGGCGGATCGATCCCTTGCCGAAGAGCGCATCATCGATGGGCATCTCCTTCATCTTGGCCATGACGGCGGTCGAGTCCTTGCTCTTCGTCGCCTCGACCGCCTTCAGGTAGTGCAAGACGCTCGAGTAGACGCCGGCCTGCGCGCTCGTCGGCATCTTGCCGCCGAACTTGGCGGCGAAGCGCTTCGAGAACTCACGCGTCGCGTCGTTCTGGTCCCAGTAGAAAGCCTCCGTCAGGACGAGCCCCTGCGCGGCCTTGAGCCCGAGAGCCTTTACGTCCGACGAGAAGATCAGCAACCCGGCGAGGTTCTGCCCGCCCTGCGTGATGCCGAACTCGGCCGCCTGCTTGATGGCGTTGATCGTATCCGACCCGGCATTCGCTAGGCCGATCACCTTCGCCTGCGAGCCCTGGGCCTGCAGCAGGAAGGAGGAGAAGTCGGCTGCCGAGAGCGGGTGCTTGACGGCGCCGACCACCTTGCCGCCCGCCTTCTTCACGGCGTTGGTGGTGTCGCGCTCGAGCGCCGAACCGAATGCATAATCGGCCGTCAGGAAGAACCAGCTGTCGCCGCCCTTCTTGGTCATCGCCGAACCGGTGCCGTTCGCGAGCGCCCAGGTGTCGTAGGTCCAGTGGACGTTGTTCGGCGTGCATTTCTCGCCCGTGAGGTCGGATGTGCCGCCGCCCGACGGGATGAAGATCTTGTTCTTCTCGCGCGTCACTTCGGAGACCGCGAGCGCGACGGAAGAAGTCGTCACGTCGAGAATGACATCGACGCCTTCCTGGTCGTACCAGCGCCGCGCGATGGTGGAACCGGTATCCGGCTTGTTCTGGTGGTCGGCAGAGACGATCTCGGCCTTGATGCCCTTCTCAGCAGCCTTGAAGTCTTCGACCGCCATCTGAGCCGCCACGACGGAGCCCGGCCCCGAGATGTCCGCGTAGAGGCCGGACATGTCGTTCAGAACGCCGAGCTTCACCGATGTCTGAGCATGCGCCGCCCCTGCCGAGGCGGCGAGGGCAGCCACCAATACTGTACCCAGTTTCCTCATTACGGACTCACCCTTCCACCGTGACGCGCGGCCCGCGGAGTGCGGTCGGATCTTCACGGGCCGCGCAGGAACACCGCTCAGCTCTTCTTGACGAGCGGGCAGTTGCCTTCTTCCAGGGGACGCCAGACCTGCTCGGCCGGCACCTTGGCGAGGATCTTCAGGAGATCCCATTCACCCTTCGACTCCTCCGGCTTCTTCACCTCGAGCAGGAAGGCGTCGTGGATCTTGCGGCCGTCCGCCCGAACGGAACCCTTGCCGAACAGGGGATCATCCGTCGGGTTGCCCTTCATCCAGGCCATGACCTTGGCGGGGTCCTTCGACTTCTCGGCGGCGACCGCCTTGAGGTAGTGGATGACGCTCGAATAGACGCCGGCGTTCAGCATGTTCGGCATGCGCCCCATCCGGTCCATGAAGCGCTTGGACCATTCGCGGGTCGCGTCGTTCTCGTCCCAGTAGAAGGTCTCACTGAAGACGAGGCCCTGGGCCGACTTCAGACCGAGCGCCTTGACGTCGTTCACGAACATCAGCAGCGCGGCGAGGCTCTGCCCACCCTGCGTGATGCCGAACTCGCCGGCCTGCTTGATCGAGTTCACGGTATCGCCGCCCGCATTGGCGAGGCCGATGACCTTCGCCTTCGAGGCTTGCGCCTGCAGCAGGAACGACGAGAAGTCCTGGCTTGGGAAGGGCGTCTTCACCGAGCCGATGATCTGGCCGCCGTTCTTCTTGACGACAGCGGCGGTGTCGCGCTCGAGCGCGTGACCGAAAGCGTAATCGGCCGTCAGGAAGTACCAGGTGTTCCCGCCCTGCCGGACCATGGCGCCGCCCGTCACGTTCGCAAGCTGGACCGTATCGTAGGCCCAGTGGATCGTGTTGGGGGAGCATTGCGCGCCGGTGAGATCCGACGTGGCCGCGCCCGAGTTGAGGAAGATCTTGTTCTTCTCGCGCGTGACCTGGTTGACGGCGAGCGCCACCGACGAGGTCGGCACGTCCAGGATCACGTCGACGCCGTCCTGGTCGTACCACTGGCGCGCGATGTTGGATCCGACGTCGGGCTTGTTCTGGTGATCGGCGGAGATCACCTCGACCTTGATGCCCTTTTCGGCGGCCTTGAAGTCCTCGACTGCCATGCGGGCAGCAACGACGCCGCCCTCACCGCCGATGTCCGAGTAGACGCCGGACCTATCGTTCAAGACCCCGAGCTTAACCGAGACCTGCGCCCCGGCCGAGCCTGTCATGAGCGCGGCAAAAGCAACCGCGCCCAGTATCGTCCTCCCTCTCATATCCGTATCCTCCCATGATGTTGCTGGATCTTTTTTTATTATACGCCGAGATAGCGGTGCAGCTTCTCGATGTTCTGATCTAGCTGAGCATTGGGGATCATGTCGACCACCCTGCCCTGTTCTACTATATAATGACGGTCAGCGACCGTCTGAGCGAAGCGGAAATTTTGCTCAACCAGGACGATGGTGAAGCCGTCTCGCTTCAGGCGCTCGATGGTGCGACCGATCTGCTGCACGATGACGGGGGCCAGTCCCTCGGTCGGCTCGTCCAGGAGCAGCAGCTTCGCGCCGGTGCGCAGGATGCGGCCGATCGCCAGCATCTGCTGCTCGCCGCCGGACAGCTTCGTGCCCTGGCTGCCGGACCGCTCCCGCAGGTTCGGAAAGAGTTCGTAGATCTGCTCGATGGACAGGCCGCCCGGCTTCACCTGGGGCGGGAGGGTCAGGTTCTCGTAGACGGAGAGGCTGGCGAAGATGCCGCGTTCCTCCGGCACGTAGCCGACCCCGAGCCGCGCGATCGTGCGCGACGGCATGTTGATGGTCTCGGTGCCGTCGAACAGGATGGAGCCGGTGCGCTTCCCCATGATGCCGATGATCGAGCGCAGGGTCGTGGTCTTTCCCGCGCCGTTGCGGCCGAGCAGGGTGACGACCTCGCCGGGGGCGATGTCGAAATCGATCCCGTGCAGCACATGGCTCTCGCCGTACCAGGCCTCGAGCTTCTTCACGGCGAGGAGCGGCGCGGAAGCAGTCGCGGGCGCGCTCGCCCGCAGGGCAGCACTCTCACGCATGACCGGCTCCGATATACGCTTCGACCACGCGAGGATCCTTCGAGACTTTATCGTAATTGCCCTCGGCGAGCACGTTGCCGCGCGCCAGGACGGTGATCGTGTCGGACAAGGAGGCGACCACCGAGAGGTTGTGCTCCACCATCAGGATCGTGCGGTTCTTCGAGGCTCGCCGGATTAGATCGGAATTCCGGTCGACGTCCTCGTGGCCCATCCCGGCCATCGGCTCGTCGAGAAGCATCATCTCGGGATCGAGCGCGAGCGTCGTGGCGATCTCGAGAGCGCGCTTGCGCCCATAGGACAGCTCGACCGCGGTGTGATTGCGGAAATCCGCCAGCCCGACCTGTTCGACGAGGCTCAGGGCATCGCCGTTCATCTCGTTCAGCACGCGCTCGGAGCGCCAGAAGTCGAAGCTGTCGCCGCGCTTGCGCTGCAGCGCGATGCGGACGTTCTCCAGCACGGTCAGGTGGCCGAACACCGCCGAGATCTGGAACGAGCGCACCAGACCGAGCCGGGCGACATCCGCCGGCTTCATCTTGGTGATGTCGCGCCCGTTATAGACGATCGAGCCCCGGCTCGGCTGAAGAAACTTCGTGAGAAGGTTGAAGCAGGTCGTCTTGCCGGCACCATTTGGGCCGATGAGCGCATGAATCGTGCCGCGCTTCACCTTCAGGTCGACTTCACCGACGGCCGTAAAGCCCTTGAAGTCGCGCCCAAGTCCGCGCGTCGACAGAATGATGTCGTCAGCCATTCCGATGAATGTTCCCCGGCGTTTCCCGCGCCGAGCTAAGCGTCGGCGGCTTGGCCGGAATGAGCCACACGCAGAGCAGACAAGTCAACAGAGACAAGAGGGGGAGAGAGGGAGTGCCTGCTTTTCGATCAGGAACGCCGATCAGGCAGCGCCTTCAGCGGCCAGGAGGTCGGCCTGATGCTGCGTGACGAGTGCGTCGATGACCTCGTCGAGCGCCTCCCCGGAGAGGACCTGCTCGAGCTTGTATAGAGTGAGGTTGATGCGGTGATCCGTCACGCGACCCTGTGGAAAATTGTAGGTCCGGATCCGTTCCGAGCGGTCGCCCGACCCCACCTGCGACTTCCGGTCGGCCGCCCGCGCGGCGTCCTTCGCGGTGCGCTCCCGATCCAGAAGGCGCGAGCGCAGCAGCGCGAGCCCCCGCGCCTTGTTCTTGTGCTGCGAGCGCTCGTCCTGGACGAAGACCACGATCCCGGACGGGATATGCGTGATGCGGACGGCGGATTCCGTCTTGTTGACGTGCTGGCCGCCCGCGCCCTGCGCCCGCATCGTGTCGATCTTCAGGTCCGCATCGTTGACCTCGATGTCGACCTCCTCGGCCTCGGGGAGAACGGCCACGGTCGCGGCCGAGGTGTGGATGCGGCCTGAAGCCTCGGTGGCCGGGACTCTCTGCACCCGGTGCACGCCGCTCTCGAATTTGAGGCGCGCGAACACGCCCCGCCCCTTGATCTCGGCCACGATCTCCTTGAGCCCTCCGGCAGTGCCCTCGCTCTCGGACATGACCTCGACGCGCCAGCCTTTCAGCTCGGCGTAGCGGGCGTACATGCGGAACAGGTCGCCGGCGAAAAGCGCGGCCTCGTCTCCGCCCGTGCCGGCCCGGATCTCCAGGATGGCACTCTTCTCGTCCGCGGCATCCTTGGGCAGGAGCAGGAGGTTGAGCTCGGTCGCGGCCTGCTCCAGCGCCTCGACGGCGACCGGGCGCTCGTCGAAGGCGAGCGACCTCATCTCGGGATCCGTTCCGGGATCCTGCAGGAGCGAGTCGAGCCCGGCGAGGTCCTCCTCCCGGCTACGGTAGGCCTGGATCGCGGCAACCACCGGGTCGAGATCGGCGAGCTCGCGCGAGAGCGCGACGAACTGGTCGGGTTCGGGGGAGCCGTTCAGCGTCGCGGTGACGATCGCATGCCGCGCGAGCACCGCGTCGAGCTTCTGGGCGGGAGGTGCCTGCATCAGACCGGAATTCCGTGCCGTTCCGCGAAGTCCGCCAGGGCCGGTCGAAGGCTCTCATGGGTGCCGGACGTGTCCATCTCGCGTCGGATCAGTTCAGTGAGGGGTCGGGTGTCCAGCTCGAGGAGCATGGCCTTGATGGGTCCGATCGATGCGGCCGACATGGAGAGCGAGCGGAAGCCGAGGCCGACCAGCAGCATCGCCTCGAGCGGGCGGCCCGCCATCTCGCCGCAGACGGTCACCGGGCAGTTCTCGACGGCGGCCGCCTCCAGGAGGCTGTCGAGGGCCCGCAGGGGCGCCCGGCTCAGCGGGTCGAAGCGGCTCGCCACAAGCTTGTTGCCGCGGTCGGCCGCGAAGAGGAACTGCATCAGGTCGTTGGACCCGACCGACAGGAAGTCGGCCGCCTGGGCGATCTCGCCGATCTCGAACAGCAGCGAGGGCACCTCCACCATCGCGCCGAGCGAGAGCTTCTCGGGCAAGGGACTCTGCTGCCGCTTCAGCCAGTTCACCTCGCCTTCGACGAGCAGCTTGGCACGTTCGAACTCGGCCGTGCTCGCCACCATCGGGAACATCACCCGCAGGTGCCGCCCGGCCGCCGCCTTGAGCAGGGCACGGGCCTGGATGCGCAGCAGCGCCGGCCGGTCGAGCGCGATGCGGATCGCGCGCCAGCCGAGGGCGGGATTCTCCTCCTCGACACGCGGCATGTAAGGAAGGAGCTTGTCCCCGCCGATATCCAGCGACCGGAAGGTGATCGGCGCATCCCCGGCCGCCGCAAAGACCGCCGCATAGAGCTGCTGCTGCTCCTTGGCGGACGGCATCCGCTCGGCGATCATGAATTGCAGCTCGGTCCGGAAGAGACCAATTCCGGCCGCGCCCGTGTCCTGGAGATGCGGCAGGTCGACGAGCAGCCCGGCATTCAGCTGCAGGGCAATCTCCACGCCGTCGCGGGTGACCGCCGGCCGGTCGCGCAGGCTGCGGTACTGCGCCTGGCGCCTGGCCCGCATGCGGGCCTTCTCGGCATAGGAGGCTTCCACCTCGGGCGGCGGACGGATCTGCACCTCGCCGGTGCCACCGTCGACGATGAGGGCGTCTCCGGCCTCGACCGCGGACGCGGCTCCCTCCACCTCGCTGACGACGGGGATGTTCAGGGCGCGCGCCACGATCGCGATGTGGCTCGTCTCTCCCCCCTCCTCGAGCACGAGGCCGCGCAGCCGCGACCGGTCGTAATCGAGGAGCGCCGCCGGCCCGAGCATGCGGGCCACGATGATGGCGTTGTCCGGCAGGTTTTCGCGCGGGGCGACCATCTCCTGCCCGGCGAGCTTGTGCAGCAGCCGGTTGGCGAGGTCGTCGAGATCGTGCAGCCGCTCGCGCAGGTAGGGCTCGGTCACCCGCATGAGCCGGGCCCGCGTGTCGCTCTGGACGCGCTCGACCGCGGCCTCGGCCGTGATCCCGGTCTTCACGGCGTCGCGCATGCGCCGGAGCCAGCCCGGGTCATGCGCGAACATGCGGAAGGTTTCGAGGACGTCGCGGTGCTCGCCGCCATGGGCGATGTCGCCGCGCTCGAGCATCTCGTCGATCGAGGTGCGCACCTCGCCGAGGGCGTCGTCCAGGCGAGCAAGCTCGGCTTCGACATCCGTCGCGATCAGGTTGCGGATCACGACGCGCGGCTCGTGCAGCACGGCGTAGCCGAGCCCCAGGCCGTCGGCGAGTGCCACGCCCTGCAACTGCACCGGCCCGCGGGCCGCGGGCTCCGCGCCCGGCGAGCCCAGCGACTGCAGCTCGCCCGAGGCGATCAGCTCGGCCAGCACCATGGCGGTGGTCTGGAGGGCCTCGATCTCCTCCTCGGCATAGGCCCGATGCGTCCGGTTCTGCACGACCAGGACGCCGAGCATGTTCCCGCCCCGGAGGACCGGCACGCCCATGAATCCGTGATAGACCTCCTCGCCCGTCTCCGGCCGGTAGGAGAACGCCGGATGCGACTGCGCGTCGGAGAGCGCCAGGGGCTCGGCCGTCTGGGCGATCAGGCCGACAAGGCCCTCGCCGGCCTGCATGGTGGTCAGGTGCACGGCCTCGCGGTTGAGGCCTTCGGTTGCGTAGAGCTCGAGGGTCCGGTCGGCCCGCATCACGTAGAGCGAGCAGACCTCCGACACCATGTTGGACGCGATGAGGACGACAATCCGATCGAGGCGGGCCTGAGCCGGCGCCGGCTCGGCCATGACCTCGCGCAGGCGGCGCAGGAGCACGCGCGGACCGCCTGGTGCACCTCGCATCTCAACAATCCGTGACTTTCGACCCGTTGAGCCGAGCTCTGCTGCCGAGCCCGTTCCGGATGAAATCAGGCTTTATCCAGGCCGTATAGCGAGTGTAGCGTCCGTACGGCAAGTTCGGTGTACGCCGCGTCTATCAGAATCGAGAACTTGATCTCGGACGTCGTGATCGCCCGAATATTGATTCCCTTTTCGGCGAGCGCCCGGAAGGCGCGCGAGGCGACGCCCGCATGCGAGCGCATGCCGACTCCGATCGCGGAAACCTTCACGACATCGGTCGCCCCCTGGATCTCGTGCAGGCCGATCCGGTCCCGGTTCTCCTCCAGGATGGCGCGCGAGCGCTCGTAATCCGCAGCCGGAACCGTGAAGGTGATGTCGGTCGACGCCTGATCGTCGGACACGACCTGGATGATCATGTCGACGTTGACGTTCTGATCGGCCAGCGGACCGAAGATCGCGGCCGCGACCCCCGGCTTGTCCGCAACGCGACGCAGGGTGATCTGGGCCTCGTCCTTGGAGAACGCGATCCCGGTGACGACGGACTGTTCCACGATGTCCTCCTCGTCGCAGATGAGCGTGCCGGGCTTCGGATCCGCAGGATCGTCGAAGCTCGAGCGCACATAGGTCGGCACCCGGTACAGCATGGCGAGCTCCACGGAGCGCACCTGCAGGACCTTCGCGCCGAGCGACGCCATTTCCAGCATTTCTTCGAAGGCGACGCGGTCGAGCCGGCGCGCCTTGGTGACGATCCGCGGATCGGTCGTGTAGACGCCGTCCACGTCCGTATAGATGTCGCAGCGCTCGGCCCCGAGCGCCGCCGCGAGCGCGACCGCGCTCGTGTCGGAGCCTCCGCGGCCAAGGGTCGCGACCCGCCCCGTCTCGGGATTGACGCCCTGGAAGCCGGCCACCACCGCGACTTCCCGCCGCTCCCTGAACGCATCCAGGATGGCGCTGCCGTCGATCGCCGCGATCCGGGCCGATCCATGCTGGTCGGAGGTGTGGATCGGGATCTGCCAGCCCTGCCAGGAGCGCGCCGGGAGACCGTCGTTCTGCAGCACCATGGCCAGGAGGCCGGACGTGACCTGCTCGCCCGAGGCGACCACGACGTCGTATTCCTTCGGGTCGTAGAACGGCGCAGCTTCCTTGCACCAGGCGACGAGCTCGTTCGTCTTCCCGGCCATCGCGGAGACCACGACCGCTACATCGTAGCCGGCCTCGACCTCGCGCCGGACATGGCGCGCAACGTTGCGAATGCGTTCCACGGTGGCGACAGAGGTGCCGCCGAACTTCATGACGAGACGAGGCATCGGATCAAATCGTGTGAGGGTGTGTGCCGCCGATGCCGAGGAATGGAGCCGGGCTTGTCGCCCACGGGGCGCGTATCGCGTATGGTCGCGCGATGTCAACGCAGAGCGCCTTCCGCCACGCCGGCACCGTCGATCGCGGCGAGGTCGACCGCTTCGATCGACTCGCGGCGAATTGGTGGGATCCGAATGGCCCGATGCGGGCGCTGCATCGCATCAATCCCCTCAGGCTCGTCTTCATCCGGGATGAGGCGTGCCGTCATTTCGGCCGCGACGCCAAGCAGCCCTTCCCGCTCTCCGGGCTGACCGTCCTGGACGTCGGCTGCGGGGCGGGGCTGCTCTCGGAGCCGATGGCCCGGTTGGGCGCGACCGTCACCGCGCTCGACCCGAGCACGCGCAACATCGAGGCCGCGCGCCACCACGCGGCGGAGAGCGGGCTCGAGATCGACTACCGGGCGGAGACGGTCGAAGCCGTCGCGCATTCAGGCCAAAGCTTCGACATCGTCATGGCCATGGAGGTCGTGGAGCATGTCCGCGACGTCGACGCTTTCATAGGGGCTTGCACGGATGCGGTTGTACCCGGCGGCCTGCTCCTGCTCGCCACGATCAACCGGACCATGCGGTCCTTCGCGCTCGCGATCCTCGGGGCGGAATACGTGCTGAAATGGCTGCCCAAGGGCACCCACGACTGGGAGAAGTTCGTCACGCCCGACGAGCTGCGGGACGCGGTCGAGGCTGCCGGGCTGACCGGCTACAGGACCCGCGGCATGGTGTTCAATCCGCTCGAGCGGGACTGGTCCCTCGCCCGCGACACGGCCGTGAACTACCTTGCGGCGGCCGGGAAGCCGGGCGGCGCCCACCCATGATCCAAGTCACGTCGTCCATCGTCCTGGACGAGGCGGAGATCACGGAAAATTTCGTCCGGGCGTCCGGCCCGGGCGGGCAGAACGTCAACAAGGTCTCGACTGCGGTCGAGCTCCGCTTCGACGCCGCCCGCTCGCCGGCGCTCAGCGAGAGCGTCCTTCATCGCCTCCGCGTCCTCGCCGGGCGGCGCATGACGCAGGACGGCGTGATCGTCATCGACGCGCAACGCTTCCGCTCCCGCGAGCTGAACCGGGCCGACGCGCTCGACCGGCTCGTCGCGTTGATCCGCGAGGCCTCGGTCGCGCCGAAGCCGCGCCGCCCGACCCGCCCTACCCTCGCGTCGAAGAAGCGTCGCCTCGAAGCGAAGACCATTCGGTCGCGCGTGAAGGCGGGCCGGGGACGGCCCTCGGGGGAGGCTTAAGCGCTACCCTGCATCCCTCTCACCGGCGGCACGGGTCAGTCCTGGATCTCGAGCCAGCCCAGGGAAGGGTCAGTCGATTCAAAATCTGTGCTCGCGCTCAGGTGGGCAGGCGTGCAGAGCATGCCCATGCGGAGCGTCATTCCCTGGTACGAAAAGTTGTAGGCGTCCTGATAAAGAGTTGAGCAGACAAGAGCATTCGGGTTGATGCTCTGACGAGTTCCCGGACCCCAGAAACTCCCTTTGGCCGCCGCCTGTCGGAATTTGAGAATCTCACGGAAGCTATACCGCTTACCGATGTTAGCCATAGCGCCAACCGCTATGCGGATCCGCTGACGATCGTCCAGTCCCTTCGGGCGCCGCGCACGGATTGCGAACTCGTTGTTGCAGTACTCAAAGATGCTGCGGATGTTAACGCCCCACCGGAAGCCAGGCTCCTTGAAGCTGGCTTCGCAGATGTGCTCGCCGTCGCCGAGATACACGGCCGCGTGGGTCCATTGCGCGTGCCTCGAAGCTAGGCCGCCTCGCAGTTGGGCTTCAGTGATGCGGCGCGACACATAATCCGGAGCGACGCTCCTCGTCAGGATCAGATCCCCCGGCAGAAGTTCCGAGGTGTCCAAGAAGCGTCCCCAATCACGAGCCGGTCGGGGAAGCTGACGATCGACCGCTGCTTTTCCGGCGGGAGCGGCGGAGGGGAGCAGCCCGTCGCTCACCGGGTCACTTGGAAAATCGTTTCCAAGAGCCCCAATTTAAGCTCGCTGCTCGAGACCATACGCTGGGGGCGGAGCGTTCCTGCGTCTCGACCGTGACGATCGCTTCCCCCTCCGAGTGTCCGAGCGTGACCTGAGTGCCGGCAGATATTCCTAGCTCGGAGAAAGGCTCGCCACGGTATCGCCTGAGCGATCCGTCCTCCTGCCGGAATCTCAGATGGTCGGGCGTGAAGGCGAGCATGCCTTCCCGGGAGAAGCCGTCGACGTAGACGAGGCTGCCGGGAACCACCCGGGCGACGACGCCCGTCCCGACATAATCCTCTGGCAGCTCGCTAGAGCCCGCCTCGTCCTGAGTGAAGACCTCACGACGTTGTCTCATAAGAGACTCCATCCGCCCCAGAGAGCGATTATCTCCCAACACCACCAATCATCTAATATTGACCGCTCGCGGGTCAACGTCCCTGTTCGTCTACCCTGCTTGCTCTTCAGGGCTCGAATGCTTGGGCGCTAATCCGCGTCCGGCTGGCGGCTCGGCTGCGCATCCGCGAAGGCGGGGAGCGCCATGGCGGCCGCATCCGCCTGGAGCAGGCGTGGAAAACCGGCGAGGTCGACGCCGTAGCGCCGGGCATTGGCCATCTGCGGCACGAGGCAGATATCCGCCAAAGTGGGCCGATCACCGAAGCAGTAGGGCCCGCTCTCGGATCGAATGAGCTTTTCGCAGGCCGCAAGCCCCTCTTCGTTGATGCGGCGCGCCCAGGCCTGGGCGGCCTCCTGATCGGCCAGTTTTCGGATCTCCTTCAGCACGCGCAGGTTTTGGAGCGGATGGGTCTCGCAGGCGATCGCCGCCGCGAAGGCGCGCACCTTGGCCCGGCCAAGCGGATCGGCGGGAAGTATCGCCGGCTCGGGGCGCGTCTCTTCGAGCCATTCGATGATGGCGAGCGACTGGGTCAGGACGGTCCCGTCATCCAGGACCAGGGTCGGGACAAGGCCCTGCGGGTTGAGCTTCAGGTAGTCCGGAGCGCTCTGCTCGCCGCGGCGAAGGTGGCAGAAGGCGTGCTCGACCGTGACACCCTTGAGGTTGAGCGCGATGCGCACCCGGAACGCCGCGCTCGAGCGGAAATAGCCGTAGAGCTTCATCCTGGCCGTCGCCTCCCGGGCCGGCTTCCCCGGCTGCGGCGACGATCATCGACGAAGCCCCGCCGCCTTGTCGAGCGTGCGGGCGAAAGCTACGAACCACCCTGGAGGAACCCCATGGACATCATCCCGCCCACAAAGAATCCGAGCCGCCGCGTGAACCCCGACTGGTTCACCGGGACGGTCTGGCAGGACCCCATCGTCGAGGCGCCCGCCCCGGCGCGCGTGCGGGCCGCCCGCGTCGCGTTCGAGCCCGGCGCGCGCACCAACTGGCACACGCACCCGCTCGGCCAGACGCTGCATGTCGTCCAGGGAATCGGCCTCGTCCAGAAGGAGGGCGAGCCGATCCAGACCATCCGGGCCGGCGACACCGTCTGGATTCCGCCGAACGAGCGGCACTGGCACGGTGCCACCCCGACGCACGGCATGGTCCATATCGCCATGCACGAATTCGACGGCGAGAAGCACGTGACCTGGATGGAGCCGGTCACCGACGAGCAGTACGGCGCCGGCTCGAAGGGCTGAGTGCTCGATAGCTCGCGAGGGGCTCGG
The DNA here is from genome assembly GCA_023423995.1 of Pseudomonadota bacterium. Classification (GTDB taxonomy): domain Bacteria; phylum Pseudomonadota; class Alphaproteobacteria; order Rhizobiales; family Beijerinckiaceae; genus Enterovirga. The sequence continues at coordinate 773 of JAFAEL010000243.1, read as the reverse complement.
CGGCAGCGGGAACCCGCCGCCGAGCTGGCCTATGCGACCGCTGCGAAATCGAGGTTCACGGGCTCCGGCCGATGGCGGCCACCATAGCTGTCCGTCAGCGGCACGGAGGCATCGACGACGCCGAACCGGAACCGGCGCGCCCAGAGGCTGCCGCTGCCGCGCAGGTAGAAGCCGAAGCTGACGGCCGCTGCATCATCGGGCACATCGAGCACGATCGACCGATCCTGCCAGCCTGAATTTCCGAGAAGCGGCCCGTCCGTCCGCCGCGTTTCCATGTTGTCGAAAGCGATCGTCCGGCCGCGGGCATCGTCCACCCGCATCCAGAGCGTCCCCGCGCCGGTGACGTCCTGCGCCTTGATCTGGGCCTTCAGCTGGATCCGCGCGCCGCGATAGGCTTCGGCTTGAACGCCCTGCATCAGGGTGCCGAAGCCCGACCCCTGGCCGGAAATCGGGATAGGCGACACATGGCGATAGCGGATCAGCGCACAGCCCTCCGCCTCGTCCAGCCCCATGTCGTAGTCGTCCCTCATCGAGCCGCTCGGGAACCAGCCCTCCGGCAGGCGGAGAGGCGGACGATCCATTTGCGCGGCAAGGGTATTCCAGTCGCGCCAGCCGAGCTGGCGGGCGACGAGCTCGAGGCTCTCGCTATGCGAGATCTCAGTCTGGCGCTCGGCAAGGGCCTGGCGAAGGGTCTTGGCCATGGCCTTCGGGTCACGGGTAGCGTGCATGTGTCCGATCCTCGAATCGGGCAGTCGCGTGTGTCAGGGCTCGCA
>JAFAEL010000239.1 GCA_023423995.1 Pseudomonadota bacterium | reverse complement strand
GCGGCGCCGCGGCCATTCGCCATCACGTAGTCGCCGGGTTTTCCGCGCGCCTTGGCGATCCGGTCCGGATAGGCCAGGGCGACCAGGAAGCCCGTCGAGACGCCGTCCTCTTCCCGTGAAGGAAGAGCCTCAGCATCCCGGTCGGCTAGCCGCGCCCAGCCTGATGCCATGCGGCGCAGTTCAGTTGCCCGGCCGGAGCGGTCGCGGCGGAAGCGATCGAGCCGATCCTCCAGATCGACCGCATCTCCGCCGAGCCCCCGTTCGGAGACGAGCCCCGCGAGCTCGGCCGCCTCCGTCGCGCAGCCATGCTCCGCACCGGCCAGGACCATCCGGGCGAGCCTTGCCGGCAGGGGCAGAGCGCGGATGCGGCGCCCGACCGGCGTGATGCGTCCGTCGGGATCGAGAGCGCCAAGCTCCGTGAGCTGGACCCGCGCCTCGGCCAGGGCAGGGGTAGGCGGCGGATCCAGGAACGGGAGGCTGGTCGGATCGGCAACCCCCCACTCGGCGCAATCGAGAAGCAACCCGGAGAGGTCGGCGGCCAGGATCTCTGGACGGCTGAAGGCGTCGAGCGAGCCCGTCGCCGCTTCTTCCCAGAGGCGGTAGCAGATCCCCGGCTCCGTGCGCCCAGCTCGGCCGCGGCGCTGGTCCGCGGAGGCGCGCGAGGCGCGGCGGGTCTCCAGACGCGTCAACCCGATCCCGGGTTCGTAGACCGGCACGCGGGCGAGGCCGGAATCCACGACGATCCGGACACCCTCGATCGTCAGCGAGGTCTCCGCGATGGACGTCGCGAGCACGACCTTGCGCCGGCCGGGCGGCGCCGGCCTGATCGCGGCGTCCTGCTCGCCCCGGTCCAGGGCGCCGAAGAGAGGCACGACGTCGATCCCTGGATCGCTCAGCCGCTCGTTCAGGGCCGTCTCGACCCGGCGGATCTCGCCCGCGCCAGGCAGGAAGACGAGCGCCGAGCCGGGCTCGGCCCGCAATGCCCTGAGCGTCGCCTCGGCAACCTGCTCCTCGATGCGGCGGTTGGGGTCGCGCCCGAGGTAGCGAGTCTCGACCGGATAGGCGCGGCCTTCGGAGCGGATGACCGGAGCGTCGCCCAGCAGGGCCGCAACGCGCGCCCCGTCCAGTGTCGCCGACATGGCGAGGATACGGAGGTCCTCGCGAAGCCCAGCCTGCGCCTCGATGGCAAGCGCGAGGCCCAGATCCGCATCCAGCGAGCGCTCGTGGAATTCGTCGAAGAGCACGGCGGAGGCGCCCTCCAGCGCCGGATCCTCCACGATGCGGCGCGTAAAGACACCCTCCGTAACCACCTCGATCCTGGTCTTCGGCCCGACACGCGATTCCATGCGGACCCGCAGGCCGACCGTCTCGCCGACCCGCTCCCCGAGCGTCCAGGCCATGCGGTCAGCTGCCGCCCGCGCGGCGAGCCGGCGCGGTTCGAGCAGGATGATGCGGCCGCCCTTCGCCCAGCTCTCTTCGATCAGAGCCAGCGGGACTCGCGTCGTCTTTCCCGCCCCGGGCGGCGCAACGAGAACGGCGTTGGGCCGTTGCTGGAGTGCAGCGGTCAGATCAGGCAGGATCGCCTCGATGGGCAGCCGGCCGTCAGGTCCCTCTTTCATGCTGGGGTGATGAAGCGGAGCCCGGATGGGCGCAAGCTCTGCGAGGACCGGTCGGCACTCAACGAGGCTGAGAGCGGGAGACCAGGATGTCGCGCGACCCGGATGCGATCCTCGGGACCATCGTGGAACTCGCGATGGGGATCGCGCGGCAATGCCCGGAATGCGCCGACTCGGCCGCGAAGATCGCCTCGCTCGCGGGGGAACTGCGGGCCGGCCCGATCGATCGCGGCGCCGTTCAGGACGCGCTCGATGCCGAGATCGGCGAGAACGACCTCTCGGACGTCCGGGTACGGGCTGCCGCAGAATCCGTGGTCAAGGCCGCCCGGGAGGAAGGGTGAAGCGCATCCGCGCGCTGCCGCCGAGGGCCGATCTGCGCTAGGGTCTTTCTCATGTGCGGACGCGTGGTGCAGGCAAGCCCTCCCGACATCCTGTCTCTTCAGATCGTGGAGGGGAGGGGAGATCCCTCAGGAGACCGATTCCGCAACACGCCGCCTCGCTACAATGGAGCGCCCTCGCAGGAGCTCTGGGTCATCCGGCAGAACCCGGCGACGGGCGAGCGCTCGCTGGACCTCCTACGCTGGGGTCTCATCCCCTCCTCCTCGCCGGAGAAGCCGAAAAAGCCTCTGATCAACGCGGCAGCCGAGCTTCTGACCCGTCGTGCCGAATTCGCGCCCGCCTATGCGCGCCGACGCTGCATCGTGCCGATCGACGGCTTCTACGAGTGGAAGCCCGTGGAGGGCGAAAAGATCAAGCAGCCATTCTGTGTGGCGATGCGAGACGGATCGCCCTTCGGCCTCGCGGGCCTTTGGGAGAACTGGAAGGACCCCGCGACAGGCGAATGGATCCGGACCTTCTGCGTGGTGACGACCCGAGCGAACGCGGTTGTGCGTCCTATCCACAGCCGAATGCCCGCCATCCTGAAGCCCGCGGACTTCCGCCGTTGGCTCGGCACGGACGAGGATCCTCGCGATCTTCTCGGTCCGTTCCCGCCGGAGGAGATGATCGCCTGGCCGGTCTCCACACGTGTGAACTCGGTGAAAAACGATGATCGCTCCTTGGTGGAGCAGCATCCCGAGGCTGACGGTACTTGGCCGCGGGATGGGAATAGTACCTGAACGCTTGACTCTTCGCGAATCGATTCAAGGTCAAATTAGGGCTGGATCGAAGTATTGCCGCAGCTCTCCTGCCTGTTGAACCCGTTCTGGAATCGGTAACCTTGGCTCCGAGGTTTCGATTCGGGATGTCGGCAGGTGGACAGTTGAGAACACGGCTGAAGACGCTGGCGCAGGACCATCTGCAGCAGGCGTACTACATCCTGCAGGTCGATGAATCTTTCGCCGAGGCGCGACGCCTCATCGCCAGGACTCTCGACGTCATGGATCGCGATCCGGAGGACGACATCCTGGCGGGCGAAGCGCCCGCAAACGTGGTGCGATTCCGACCACTCGAGCGAGCGCCCGGCGCCACGCCCCTCGCGCAGCTCGTTCAGCGGCGCCGGGGCGGCGCCGCCGAGGGCTGAGAAGCGAGGATCAGGGGATCAAAGGACACCTTGATCCCCGATTCCCACCGGGATCAGATCCCCCAGTAGGGAGTGGCGTTGTAGTAGCGGTGGACGTGCTCCTCCCAGTCGCGGTCGAAGGACGGATCGCGGCCTTCGCCCGTCCGCCGGGGCGCATCCCGGAGCTGATCCTCGGTCAGGTTCATCTCGTAGGCGTCCAGCGCCGTGTTGTACTTCAGCGCGGACCACGGGATCGTATGGTAATCCTCGCCGAGCCCGAGGAAGCCGCCGAAGCTCATCACCGCGTAGGCGACCTTGCCGGAGAGCTTGTCGATCATCAGCCGCTCGATCGTGCCGATCTTCTCGCCATCCGGTCGCCGGACGGGAGTGCCCTCCACGCGGTCGCTTGCGATCAGGGAATTGCCCGAGGGCGTCGGTATCCCTGCGGCCGCTTCGCCGCTCGTCTGGCCCGTCACGTAGTCTGTCGTGCCGATCGCCATCGGATCCTCCATGCGTTTCGTTGAAGCTGCGAGGTGAACGTCACGCCTGTTTGGCGGTTCCGGTGCGGCCCCCGGCAGGAACTGGGCTCTCCGGCCCCACGTTGGAGCGGCGTTCGAGGGGAGAAGAAATGGCCATCCAGCTGAAGCCGATCCGCGACCAGGTCATCGTGATCACAGGTGCGTCGAGCGGCATCGGGCTCGCCACGGCGCATCTGGCGGCGTCCCGCGGAGCGCGTCTCGTGCTGGTGTCGCGGAATCGCGAGGCCCTGGATGCCCTGTCCGCGGAGATCAGCCGCGGCGGCGGCGAGGCGGCGGTCGTGGTTGCCGACGTTGCCCGGCGCGAGGATCTCGAGCATGTCGCCGCGCGCGCCCGCGAGGCCTTCGGTGGGTTCGACACCTGGGTCAACAACGCCGGCGTGTCCGTCTACGGCACGGTCCAGGACATCCCGCTGGCCGATCACCGCCGGGTTTTCGACGTGGATTACTGGGGCGTCGTGCATGGCTCGCTGATCGCGGCCCGCGAACTTCGGGAGCGAGGCGGCGCCATCATCAACATCGGCAGCGTGCTGTCGGACCGCGCGCTCGTGCTGCAGGGGCCCTATGCGGCGGCGAAACATGCCGTGAAGGCCTTCACGGACACGCTCCGCATGGAACTGGAGCATGACGGTGCGCCGGTGTCGGTGACGCTCGTCAAGCCGTCCGCGATCGACACGCCCTTCTTCGAGCACGCGAGAAGCAGGCTCGATGCTCCGGGCATCCGCAATCCCCCGCCGGCCTATGACCCCTCGCTTGTCGCGAAGGCGATCCTGCACGCGGCAGAGACCCCGAAGCGGACGATCGTGGTCGGCCTAGGCGGTTATGCGATCTCGCTGATGGGCGCGCATTTCCCCCGGCTCACCGACCTCGTCATGGAGGCGGTCGGATTCCAGGGACAGAAGACGGAGGTGCCCACCCCGCCAGGGCGTCGGGACAACCTCTATGCGCCGCGCCAGGATGGGATGGAGCATTCCGGGTTGCCGGGCGGGCGCCGGGAGACGAGCGTCTATCTCGAAGCGCAACTCCACCCCGTCGTGACGGCCGCCGCGATTGTGGGCGTGGCGGCGGCGATCGGCGGCATCCTGGCCGCGCGCCGCTCCGGACGCGGGCGCGTGCGCGACATCGAGAGCGAGTTCAGGCGGGCCGGTGGCGCCTGACCGGACAATTGGCTCGATTTCGGACAGAGATGCGCTCGGCTAGACTCACCGCATGCGTCTGATTCATGCCCTGGCCCTGATGGGCTGCCTGTCCGGCCCCGCGCTCGCGCAGGATCGCGGCACCCTGAACCCAAAGCCCCTGCCGCCGCTCGCCAACCCGAACGATCCCGCAACGCCTGCCAAGGAGCTCTTCGGCCGGGCCACGGCGCCGGCTCCGCTCGCGCCGCGAGCCATCGGCTTCTACTCGAGGGGCTGCCTCGCAGGCGGGGCGGCGCTGCCGATCGACGGGCCCAACTGGCAGGTGATGCGGTTGTCGCGGAACCGGAACTGGGGCCACCCGGCCATGGTCTCGTTCCTGCAGCGACTCTCGGCGCGGGTGCCGCAGATCAACGGCTGGCCGGGACTGCTGGTCGGCGATCTCGCCCAGCCGCGCGGCGGGCCCATGTTGACGGGGCACGCGTCTCACCAGCTCGGGCTCGACGCCGATATCTGGCTCACCCCGATGCCGGATCGTCGCCTGAGCAGGGCGGAACGGGAGGAGATGTCGGCGACGAACCTTGTCCGGCCCGACCGTCTCGACGTCGATCCGGCGCGCTACACGCCGGGGCATCTCGCGCTCCTCCGCGCGGTGGCTCGGGAGGACGAGGTGGAGCGCGTCTTCGTGAACCCGGCGATCAAGCGCGCGCTCTGCCGGGACGCCAGGGGCGACCGCGACTGGCTGGCCAAGGTTCGCCCGACCTGGGGCCACAATTACCACTTCCACATCCGGCTCGGCTGCCCGGCCGGGAGCGGCAGCTGTCGGTCCCAGGACCCGCCGCCGGAGAGCGAGGGCTGCGGCTCCGAGCTCGACCGCTGGTTCACCCCGGCCATGCTGTTCCCGAAGCCTGGGAAACCGCGTCCGCCGATGACCATGTCGGCCCTGCCGGATGAGTGCCGGCAGGTGCTCGCGGCGCCATAGGGCGCCGCGGGTCGGTCAGAGATGCGGTTGCGGCTTGTCCCCGTGGGACTTGCCGTGGCCGCCTTCGCCGAACCGGTCGGTCAGAGCGAAGACGAGGCCTGACACCACGAACACGACGTGCAGGCCGACATACCAGGCGACCTCCCGGTCCGAGATGTTCTTCAGGTCCATGAAGATCTTCAGGAGCTGGATCGCCGAGATCGCCACGATGGACGACATGAGCTTGAGCTTCAGGCCGGTGAAGTCGATCTTCGACATCCATTCCGGCCAGTCGCGCGTCTGCGCCATGTCGATCTTGGACACGAAATTTTCGTAGCCCGAGAAGATCACGATCACGACGAGCGACCCCGTGAAGGTGAGGTCGACCAGCGTCAGCACGCCGAGGATGATGTCGGCCTCCGTCGCCCGGAACGAGTGGGAGACGAAGTGCAGGAGCTCCTGCATGAACTTCAGCAGCAGGACGCCCAGCGCCAGGACAAGCCCGACATAGAATGGGGCGAGCAGCCAGCGGCTCGAGAAGATGACAGTCTCGACAATGCGCTCGGCCAGGGGACCCCGGCCGTTCTGCGCTTCCCCGGTCTGGTTCATCAAGCCGCGACTCCGACACCGATCGGGCACGTGACGCCGGTGCCACCGAGCCCGCAATAACCGCCAGGGTTCTTGGCCAGATATTGCTGGTGATAATCCTCCGCGAAGTAGAAGGGACCGGCTTCGCGGATTTCGGTCGTGATCGTGCCGTAGCCCCGCCCGTCCAGCGCGGCCTGGAAAGCCGCCTTCGACCGTTCAGCCGCCTGGCGCTGCTCCTCGTCGAAGACATAGATGCCGGAGCGGTACTGGGTGCCGATGTCGTTACCCTGGCGCATGCCCTGAGTCGGGTCATGCCCCTCCCAGAACGCCTTCAACAACTGCTCGTAGGCGATCTGCGCAGGGTCGTACACGACGAGGACGACCTCGTTGTGCCCGGTCAGGCCGGAGCAGACCTCTTCGTAGGTCGGGTTGGGCGTGTGACCAGCCGCGTAGCCGACGGCCGTCACCCAGACGCCCGGCAGTTGCCAGAAGATCCGCTCGACTCCCCAAAAGCACCCCATCCCGAACACGGCCAGTTGCGCACCCTCGGGATAGGGCCCCTTCAGCGGGCGGCCATTCACGAAGTGGCGTTCGGCGGTCGGGATTGGGTTGGGGCGGCCAGGCAAAGCGTCGGCCTGGCTCGGCACCTCGGTCTTCTTGCGGAAGAGGAACATTGATCAGCTCCGATTTCGGAGCTGAATATGGTGAGGGCGCCGCTCGCTGTCACGGCTCCTCGCGAGATTGCGAGGGGTAGGCCGGCGTTAGGAGGCGCCGGCCCATCCAGCCGCGATCTTCTTTACTGTGTCGCCGCTTCCGGCAGCAGCTTCCAGGCGCCGTTCTCGATGGTGACCATGACGCGGGCGCGCTTGTCCTGGCCGACGTGATCGTCCTTCGTCATCGTGACGACGCCCTGGCTGTAGACAACGTCCTTCAGCCCTTCCAGCGCATCCCGCAGGGCGGCCCGGAACTCGGGCGTGCCGGGCTTGGCGTTCTTGGCCGCGACCGGAATGGCGGCCTGCAGCAGGACGAGGGCGTCGTTCGCGTGCGCGCCGAAGGTGTTGGCGGAGCCGGCGCCGAACATGGCCTCGTACTTCTGCACGTAGTCCAGGCCGGCCTTCTTCACGGGATTCGTTTCCGGAAGCTGCGCCGCAACCAGGACCGGTCCCGCCGGCAGGATCGTGCCTTCCACATCCTTGCCGCCGACGCGGAGGAAGTCGGCATTGGCGACGCCGTGGGTCTGGTAGATCTTGCCCGCGTATCCACGCTCCTTGAGCGTCTTCTGCGGCAGGGCAGCCGGGGTCCCGGAGCCGGCGACCAGCACGGCCTCGGGCTTGGCCGCCATGAGCTTGAGGACGGGTCCCGTCACGCTCGTATCCGTCCGGGCATAGCGCTCGGTCGCGACGAGCTGGATGTTCTTCTCCTTCAGGGCCGGCGTGATGACGTTGAGCCAGCCGTCGCCATAGGCGTCGTTGAAGCCGATGAAGGCGACCGACTTCACCTTCTGGGCCGCCATGTAGTCGACGAGGGCGTCGGCCATGAGGCGATCATTCTGCGGGGTCTTGAAGACCCAGCGGCGCTTCTCGTCCATCGGGCTGACGATCGCCGCGGAGGCCGCGAGCGAGATCATCGGCGCCTTCATCTCGCTGACCACCTCGAGCATGGCCAGCGAGACCGGCGTCGTCGAGGAGCCGACAACCACGTCGACCTTGTCGTCCGTCAGGAGCTTGCGGGTATTCGCGACGCCCTTGGTAGTGTCCGAGGCGTCGTCGAGCACGATGACCTCGACCGGAATGCCGCCGATCTCCTTGGGCATCAGCTTGGCGGTGTTCGCCTCGGGAATGCCGAGCGACGCGGCCGGACCGGTCGTCGATACCGTCATGCCGATCTTCACGGCCTGCGCGCTGGCTCCCGTTGCGAGCGCGAGCGAACCGGCGGCCATGGCCGCGAACAACAATCTCATGATTTCCTCCCGAAGGTCTGCGAGGCGCGTTCTGCCTTGGGGAGGTTTTAGCGGGAACGGTTGCCCTGTCGAGCCTTGTAGGCGGAGCGGCGACTAAGGTTGCATGCTCACGCGAGTTTCATGCTGGCGGCAGGGCTCGGGGGAGGAAGGGCCGCCTCCATTCCACCGGCGAGCCAATGGTCGAGGAAGGCGTCTAGCCAGACCCGCACGGCGGGATCGTGCATCAGCCGGCCTTCGATCTGCCGCGTCCGGTCCTGCGCACCAGGCGCGCTGAGCCGTTCGTGGCCGCGCACCGTCCAGCAGCACATCATCGCGTGTGTGACCTCGGGATGAAACTGGAAGCCGAATGCCGCAGAACCGACGCGGATTGCCTGCGTCGGGAAATCGTCTCCTCTGGCGAGCGTCTCCGAGCAGGGCGGACAATCGAATCCCTCGCGGTGCCAGTGGTACACGTGCCCCGGCCAGGCGGCCCCGATCTCGCCCGCGAAGGCCTGTCCGGGCTCGGTGGGGAGGAGCGGATAGTAGCCGATCTCGGCTCGACCCTCCGGATGCGTGTAGACGCGCGCGCCGAGATGGCGGGCCAGCATCTGCGCCCCCAGGCACAGCCCGAGGAGCGGCTTCTGCTCCTTGAGGGCCACGCCGAGCCAGTCGATCTCCCGCCGAATGTAGTCCTCGTTGTCGTTGGCGCTCATCGGGCCGCCGAACACGATCGCGCCGGCATGCCCGGCAAGCGTCGCCGGGAGCGGATCGCCGAAACGGGGTCGCCGGAGGTCGAGCGGATGGCCCCGCAGCCGCATCAAACGGCCGAGGCGTCCTGGGGTGGAGTGCTCCTGGTGAAGCACCATGAGGACCGGGAGCTTCGGCTCGTCCGGCTCCTCCGCCCGCGCCCTCACGCGATCTGCGTGTCCGCTCACGCCCACCTCTCCCTCTGTTTCGTGCGGCTGGACCGGAGCCCGCTCGTCGGCATGGTCAAGCTTCCTTGCCCGGCAAAGCTGAACGCGAGCTGTCGATCTCGGGCTGCCATGGTTAACCTATCACGAAGTAAGAGCTTCCGAGCCGGGAACTCGGTACGGATCTTCCCGAAATCCAGAAATCCTAAAGCCTGTTCGGCCCCCGTCCTTGACGTGGCGGTTCAGGCAAACCAACACACCGATCATGACTGCCCACCCGCGGAATGCAGGGTGCGGGCCAACGGAATAGAGAATGTCACCACCGGTCTCCGAGGCCGATCAGAAGCTGGCCGGACTTCGCGTGCTCGTCGTGGAAGACGAGGTCGCAATTTCACTCCTCCTAGAGGACATGTTGCTCGACATGGGCTGCGAGGTCGTAGGGCCGGCAGGCCGGCTTGCGACAGCCGCGGAGCTCGCGCAGAGCGAGCAGCTCGATCTCGCCGTTCTTGACGTGAACCTCGCTGGCCAGCCCATCTACCCGGTCGCCGAAGCGCTCGCCGGGCGGAACATCCCGTTCGTGTTCTCGACCGGCTATGGCTCCGCCGGGATTGACGAGCCCTATCGGGACCGGCCGGTGCTGCAGAAGCCCTTCGCCCAGCACGAGTTGCAGCGCGTCCTGCATTCCGCGCTCGCCTGATCGCACCATCGAGGTCAGGGCCGCCGGAAGGTGCGGATCTGGCTCTCGGTGCCATCGGCATAGGCAAGCTGGACCTGTACGGAATCCGTCCCGGCCGGCAGGGTGATGACCGAGCGCGTGTCGATGGGTCCCGCGCTTGCGCCCGGTTCGCACGGCGGCAGGGGCAGGATGTCCTGCGGCGGGGAGTCGCCAAATCCGATCAGGGCAGCTCGAAGGGCGCAGCGATGCACCACCAGCTGGCCGTATGAGAGGAGGTCGGGCAGGTCCGGCCGGAACGACACCCAGGAATCCGGGAAGCGCTCGAGCGTCTCGCGCCCGGCATTCACGAGCGCGGACGCCGGATCGAACGGGATCGGGAACGGTCCCGCCTCCCGGCCGGACATGTCGCGGTAGGTCAGATAGAGCGTCGTCCGACCGACACCCTGGGGGAGGGGGATATCGGCATTGGTCGCCGGCTTCGCTCCCGCGTTGGCGGGCGCTGCCTCCCCGGTCTCGCCGATACGGGCCGCGATCTGCGTACCCGCCTCCGGCAGGGAGACGCGCGCGATCCAGCCCGTCTCGGACCGGCTGAAGCTGGCGGAGGGACGTGCCGACGAACTGGCGAAGAAGGTCTCGATCTCGCCGCGGCGGGTCCGAGCCGCCTCCAGCCAGCCCTCGAGGAAGCTCGCGTCGATGAAAAGCTGCGCAAGCGAGCCGGTTTCCGCCCCCTCGATGAAGCGGTCCAGGGCCGCGAACGCGAGGCGCCGGTCGGTCAGGGTCGGCGCGCCCTGGCGCTTCTCCATCAGGGCTTCGGCAAGGAAGTAGGAGGCCGGAAGGAAGTCAGGGTTGTCGCTCGCGAGCGCCTCGAGCCGCGCGCGTCGGTCCGGGCTTTCGCTCTGCATCGCGGCCGCGAGGGCGGTCGCCTTGCCCGGGTTCGTCCTGGCGAGCTCCTGGGCGACCTTGCGGGCGGCTTCGGCCCCGAGCGTGGCGCGCATCAGCGTGACGTACCGGATCGCTAAATCCACCGCTTCGCCCGCCACCGGGGCCGCTGCCGCGTAGGCGCGCAGTGCCGCGCCGCGGTCCCCTTTGGCCTCGAAGGCCCGCGCGTTGTGGTAGAGTTCCGGCACCGTCTTCGCGTCCGGCAGCACGCCTGCGCGAGAAAGCGCGACGAAGCTGGCCGCTGCCTGCGCAACAGGCATCGGCTTCGGCCGCTCGGCCGGCGGAGTGCGCGGCTTGTCGTCCGCCGCGGGTTTCTCCTGGGTGGGCTTATCCGTCGCGGGAGGCTTCTCGGGCGCCTTTTCGGCGGCCCTCACCGGCGGCTTCTGGACGTTTGCCGACTGCGCCGGCGCCTTGGGGGGGGGCGTTACGATCTCGACGGGCGTCTGGCTGGCGAGGTTCGACTCGGGCCGCGATTGGGGCCGGGCCACCTCGCTCCAGGTGCCGTACATCTTCATCATCATCGGCAGGCCCGGAATGGCGGCAGCGCCGGCAGCCACGAGCAGCGTCAGCGCGACCAGAAGCCGGCGCCGCCCGGACACGGCATCGTCCGCCGGCACCTCGGACAGGCGCTCGCGCCGAGCATCGAGCATGACGGGTTCGCCCGCGACCAGAGCCCCAGGACGGCGCGAGATCACGAATGCATGGAGCGGCTGCGGGAAGTTCTTGGCCCGCCGGGGGCCGATATCCTGGAACTCGACCGGGATCTTATTCGCCACCGCCTCGTGAACGGAGCGCGAGACGCAGATCCCGCCCGGGGGCGCCATGCTCTCCAGGCGCGCAGCGATGTTGACACCGTCGCCGAGGAGGTCGTCCCCGCGCTCCACCACGTCCCCGATGGTGATGCCGATCCGGAATTCGATGCGGCGGGCTGGATCCTGGTCCGCGCTCGCCGCGGCTAGGCTGTCCTGGATGTCGACCGCAACCCGCACCGCCTCGACGGCCGAGTCGAACTCGCACATCACCGAGTCGCCGGCCGTGTTGAAGATGCGGCCACCAGCCCGATGGACGAGCCCGTCGAAGATCTCGCGCGCCGCCGCAAAGGCGCGCAGCGTGCCTTCCTCGTCCATCGCGACCAGGCGCGAGTAGCCGGCCACGTCCGCCGCGACGATCGCGGCGATCTTGCGTTTCAGGGGAGGGGCGCTTGAAGGCGCATCGCTCCGTTCCATGGCGGCGGGCATGGACTTTCTTCGTCACGACGACACGGCAATATGAAGGCGAAATCGTCAAGGATTTCGCAATGCAGCATCTGAACACGGATCGCGCGGGGCCGCCGCGCGTTCTCCGTCGTCCTGGAAATCCTCAACGGAGGAGATCGTGTCGAGCGAGTTGACGCTGCCCGACCCCAACGAAGCGACGGGGCTTGCGCCTGTGACATCTCCCGGCGGCGGCGACTTGTCGCCCGAGGACCGCGCAGCGCTGCGCGAGGCGGTTAAAGTCCTCGAAGGCTCGACCCTGGTGGGCCGCCTCTCGACGCTCGCGGGCCGTCCTCTGGAGGCGATCGGCCGCAACCTCCCGGCCCCGGCCCAGCAGGCGGTGAGCCGGGCCACGGATGTCGCCCTGAGGACCGCCATGCGGGCGGCGCTCACGACGATCCCGAAGACCGACAGGCTTCGGATCCGGGGTTTCGACAGGGTGGCGGCAGTGACCTCCGGCGCGCTCGGCGGGGCCTTGGGGCTGGTCAGCCTGCCCGTGGAACTGCCGGTCTCGACGGTGCTGATCCTCCGGACAATCGCCGGGATCGCCCGGGAGAGCGGGGAGGATCTCGCGGACCCCGAGACGCGCCTCGCCTGCCTTGAGGTCTTCGCGCTGGGCTCCCGGACCGAGGCGGATGATCTTGCGGGCAGCGGGTACTTCGCGGTCCGCACGGCGCTCGCACGGTCGCTGGGCCACGTCGCGAAGCTCGCGGCGGGACAGAGCCTCGCCGATGCCAGCGCGCCGGCGCTGGTGCGCTTCATGGCCCAGATTGCTTCGCGATTCGGCGTGGTCGTGTCGCAGAAGGTAGCGGCGGCAGCGGTTCCCGTGCTGGGCGCGCTGGGCGGGGCGGCGGTCAACGCCGCCTTCCTCGAGCATTTCCGCACCGTCGCGCAGGCCCACTTCACCGTCCGGCGCCTGGAAAGGCTCTATGGCGCCGAGACGGTGCAGGCGGCCTATCAAGCCGAACTGGCCTGAGCCGACCTATCTGAGCCCGACGGTTTGCGCGAGGGTCTCGCCCGCCCCGGAGATGCGGTCTCCGAGAGAGGTGACGCCTCTGACCACGGCGCGGCCGTCGGGAAGAACGGATTGGATCTTGTCCGTCCCAGGAACCCGCCAGCCGAGCACCTCGAGGCCGCGCTCCTCGGCGGGCGGGCTGACCGCCGACGGGGGAGGTGGCACCACGGCCGGCTCGATGACAGCAGGCCTGTTCGGCGGCAGGGTGGCGAGCTTGCGGGGCGGCTCCCGTCCGGCACGGTCGCCCGGCGCTGGCCGGACCGCAGCGAGGCTCCTCGACGGCTCTGGCTGCGCTGCCGACTCGCTCCAGGGACTCGGCTCCACGATGGGACGCGCAAAGGTCGCGATCGTGTCGTAGGTCCGGGTCATCCGGGTTGGGACTTGCTCCACCTCCCAGGTCAGGCGGTCGAGGCTCTTGCCATTCTCCGCCTTCCGGGCCGGACGCTCCGGCTCGTGCAGCGCCATCACGAGCAATCCCGCGGCGATGCCGGTCACGAGCGCAATGGCAATGGGCTGACGCACGACTGACGAATGTCCGAACAAGCGGCGCCCGCCGGGCGCCTTTCCTGATCCCTGCATCCGATTCTCCGTCCTACCCCCGGGGCGCAAGCTTTCCGCGGTTTGAGGCGAATTTTTGAATCGGCTCAGGTGCGGGGTTTCGCTTTGGGGGTAGCGCGGCCGATCTCGTCGGCGCGTCGCAGGGCTCCTCCGCCAGCCTTCGCGGGCGGGCGGACCGGCGTCACGGCGTCGAGGACGCGCGTGATCGCAGCCTCGACCTGCTCCTGCCGGGGGGCGTCCGGCGTGCCCGCGCAGGCTTGCTGGGGCTCGTCACGCTTGCTCATCGACACGCGCTTACTCGATCGGCGGCTCTGGCCGCATTCGCATGGGACAGGGGAGACACGCGCCGGGACGGCCGTTCGGAATCGGACGTTCCGACGCGTGTCGCCCAGTCGCTTAACGCTGCGCTTGTCCCTGCAGAAGAGGCGTGATCCGCCGAACCGTCACGCGCCTGTTCTCCCGAGAGGCGTCCTGCGTATTCACCTTCAGGTGCTGCTCACCATAGCCCTGGGTGGTGAGGTTCTCGGGCGGGACGCGGTATGCGCGCGTCAGGAGCTCGGCCACGGACTGCGCCCTGCGGTCGGACAGCGACAGGTTGTCGATGTCAGAACCCACCGCGTCCGTATGCCCTTCGATCAGGAACACCTCCTGCGGGTCCTGCGCCAGCGCCCGGTTGATCGCCTGGGCGATCACGGACAGGCGGCCAGCCTGGTCCGGGCTGACCTCCCAGGAGCCGGTCTCGAAGTTGACCGTGTTCAAGTCCACGCTGCGCATGCGGGCCCTGAGCGCGGGGCTGTAGCGGACCTGATCGAGCGTGTAGCGCTCCCGGATCGGCTCCAGTGGCGGCGCGGAAAGCGTCTCGTAGATCAGCTCCGGCGGCGCCTCCTCGGCCTCCACGATGTAGCGCTCGCGCGGGATGCGCATCGGGGGCGGCGGAAGCTCGACCACCTCGTCGTACACGGCCCGGCGCCTCGGCCCCGCAAACGAGTTGTCGATGATCACGACCTCGCGCCCCTCCGGCGTCCTCCGGATGCGGCGCACCAGCCGGCCGTCCTCGTCGACGACCGTGATCACCTCGCCACCCCCGGGACGTTCGACGATCGTAACGGTCTCGCTGCCCCGCCGCTCCCGGCGCGACCGGCCGAGTTCCTCGAAGCGCTCCGCCTCGTCGTGGCGGATGAACACCCGGTCACGGTCCCGCACGATCACGCGGCCCGGCTCCTGGATGACGGTTCGACCGTCCTCCTGCACCTCCCGGCGGCGCTCCCGCACGGCCGAGATCCCTGCGGCCGCCGCCGCGCCGGCTGCGGCCCCCGCGGCGAGGCCGGGCAGGAACCCGCCCGGGCGCGTGTCGCCGTCGCCCCGGCGTCCTTCCCGTGCTGGAGCCGCCCCTGCAGGCC
>JAFAEL010000255.1 GCA_023423995.1 Pseudomonadota bacterium | reverse complement strand
GCCCGAGCGCTGCCGATGCAGCTCTCCTCTTCGCGGAGCCCGAGCCCACGCCGGAGCCGGTCGCGATCCTGCCGGCGACGGACGCCATTGCGCCCGTCGAGGCGATCCCGGCAGCCGCCGCGCCCGAGACGGCACCCTCGGCCGGGCTGGAGCCGAACGGCGCTGCGACGGCGGCGACCCCGGTGCCACCAGCGGAACCGGAGCTTCCTCCGGAAGTCGTTCCGGCCGAACCCGCTCCCGAGCCCAAGGGCGCCGAGGTGACGACGCTCCAGCCGCGCGCCGCCGCCACCGCTCCACCCGAGGTCGTCCCGGCCGAACCCGCTCCGGCCGCGCCGGGGACCGGCCCCGCCCCGCGCCCTCCCGCGGAACAAGGCAAGCGACCCGCCCCGGCCCTCGCGGGTGGCGTCACGCCCGCCCCAGTCGTGTTCCCGGTCGCGCATCCGCCCGATGATCCAGGCCTGGATCAGGAGGAGGAGCGGCCGAGGCGGCGCTTCCTCGGCTAGGCATCCGGACCGGGGCGAGGAGCTCCGGTCCCAAACAGGGAGAGGCAGATGTTAAGGCTCAGACTCGCGGCGCTGGCCATGGCGGCCGCGCTCTCGGCAGGCCCGGCGCTCGCCCAGGCTCCTCAAACAGGGGCGGCGCCCGCCACGACCGCTCCCAGCGCGACAGCGAAGACACCGCTGATCGACATCAACACCGCGACGCTGGAACAGCTCGACCAGCTCCCCGGCGTCGGTCCGGCCCGCGCCCAGGCCATCATCAAGAACCGGCCCTACAACGGAAAGGACGAGCTCCGGCGCAAGAAGGTGCTGCCGGACAGCGTCTATCAGGGCATCCGCGACCGCATCGTGGCGCGACAATCCTGAGCGGCGACGAGCCGGCGGCAGCGCCGGTTTCCCGCCGGACCGTCATGCGCTAAGGGCTGGGAGATCCGTTTCTCCCGCCCGCACGATCCCATGACCATCCGGTACCACCGGGGTGACCTTCCGGCCGATTACGCGCCCGGTCCCTCCATCGCCATCGACACCGAGACGCTCGGTCTCAATCCCCACCGGGACCGGCTCTGCGTGGTCCAGATCTCACGGGGAGACGGCGATGCGGACGTGGTGCAGATCCTGCCCGACGCCCCGCCTCCGGCCACGCTGATCCGCGTCCTGGCCGACCCCTCGGTGCTGAAGATCTTCCATTTCGCGCGCTTCGACCTGGCGGTGCTCTTCCTGCGCCTCGGCGTCATGCCGGCGCCCGTCTACTGCACCAAGATCGCCTCCCGGCTCGTGCGCACCTACACGGACCGGCACGGCCTGAAGGACCTGACGCGGGAGCTTCTCGGCATAGATCTGTCCAAGGCGCAGCAATCCTCGGACTGGGCCGCTCCGGAACTGAGCCAGGCGCAGATCGAGTACGCGGCATCGGACGTGCTGCACCTGCATGCCCTCAAGGAGCGGCTCGATTCGATGCTGGCGCGCGAGAAGCGGGCGGAGCTCGCCGAGAGCTGCTTCGCCTTCCTGCCCACCCGCGCCCGCCTGGACCTGCTCGGCTGGCCGGAGACGGACATCTTCGCTCATAGTTAGGTAAAACGCGGCAGAGTTGACGGAGTTCCTCAACCGGCGCAGACAGGAATCGTGGCCACAACTTCGCCATTGCAGGCGGGCACAGATGAGGCTCCACCTCGACTTCCGGACTTGCCCGTGACTGGCCATCTGCCGAGGCTGGGACGCGACGGCCGTCATGGCCCTGATCGCGCCGCCGCCTATGCCAAGGCAAAGCGGCACTCCCTCCGAGTGCGGCTGCTCAAATTCGCCATCCCGGCCGGTGCGCTGGCGGCGGGCGGCCTCGTCGTGGCCGCAACCGTGTTCAAGCCGTTCGGCGACATTCCGGGCCTGTCGCTCGGCAGCGTGACGTTGTCCGGCACCAAGATCGCCATGGAGAACCCGCGCCTCACCGGCTTCCGCCAGGATAACCGGCCCTACGAGGTGACCGCGAAGGCGGCGTTCCAGGACGTCCGCAAGCCGGGCCTGATCGAGCTCAAGGACGTGAACGCCAAGCTCGTCACCGACGCCGTGGGCACGCAGGCGCGCCTCGTCTCCGCCTCCGCGCTCTTCGACACGGCCAAGGAACATCTGGACCTGGCCGAGCCGATCCGCATCACGACCACCCGCGGCGAGGAAGTGCTGCTGCGCTCGGCCTCCGTCGACATCAAGGGCGGGACGGTGCTCTCGCGCGAGGCGGTCAAGATCTCGACCCAGAACGGCACGATCGAAGCCGAAGGCGTAGAGGTCTCGGATGGCGGTCGCACGTTCTCCTTCCAGGGCCGCGTCCGCACGCAGTTCAGCCGCGCGACGATCGAACCCGCCGAGCCCGCGGGCGATGCCCGGATGTCCCAGGTCGAGCCGGCACGTCCATGAGCGTTTCGTTTCATTCAGGAACTCTTTCCATGCGCGGTCTCCTGCTCGCTGCGGCACTTCTTCCGTGTCTCGCGGCTCCGGCGGCGGCCGAGCTTCCCGGCGGTGGCGCCTCGACCCTGAAGGTCGCCCAGGGCTCGCCCCAGCGCGCACGCGAGCGCTCCTCTGCCTTCGCCGAGCTCGGCTCGAACCGCGACCCGATCAAGATCGATGCGGACCGGCTCGACGTCTTCGACAAGGAGGGCCGGGCGGTCTTCGCCGGGAACGTGGTGGCCGTGCAGGGCGACTCGACCATGAAGTGCTCGCTCCTGACCGTCTATTACGAGGCCGGCCGGGCTGCCGCGGCCGCGGGCCAGGCGGGTCGCGAGACGGGGCAGAATCCGCTCGGCGGCGATGGCGCCATCCGCAAGATCAACTGCAAGGGTCCCGTCACGATCGTGTCGAAGACCCAGGTCGCGACCGGCGAGAATGCCGAGTTCGACCGCAGCCGCAACAAGGTGCTGCTCGTCGGGAACGCCACGCTCAGCGACGGGCCGAACGTCACCCGCGGCGAGCGGGTCGCCTACGATCTGAACACCGGCATCGCGAATGTCGAGGGCGGCGGCCAGGGCGGCCGGGTTCGCGCTCTGATCGTTCCCGGTAGCCAGAACCAGGCCGGCCAGGGCGCGCCCAAGCAGCGCTGATCCGAGCGTCGGCCCAGCGGCGGAAGCAGGGCCTATGTTGCAGCGCGGAGATGACGGGCCTATCTCAGGCCCGCTCCAGACCGATCTCTCGTGAAGTTCAACCTCAGCCTACGGGCCCAGACATCCGCCGCCGATGGCGCAACGGATGACGCCGCCTACGATGCCTACTCGGCCTCCTGGTCCGATCCGGAGGCGCAGAGCGGGCCGGGCATCCTGTCCGTCGCGGGCCTGAAGAAGAGCTATGGCGGCCGGACGGTCGTGCAAGATGCGGGTCTCGTGGTGCGTCAGGGCGAGGCCGTCGGCCTCCTCGGCCCGAACGGCGCCGGCAAGACCACGATCTTCTACATGATCACGGGCCTGGTGGCGGCCGACCAGGGCACGATCACGCTCGACGGCAACGACATCACGCGCCTGCCCATGTACCGGCGGGCCCGGCTCGGCATCGGCTACCTTCCGCAGGAAGCGTCCATCTTCCGGGGCCTCAATGTCGAGGACAACATCCGGGCCGTGCTGGAAGTCGCCGTCCCGAACCGGCGCGAGCGGGAGGAGCGGCTGGAGCAACTCCTGGAGGAGTTCGACATCGCGCGCCTCCGCAAGTCGCCATCGATCGCGCTGTCGGGCGGCGAGCGGCGGCGCTGCGAGATCGCCCGGGCGCTCGCGACCTCCCCGTCCTTCATGCTGCTCGACGAGCCCTTCGCCGGCATCGACCCGATCGCGGTCGGCGACATCCAGGCCCTGGTCAAGCACCTGACGGCCCGCGGCATCGGGGTCCTGGTGACCGACCACAACGTGCGCGAGACGCTCGCCCTGACCGACCGGGCCTACATCATCCATTCCGGCCGGGTGCTCACCGAGGGCACGCCCGACGAGATCGTGGCGGACGAAAATGTCCGCCGCGTCTATCTCGGCGAGGATTTCCGGATGTGATCAGGCGGGCTTGCCGCCCGGCAGATGCCGGATGGAGTCGGCGAGCCGCTTCTCCTCCTCCGGGTCGATATCGACCTGCCGGCCCGTGTCGTCCGGGAAACCGCCGCCGGTCTGGGCAATGGTGTCGTGTCGCGGGCGCGAATTCGTGCCGGTCGAATCGACCTGGTCGAAACGCTTGCGCTCCTCGGGGCTGGGCTGCGCCATGGCGGTTCTCCTCCTGCCGGCAACTTCGCGGGCGGGGGCTCCGTTCCACGCCGATGCGCCTCCGCGAGTGACAGGCCGGCAGGCCCTTGCTAAGCGACGCCGTTCCTATCCGAGACACAGCATCCGATGAGCTCGACCGACCTCGCCCAAACGATCGACGCCGCCTGGGAGGACCGCGCCTCCGTCAGCGCCAGCACCAAGGGAGCGGTGCGTGACGCGGTCGAGCATGCCCTGGAGCTGCTGGATTCCGGCAAGGCGCGCGTCGCCGAGAAGACGGCCGAGGGCTGGCACGTCCACCAATGGCTCAAGAAGGCGGTTCTCCTTTCCTTCCGCCTGACCGACATGGCGCCGATCTCCGGCGGCCCTGGAGGCGCGAACTGGTTCGACAAGGTGCCGTCCAAGTTCGAGGGCTGGGGCGAGGAGCAGTTCCGGGCCGCCGGGTTCCGGGCAGTGCCGAACTGCGCGGTGCGGCGCGGCGCCTTTATCGCGCCCGGCGTCGTCCTCATGCCGAGCTTCGTCAATCTGGGCGCCTACGTGGACGAGGGCACCATGGTGGATACCTGGGCCACCATCGGATCCTGCGCGCAGGTCGGGAAGAACTGCCACATCTCCGGCGGGGCCGGGATCGCGGGCGTCCTCGAGCCGCTTCAGGCCAATCCCGTCATCATCGAGGACAATTGCTTCGTCGGCGCCCGTGCCGAGGTCGCCGAGGGCGTCATCGTGGGCGAGGGTTCGGTCCTGTCGATGGGCGTCTATATCGGGGCTTCGACCCGCATCATCGACCGCAATACCGGCGAGGTCTTCCAGGGCCGCGTGCCGCCCTATTCCGTCGTCGTCGCCGGCTCCCAGCCCGGGAAGCCGCTGCCGGACGGAACGCCCGGCCCGTCCCTCTACTGCGCCGTCATCGTGAAGCGCGTGGATGCGGGCACCCGCGCGAAAACCTCGATCAACGAGCTTCTGCGCGACTGAGAACGTCTGGCATACATCATATCAGCTAGGCAGGAAGTCCAACTTGCGGGTGCCGCGACCGAAAGCCATGGTCGCGGCAGATTAACCCGCCCTGGAGAAGTGTTACGTGGTGCGTAGGGAATGGCTCGACCTGAGCCGTGAAGACGAGGAAACCCGGCTTTTCGATACGTTGCGTACCCTGAGCGAAAGCCTGACGACCGAGGGACGTATCATCGGTCGGGACCTTGACCTGGATGATTTCGACACGCTTGCCGACAATCTCGCTGTTATTCGTCCGGCGAAGCGCTTCGGCGACTTTCGGTTCGAGTTCTATGGGTCGGCCTTTTCCGAAGCGAGCCCGGCCGGCGACCTGAACGGCGTGGCGTTCGGGGATCTGCTCGACTCGCCCTATTATCGCGCGAACCTGGCCGGCGTTCGCCATGTCCATCGGCTCGGTCTCGCGCATGTCACCCGCGACCACCCGATCATCGGCGGCGGTTTCCGCTTCTTCACCCGCCTGCTCGTTCCCATCTTCGCCGGCAACGAGACAGCCCTGATCCTGTGCGCGGCGCGACTTCACGACGAGGAAACGATCGTCCATCCTCCGGCGCCCGAGCCTGAGCCCGAGCGCCTTCGTGCCACTGCCTGACACTTCCCTTTCGATCGCCCAAGCCCTGATCCGCTGCCCTTCGGTGACCCCGGCGGATGGCGGCGCGCTCGCCTATGTGGCGGGCCTGCTCGAGGGGGCGGGGTTCGCCGTCCAGCTTCCCGTCTTTTCCGAACCCGGCCAGCCCGAGGTCCGCAACCTCTACGCTCGGATCGGGCAGGGCTCGCCTTGCCTCGTCTTTGCGGGCCATACGGATGTCGTGCCTCCGGGCAACGAGGCGGCATGGTCCCACCCGCCCTTTGCCGGCGCTGTGGCCGACGGGCGGCTCTATGGCCGCGGCGCGGCGGACATGAAGGGCGGCGTTGCCGCGATGCTGGCCGCGACCCTGGCCCATCTCGACCGGCACGGTGTGCCGGCCGAGGGCTCCATCGCCTTTCTCCTCACGGGCGACGAGGAGGGTCCGGCCGTGAACGGCACGGTGAAGCTTCTCGCCTGGGCGGCAGATCGCGGCGAGCGCTTCGATCATTGCGTGCTGGGCGAGCCGACCAATCCGAATCGTCTCGGCGAGATGATCAAGATCGGCCGGCGCGGTTCCCTCACGGGCCGGCTCACGATCCATGGCCGCCAGGGACACGTCGCCTACCCCCAGCTTGCCCTGAATCCGATCCCGGCAATGGGCCGCGTGATCGCAGCGCTCTCTGACCCGCCGCTCGATGCCGGCACGGAGCGCTTCGACCCCTCCAACCTCGAATTCACGACCGTCGATGTCGGCAATCCGGCCACGAACGTGATCCCGGCCGAGACGCGGGCGGTGTTCAACATCCGCTTCAACGACATCTGGACGCCCGAGACGCTCGCGGCGGAGATCCGCGCGCGTGTTGGCACGGCGTGCGGGGACACGCCCTTCACACTGGCATTCGACCCGACCAACTCGATTGCCTTCCTGACCGAGCCCGACAGCTTCGTCGATCTCGTGCGAGATGCCGTGGAAGCGGAGACGGGATTGCGGCCGACTCTCTCCACGACGGGAGGCACCTCGGACGCGCGCTTCATCTGCCGCTACTGCCCGGTGATCGAGTTCGGCCTCGTCGGCCAGACCATGCATGCCGTCGACGAAAACATCGCGGTCGACGACCTCGAGGCGCTGACCCGCATCTACGGGCGGATCATCGAAACATACCTTCCGGGCCGAAACTCCTGAGCCTCTTGCGCGTAATGCGACCAAAGTCGTAGGTTCCCGGCCGGACGGAAACACCAGGCGGGTCCTCAGGCATTCGTTGCGAGGTCGCCATGGTCACGGTCGAAGAAGTCGGTCGCTCACTGCGCGGGACGGCGGCGCTCGTCTCGCGGCGGCCCGACGCGCTGGCCGAGTTCGATGTGAGCCTCCAGGGCTTCGCCCGATCCTTTGCGGCCTTCCTGTTCACGATTCCCGCCCTGGTCGTCACCGTCGCGCTGGCGCGCCGGGAACTCGGGCTCAGCGTGGAAGGCCTGGTGGTGTTCGACGACACCCGCCTCCTCGTGGCGGCCGGGATCGCTCATGCCGCGAGCCTCCTGGCGCTTCCCGTGGCGATGGCCTTCATCATGCGCGGCGGCCCGCTCGGCATTCGGTACGCCCAGTTTGCGGTCGCCACGAACTGGATCGCCGTGTTCGGAAGCCTCCTGCTCGCCGTCCCGGGCGCCCTCTACCTGATGGGACTCGAGCCCCGGGGCGTCGTGGCCCTGTTCGTGCTGGCCTTCGGGTTGATCGTGCTCGAGGCGCAATGGTTCGCCGCGAAGGTGACGCTGGGGGCAGGCTCCGGGCTGGCCCTCGCCATCACGGCGCTCGGGCTATGCCTGCAGGTCGTCATCCACGGTCTGTTCGGCGCCCTCCTCGGCTAGGTAATCGACCCGGGTCAATGCCAGGCCCTGCGGCGGCGCGAGAGGCGCGCAGGCGGAACGCTGCCTCGCTTCCAGGGCCCGCCTGACATCCGCGATCGACCAGCGGCCGTTGCCGGCCTGCACGAGCGTGCCGACCAGCGAGCGCACTTGGCTGTGCAGGAAGGAGCGGGCCGAGGCCTCGACGGCGATGAGTTCGCCATTCCG
The DNA here is from genome assembly GCA_023423995.1 of Pseudomonadota bacterium. Taxonomy (GTDB): domain Bacteria; phylum Pseudomonadota; class Alphaproteobacteria; order Rhizobiales; family Beijerinckiaceae; genus Enterovirga. Next base: position 6,936 of record JAFAEL010000255.1, on the reverse strand, counting down.
CGTCACGTCGAGGCGATCGAGCGTCCGAATCGGCGAATCCGCCTGACATTCGGAGGCCCGGAAGGTCGTGAAATCGTGCCGCCCGACCAGGACCTGCGCGGCCTGATGCATGATCTCGGCGTCCAACGCCCAGGGCACATGCCAGACCGCATTGCGCTCCAGGGCCGCGGGAGCGCGACGGTTGAGGATGCGGTAGCGATAATGCCGCTTCACGGCAGACATGCGGGCGTTGAAGCTCGCCGGCACCTCGGCCGCGGAGAGGATCGCGACCGGCAGCGGCTTCAGGTGCGCGTTCAGGGCGTCGCGCACCGTATCCGGGCGCCAGGAACGTGCCAGGTCGACATGCGCGACCTGCCCGGTCGCATGCACGCCGGCATCCGTGCGGCCGGCACACTGGATGCGCAGGTCCTCGCCCGTGAAGCGCTGAAACGCCTCCTCGATCGCCTGCTGAACGGAGGGCGCATTGGCCTGCCGCTGCCAGCCGGCGAAGGGCGAGCCGTCATATTCGATGACGAGCTTGTAGCGGGGCATGACTCAGCCGAGCCGCATGCCCGGCTGCAGCCGCACGCCGCGCAGGAAGTCTCCGGCCGCCATCGGGCCGCGTCCTGCGCGCTGGACCTGGATAAGCCGGATCGCGCCGTCCTGGCAGGCCACGCGCCCGTCGGCAGAGATCAGCATACCGGGCTCGCCCGAGCCCTCCGCCACCGCCGTTCTCAGCACCTTCACGCGCTCGGGGCCCTTGCCGAGATCCGCCTCGAAGAACGCGCCCGGAAAAGGGGAGAGGCCCCGGACATGGTCGTGCACGCGGTGCGCGGGCTGCGCCCAGTCGATCCGCGCCTCCTCGTTGGTGATCTTGGCCGCGTAGGTGACGCCCTCCTCGGGCTGCGGCGTGAACGCGAGCCGCCCGGCTTCAAGCGCATCGAGCGCGTCCACCATCAGGCCCGCGCCTCGGAGGGCGAGTTCGTCATGGAGTTCGCCCGCCGTCAGGTCAGGGCCGATCGGCAGGCGCTCGACCGCGCCCACCGGGCCCGTATCGAGCCCCTCCTCCATCCGCATGACGGCGACGCCCGTCTCCGCATCTCCCGCCATGACGGCGCGCTGGATCGGGGCGGCGCCGCGCCAGCGCGGCAGGAGCGAGGCGTGAAGGTTCAGGCAGCCGAGACGCGGCGTATCGAGGATCGGCTTCGGCAGGATCAGCCCGTAGGCGACCACCACCGCGACATCGGGCCGGTAGCCTGCGAGCTTCGGCGCCGCGCCCTCGTCCCGCAGCCGAGCCGGGATCTCGACCGGGACGCCGAGCTTCTCGGCGGCCGCATGGACGGGCGAGGGCCTGGTCTTGAGGCCGCGCCCGGACAGGGCGGGCGCGCGCGTGTAGACGGCGACGACCTCATGCCTCGCCGCGATTGTCTCCAGGGTGGGCACGGCGAAATCCGGCGTGCCCATGAACACGACGCGCAGCGTCATGCGTCCTCGGATTCGCGCTTCGCCGCCTTCTCGAACTTCTTCAGGACCCGCGAGCGCTTCAGGCGCGACAGGTAGTCCACGAACAGGACGCCATTGAGGTGATCCACCTCGTGCTGGATGCAGGTCGCCAGGATGCCGTCCGCCTCCGTCTCCACGATCTCGTTGTCGAGGTCGCGGTAGCGCACGCGGATCCGGTCGGGCCGCTCGACCTCCTCGTAATATTCGGGGATCGACAGGCAGCCTTCCTCGTGGACCCGCTTCTCCTCAGACGTCCAGGTAATCTCGGGATCGACGAGCACCATCGGGCTCCGCTCCTCGGGATTCTTGCCGAGGTCGATCACGACCAGCCGCTTCGGCACGCCGATCTGGATCGCCGCGAGCCCGATCCCGGGCGCGTCGTACATGGTTTCCAGCATGTCGACGGCGAGCGTCTTCACGTCCTCCGTGATCGGCCCGACGGGATCGGACACGAGGCGCAGCTTGCGGTCGGGCAGAATGACGAGAGGGCGGATGGCCATGCTGGGCAGATAGGGCGTGGCTGGAGAGGGGTCAAACGTCGGAGCCGCCGTCGTCCCGCAGCCGCTCCCATTCCGGGTACAGCTCATGCCCACCGACGTCGATGGCGGCGTAAGTGTCGGAACCCTCTTTGCGGAGGAGAATCCGGTCTCCCCTGGGCAGGTCGATGAGGAAAAAGCCCGGGACGGCCCGGAATGGTCTCAGGCGGAGAGTAGGGTCGTTCGGCCGGGCCTGGAACAGATGGAGGCGACCGATCGCACGTTTCCTGCGCGGCTCTGAAAGGCTTCGGAGGGCTTTGAGGAAGGCGGGCGGAATGCGTATCCGCACCATGCTAGTGGGTGGCCGATTCCAGATAGCGGCTGAGCGCGTCCGGGTCGTCGAAGACCGGTCCTTCTTGCGCCGCCGGATCATGCTCGGCCCGCAGAGCACGAAGGAACATCCCGAGTTCGGCCCGCTCCAGAGCTTCCCTGGCGAACACACGGAGTGTTCCGGCAGCTACCTCCCTGGTTGCGGCTTCGACCTCCGCCGAGATGTTCTCGGCATCCTCGACTTGACGGGCAAAGGCCTCTGCCAGGCGCCGATAGGCCTTTTCGTCCTCGGCAACCCGCCGATCCACGGCATCGCTGATCTGGGCGAGGGCGTCCAGGTCCCTCTGGTCGACATCGCCCTGGCTCAGCCGCTGCCGAAGATCCGCCCGCACCCGCTCGCCTCTTTCGATCCAGAGGTCGAGCTCAGCATTCGCTGCTGCGATCTGCTCGCGGGAGGAGGATAGAAGCTCGGCGATCTTGGCACGGACATCGACCATGTTCCGGGTCACGACCGGCGGCCGAAAGGCCAGGGCGTGATCCATCGCGTCGATCAGCGCGGAATCCAGCATGCCCGGAATATAGCACGCTCCGGCTCTAAACGTAGTGCAGCCTCAGAACGCCGTGCGCTGCCTCAGCGCTGCGGAGAGCGTGCCTTCGTCGAGATAATCCAGCTCGCCGCCGACCGGCACGCCATGCGCCAGCCGCGTCACGCGGACCGGCAGGTGGCCGACGAGGTCGGTCAGGTAATGGGCGGTCGTCTGGCCGTCGACGGTCGCGTTCAGGGCCAGGATGATCTCCGAGACGCCCGGCTCCGCGGCCCGCTTCACCAGCGTGTCGACGTTCAGGTGCTCGGGCCGGACCCCGTCCAGCGCAGACAGCACGCCGCCCAGCACATGGTACTTCGCCCGGATCGCGCCGGCGCGTTCGAGCGCCCAGAGATCCGAGACGCCCTCCACCACCACGATGATCGAGGCATCCCGACCCGGGTCGCGGCAGATCGTGCAGGGATCGCCCGTGTCCACGCTGCCGCAGCTCGTGCAGGTCACGATGCGCTCATTCGCCACCCGCATCGCGTCCGCGAGCGGCCCGAGGAGCTGCTCGCGCTTGGCGATGAGGTGGAGGGCGGCCCGTCTGGCCGAGCGGGGGCCGAGCCCCGGCAGGCGCGCCAGGAGCTGGATCAGCCGCTCGATCTCGGGCCCGGCGACGGCCTGGGCCATGGATCCTCAGAACAGCTTCAGGCCGGGCGGGATCGGCAGGCCCTTGGTGAGATCGGCCATGCGCTCCTGCATGAGGCGCTCGCCGCGGCCGCGGGCATCGTTCAGGGCGGCGATGATGAGGTCCTCGAGCACCTCCTTCTCGTCCGGCACCATCAGGGACGGGTCGATCGAAACGGTCTTCACGTTGCCCTTGGCGGTAGCGACGACCTTCACGACGCCGCCGCCCGAGGTGCCCTCCACCTCGAGCGTCTCGAGTTCGGCCTGCATGTCGGCCATCTTCTGCTGCAGGCCCTGCGCCTGCTTCATCAGGCCCATGATGTCTTTCATCGGGGAAACTCCTCAGAGATCGTCTGTATCGGGCTCTTCGGCCGGGGGCGCGGCTTCCTCCGCCGCCTCGATTTCAGGCGGAGGCGCGCGGTCGCGCACGTCCACGATCTGCGCGCCGGGGAAGGTGTTCAGCACGGCCTGGACCAGGGGATGGGAGGCCGCGTCGAGCCGCCGCTCGCGCTCGCGCTCCTGGCGCTGCTCGGCGATGGTCGGCCCGCCGGGCGCGGACGAGACGGTGATCACCCAGCGCTTGCCCGTCCAGGCCAGGAGCACGCGGCCGAGCTCGTGCGGCAGGGTCGGGGAGGCGTTCTCGACCAGCGAGACCTCGATCCGGCCTTCCTCGAATGCGACCAGGCGGACGTCGTGCTCCAGCGCCGCCTTCAGGCCGATCTCGCGCTTCTCCCCGGCCATCGCCACCACGTCTTCGAAGCGGCGCAGGGTGACGCCTTCCGGCTCCGGGCGGCCCATCGGGAGGGCGCGGGGCGCGACGGCAAGCGCGGCGCTCCCGCCCCCGCCTCCCCCGCCATTGCCGATCGGCTGGGGCGACGGCGAGGATTGCGGGATCGAGAGCGGCTGGCCGGATTGCAGCTGCCGCAGCGCCTCGTCCGGGGTCGGCAGGTCGGCCGCATAGGCGAGGCGCACGAGCGCCATCTCGGCTGCCGCCAGCGGGCGCTGGGACGCGCCCACCTCCGGCGCGGCTTTCGACAGGATCTGCCAGGCGCGGGACAGGGTGCGGACGGAGAGTGCCTTCGCGAAGTCGGAGCCGCGGATGCGCTCCGCCTCGGTCAGGGCCGGATCCTTGGCGGCATCCGGCGCGAGCTTCATCCGGGTCACGAGATGCGTGAAGGTGGCGAGATCCGCGATGATCTGCGCCGGGTCCGCGCCGCCTTCCCAGCCCTGGCGCAGGATCGCGAAGGTCTGCGGGACATCGCCCCGCATCACGGCCTCGAAGAGGTCGATGACCTGCGTGCGGTCCGCGAGGCCCAGCATGTCGCGCACGGCCTCGGCCGTGATCACGCCGGCCCCGTGCGCCACCGCCTGGTCGAGCAGCGACAGCGAATCGCGCACCGAGCCCTCGGCCGCGCGCGCGATCGTGGCGAGCGCGTCTGGCTCCGCCGAGACATCCTCGGCCCGGCAGATCCGCTCCAGATGCGCGACGAGCGTCGCGGAATCGACGCGCCGCAGGTCGAAACGCTGGCAGCGGGACAGGATCGTGACCGGGACCTTGCGGATCTCGGTCGTGGCGAAGACGAACTTGGCGTGCGGCGGCGGCTCTTCCAGGGTCTTCAGGAAGGCGTTGAATGCCGCCGTCGACAGCATGTGCACTTCGTCGATGATGTAGACCTTGTAGCGCGCCTGCGCCGGGGCGTAGCGCACCGCATCCGTGATCTGGCGGATGTTCTCGACGCCCGTATGGGAAGCGGCGTCCATCTCGAGCACGTCGATATGCCGCGACTCCATGATGGCGCGGCAATGCGTGCCGAGTTCCGGCATCTCGATCGTCGGCGCGCTGACCTTGCCGGGGATCTCGTAGTTCAGGGCGCGGGCCAGGATTCGGGCCGTCGTCGTCTTCCCGACCCCGCGCACGCCGGTCAGCATCCAGGCTTGCGGAATGCGGTTCGTCGAGAAGGCGTTGGAGACGGTCCGGACCATCGCCTCCTGGCCGATCAGGTCGGCAAAGGTCTGCGGCCGGTATTTGCGGGCAAGGACGCGATAGGGCGTCGGGGCGTCCGGCACCCCGGCCAGGCCGAGGAAGCTCGGCTCGTCCGCCGCCGGCCTGTCGATCGCGGTCTCGCTGCCCAGGTTGTCGGTCATGAAGCGTTTCTGCGCCGGGCCGGGGCCCGCTGCAACTCGCCGGGCCGTCAAAAGAGGGCGGCGCAGGGTGGGAGGCTGGACAGAGACCCGCTCGGTCTCGTTAGGGCTGCTTCCTTCCGGACCTGACCCGGTTGGCGAGTGAAACGTCCCCCGCCAACCTCCCGCGGCTCATATGCGGATTCGGTTGCCGGAACGCAAGTTCAGGCAGAAGCGACCCAGCGGCGGTCAGTCATCGGGTCCCGTCGCGCCCAGCGTCCGCAGCTTGATCTCGGCAAGGCTGCTGAATTCCCCATCCGGGTACTTGTCGAGATAGGCCCGGAACATCTCCGGCTCCTCGCTGTCCTTCACGGCATCCCAGAAGGCGAGTTCGACGCTGCGGTCCTGCGGGGTCGCGGCCGAAGGCAGGGTGCCGCCGTCCAGCCTGGCGCGTGCGAGAACGGAGAAAGCCCCATCCGGGTAGCGCTCCAGATAGGCCTCGTATTCCTCGCGCGACCCGCCCGTCTCGACCGATTTCCAGAAGGCAAGCTCCACCTCCTCCGGCGCGACGGGCGGGGGCGGCGTGTCCTCCAGAGTGATGCCGGACGAAGGCTCGGCAACGCTCTCGGCGGCTTCATCGAAGCAGAGCCGATAGACGTGAACCGGGCGGGCGATGTTCTTGACCGAATGATCGCCCAGGTCCTCGAAGCGGTAGGGCAGGCGGTCCCGGACGTGGTCGCGGACGCCCCGCGTCACGCAGATGCCGCCCGGCGGGGCAAGCGTCTCGACCCGAGCGGCGACGTTCACGCCGTCCCCGAAGATGCCGCCATCCTTCACCATGACGTCGCCGACATTGATGCCCACGCGGAAATGCATCTGACGCTCGGCGGGAAGCAGGTCGTTGGCGGCCCGGAGCGAGCGCTGGATCTCGACCGCGCAGATGACGGCCTCGACGACGCTCGCGAACTCGGCGAGCACGCTGTCGCCCGCCGTGCTCGTGATGTGGCCCCCGGCGACCGCGATGAGATCGTCGATGAAGTGGCGATGAGCCGTCAGGGTTTCGAGCGTCGCCTCCTCGTCGAGGTGCATCAGGCGGCTGTAGCCCTCCACGTCGGCGGCCAGGATGGCGACGAGCTTGCGTTCGAGTGGAGGCGCTTCGATGGACATGGGGAATCCGCCACGGGATTTCGTGCCCACAGAAATGCCGGAAGCCCGGCTTGGGTCCTTGGCGCTGGATGGGAATTCGGAGCGTGGCCTCGGAATCCCCCAGCGCGCGGCATTGCCGCCGCGCCGGCGCGGGCAGGGGCTACTGG
>JAFAEL010000245.1 GCA_023423995.1 Pseudomonadota bacterium | reverse complement strand
CCCAGGTCAGGATCACGAACAGGTAGGCGTCGGCGACCGAGAAATCGGGGCCGAGGAGGTGGGGCCGGCCGTCGGCGAGCGTCTGCTCCATCACGTCGAGCTTGCGGCCGATCGTGGCGAGCGCGGCCTGCCGTGCCTCCGGGGCCAGGGCCGGGTTGAAGAGCGGCCCGAACGCCTTGTGCAACTCGGCGGAGATGAAGTTGAGATGGCCCGCGAGCCGCGCGCGCTCCACCGTGCCGGCGGCCGGGGCGAGCGTGCCGGGCGCGTGCCGGTCGGCCAGGTACTGCACGATGGCGACGCCCTCGGTCAGGACTTCGCCGTCGTCGAGTTGCAGCGCCGGCACGTAGCCCTTCGGGTTGAGGGCGGTGAAATCGGCGCCGCTATCGGTGCGCTTGGTCTTGAGGTCCACGGCCTCGAGCGTGGCCGGGAGGCCGAGCTCCCGAAGCACGATATGCGGCGAGAGCGAGCAGGCGCCGGGGCTGTAATAGAGCTTCATGGCGTGTCTCCGGTTGCGGAGGCCATCAAATACGCCGCAGCGTTACCTTCGGAAACCGGGTAACTTCCGGTGACCGGCGTTTTCCGGTATCTGACGGGAAACCAGGTTGCCCGCCGGCGTCGAGGTGAATGCATGGCCCTGAAGCTCCGCAAACGCGTCCCGCCGCCGCCCGGCTGCCCGATGTCGGCCTGCATGAGCCTGCTCGGCGGCGTCTGGACGCCGGAGGTGATCTGGAACCTGAGCCAAGGGCCGCGGCGCTTCTCGGAGCTGCGGCGCTGCATGCCGGCGATCTCGGCCAAGGTCCTGAGCGCCCGGCTCAAGGACCTCGAGGAGCGCGGCGTCCTCTCCCGCACGGTGCTCGCCACCAAGCCGCCGAGCGTGGAATATGCCCTGACGGATCTCGGCGAGGAGTTGATCCCGGCCATCCGGGCGATCGTGGAGGTCGGCTCGAAGCTTCACTCGCGGATGAAGGAGGAGGCGGCGCGCCTCGCGGCCTAGCGGGGCGCCGCCCCGCGTCATGCGCCCGGGATGCGGGCGATCGCCTTGATCTCGAAGTCGAAGCCCGCGAGCCAGGTCACGCCGATCGCCGTCCAGGTCGGGTAGGGCGCCTCGCCGATCTCCTCCGCGCGCACCGCCATCACCGTCTCGAACTGTGCCTCCGGGTTCGTGTGGAAGCTCGTGACGTCCACCACGTCGTCGAAGCTGCATCCGGCGGCGGCCAGGACGGCCTTCAGGTTGGCGAAGGCCCGCCGCACCTGCGCCTCGAAGCTCGGCTCGGGCGAGCCGTCCTCGCGGCTTCCGACCTGCCCCGACACGAAGAGCAGGTCGCCGGAGCGGATCGCCGCCGAATATTGGTGGAGGTCGTAGAGCGCGTGCCGGTTCGCCGGAAAGACTGCGTCGCGCTTGGCCATGTCGTCGGTCCCCTTGGGATGGGCGGGCGGCCCCTGGCGGGTCGCCGTCCCGTCCCTGTGCTTCGTTGCAGGACGCAGATAGGCCGGGCGGATCATGCGGATTAGCCGTTGGAATCCGTATGGGTTGATGCAAAATCCCCATCAATGTCGCGGCCGACGCTCAACGATCTCTCCGCCTTCGTGGCCGTCGCCACCCATCGCAGCTTCCGCCGCGCGGCCGACGAGCTCGGCATCGCGCCATCCACGCTGAGCCACGCCATGCGGGCGCTCGAGGAGCGCATCGGCGTCCGTCTCCTGAACCGCACGACGCGCAGCGTCTCGCCCACGGAGGCCGGGCTGCAATTCCTCGCCACCCTCCGGCCGGCGCTGGCCGCGCTGGACGGCGCGCTGGATGGCGTCGCGGGCTTTCGCGGGAACGTGGCCGGCACCGTGCGCATCAACGCGCCGCGCCTGGGCGCCGTGCTGCTCGTCCGCGATATTCTGCCCCTGGTGGCGGAGCGCTTTCCCGACGTGACACTCGACATCGTGGTGGAGGGGAGGCTGGTCGATATCGTGTCGGGCGGGTTCGATGCCGGCGTGCGCCTCGACGGCTCGATACCGGCGGACATGGTGACCGTCCCGCTGGGCGGGGCCGTCCGGTTCGTCTGCGTCGCCTCGCCAGCCTATCTCGAGCGCTTCGGCGAGCCCCGCACGCCGGAGGACCTGCAGCGCCATCGCTGCATCCGCCATCGCCTGCCCGGCGGCAAGCTGTACCGCTGGGAGTTCGAGCGGGCCGGCCAGGAGGTCGTGGTCGAGACCGGCGGGTCGGTGATCCTCGACGACGAGGAATTGATGGCCGATGCCGCGGCGCGGGGGCTCGGCATAGCCTACCTGGCCCACATGGCTGCCGAAGCCGCCCTGGCGCGGGGCAAGCTGCGCCTCGTGCTGGAGGCCTGGATGCCGGCTCCGGAAGGGCTCTCGGTCTATTATCCCGGGCACCGGGCCGTCCCGCCGGCCCTTCGCGCGTTCCTGGACGTCGTCAGGAGCACGCGGCGGACGGCGCGGTGAGCGGCGCGTCAGGCGGTCTTCACGATGCGGGCGATGAGCGGGCCGATATCCGGCTCGGAGGCGTATTCGTCCCGGATCGCGGCCGTCCGGGCGATGAACGGCTCCTTGTCGGGATGGAGGAAGGAGACCCCGAGCCGCTCGGAGGCCTGCCGTACCTCCGCCGTGAAGACGCTCCAGAGCGCATCCATCCGCTCGGAGGAACCCCGCGCCGCCTCGCGGAGGAGGCGGCGAGTCTCGCCGTCGAGCTGGGCCCAGCGGTGGCCGCTCGCAACCAGCACGTCCGGCACGGCCGTGTGCTCGTCTTGGCAGTAATAGCGGACGACTTCGGCGTGCCGCCCCGCGATCAGGGCCGCGACGCTGTTCTCCGCCGCCTGGACCAGCCCGGTCTGGAGCGCGCTGAACGTGGCCGCCCAGGGCAGCTCGGACGGGATGCCGTCCAGGGCCCGGATCATGCGGGCCATCGTGGGCGAGGGCTGGATCCGCACCCTGAGGCCACGAAGATCCTCCGGCGCCATGATCGGCTCCCGGCCATAGAAGCTGCGGGTGCCGGCCTCGTAGAAGCCGACGCCCACGAGCCCGAGATCGGTGCCTGACGCGAGGATCTCCTCCCCGACGGCGCCCGCGACAGCGGCCCTCCGGTGGGCGTCGTCGCGAAACAGGAACGGGATGTCGAAGATGCGGTAGGTCGGCACGCGGCGTTCGAGCACGCTCGCGCTGACCTTGGCGATGTCGATGCGGCCCGCCCGCAGGTGCTCGACGAGCTGGACCTCCTGGCCGAGATCGCCATCGGCGAAGATCTCGATCCAGACCGCGCCGGCCGAGCGCTCGCGGACGCGTTCGGCCATGAATTCCAGGGCCGGGTGGATGGGATGCGAGCGCGGGAGCGAATGCGCGAGCCGCAGCTTCAGGCCAGAATGGGCGGCCGCGAGGGCCGGCATGGCGACTAGGCTGGCCCCCGATGCCAGCACCGATCGCCGGGTCGCGGCGCGCATCATCGTCCCACCGCCCCTGTCAGGCCCGGCCATCCGCAAGGCCCATACACCGGGCGGCGTAGATTTTCCACGGCGCCGATGTGAATGCCCGGACAGGCGCGCCGGCGGGGTAGTGGGTTACGCCGCCGCCGCCGCTGCCTTCAGCCGGTAGAGCGCCTCCAGGGCCTCGCGCGGGGTGAGATCAGTCCCGGCGAGGTCCCAGAACCTCGGGCTCGTCGATGGGCCAGGACGGTCCGGTATCGACGCGGTCCGTGAATCCCTCGGGCGGCGCATTTGCACGCTCGCGGGCTTGCTCCATCGTGCCGAGCGGCCTCGAATAGGCCATGTCGCGACTGGCCACACCTCGAGGTGCTGGTGTCGACAGGGAGACCGGACCAGAGCGCTTGCGTGTCATGATGAGACTATCCGCTTGCTAAGATAGCTTATCCCGGGCCGGCTTGCCACGTTCTCGAAACCGAAACCTTCGTAAACAGGCACGAGTGCCGACACGACGCCGAGGAGGCGAATTTCAGTCAGGCCCATGATCCGGGCCAGCTCCTCCACCGTCACAAGCACAAGCGGGATAATCTTCCCTTGGAGCGGGTGCGGAGGCGGAGCACCTTCGATGTACTCGACGCAGGCTCGCCCCATCCCGAGGACGCCCTCGACTGGGCCGAGAGCGAGACCACAGAGCTGCTCCTCGTGCCAGATCGCGAGTTCAAACCTCGCCTCCCTGTTCCGCTTTGTAACCGCGCGCCAGTCCCACGCCGCCAGGCGGTCCGGGCCAAGCCACCGGTCGGCGGCCCGCAATGCGGACGCCTCGACCGGCCCAAGTCGGACACCCGGATGACGCCGGCGAAAATCAGTCTCCACGTTGCGTCGAGCCAGCGCTCTCAATTCCTCCCATTCAGCGCCGGTCAGCACAGGGATCGCCTTGGACTGCTAATCTCTTGCCGACACGGCCGCCTTCAGCCGGTAAAGCGCCTCCAGGGCCTCGCGCGGCGTGAGGTCGTCCGGGTCGATGGCCGCGAGGGCGGTGCGGAGCGGGTCGGGCTCGGCGGCCTTCGTGGGGGCAGGTGCGGGCTTGGCGGCCGCGAAGAGCGGCAGGTCGTCGATCAGGGCGGCCTTGGGGCGCTCGCGGTCCTGCTTCTCCAGCTCGGACAGGATCACCTTGGCGCGCTCGACGACGGCGGCTGGAAGGCCCGCGAGGCGCGCCACCTGCAACCCGTAGGAGCGGTCGGCCGCCCCTGGCACGACCTCGTGCAGGAACACGACGTCGCCGTTCCACTCCGTCATGCGGAGCGTGGCGTTCGACAGGCGCGGCAGCCGTTCGGCGAGCGCGGTCAGCTCGTGGAAATGGGTGGCGAAGAGCGCGCGGCAGCGGTTCTCCTCGTGCAGGTGCTCGATCGCCGCCCAGGCGATGGAGAGGCCGTCGAAGGTCGCGGTGCCGCGGCCGATCTCGTCCAGGATCACGAGCGAGCGGCGCGTGGCCTGGTTCAGGATCGCGGCGGTCTCGACCATCTCGACCATGAAGGTCGAGCGGCCGCGGGCGAGATCGTCCGCCGCGCCGACGCGCGAGAAGAGGCGGTCCACGATGCCCAGATGCGCCGAACTCGCCGGCACGAAGGCGCCCGTCTGGGCAAGGACGGCGATCACGGCGTTCTGGCGCAGATAGGTCGACTTGCCGCCCATGTTCGGGCCGGTGACGAGCAGGATCTTTCCATCCTGCTCTCCGCCGATCTCGGTCGAGTTCGGGATGAACGGCTCGCCGTCGCGCTTCAGCGCGGCCTCGACCACCGGGTGGCGCCCGCCCTCGATGTGGAAGGCGAGGCTGTCGTCGAGTTTCGGGCGCGTCCAGGCGAGGTCGTCCGCGAGATCGGCGAGCGCCGCCGAGACGTCGAGCACGGCCAGGGCCTCGGCGGCCGCGGCGATCCGGGGTCCCGCCTCCTCGATGGCGGCGGCGAGCGCATCGAAATGGCCGAGCTCGATGCGGAGCGCCCGGTCGGAGGCGGAGGCGATCTTCTGCTCCAGCTCGCCGAGCTCCGTCGTGGTGAAGCGCATCGCGCCCGCCATGGTCTGGCGGTGGATGAAGGCGTTCTCCGCACGGGCGAGCTCTTCGCCCGCCGCCTGCGGCACCTCCACGAAATAGCCGATGACGTTGTTGTGCTTGACCCGCAGCGTGCGGCAGCCGGTCTCGGCCGCATAGCGCGCCTGCAGGGCCGCGATGACGCGGCGGGAATCCTGCGCGAGCTCGCGCGCCTCGTCGAGCGCCGCGTCGTAGCCCGGCCGGATGAAGCCGCCGTCACGGCGCAGCAGGGGCAACTCGTCGGCCAGGGCGCGCGAGAGCTCGGCGGCCAGTTCCGGCGGCACGCCGCGCGCCATCTCGCGCGCCTCGGCGAGTTCGCCGGGCAGGTCGTCGATGCCGTCGAGCCGGGTCGCGATCCCTTGGGCCGCCTGGAGCCCGTCGCGCAGGCAGGCGAGGTCGCGCGGGCCGCCGCGGCCGAGCGAGAGGCGGGACAGCGCCCGCGAGGCGTCGGGCGCCCGCGCCAGCCGCTCGCGCAAGGCTTCGCGCAACTCGCGCTCGGCGAGCAGGAAGGCGACGGCATCCTGCCGGCGCGTGATGGCCGGAAGGTCGGTCAGCGGTCCGGCGAGGCGCTCGGCGAGCAGCCGGCCGCCGGCCGCCGTCAGCGTCCGGTCGATGGCGGCGAGGAGGCTGCCGGCCCGCTCGCCGCCGAGCGTGCGGGTGAGCTCGAGATTCGCGCGGGTGGCGGGATCGATGAGGAGCGTCGCGCCGCCATCGAGGCGGGAAGGCGGCTGCAGGGCCGGCCGGCTGCCGAATTGCGTGCGCTCGACATAGGCGAGGGCGGAGCCCGCAGCGGCGATCTCGGCGCGCGTGAAATTCCCGAAGCTGTCGAGCGTCGCGACCGCGAAAAACTCCTTCAGGCGACGCTCGGCCGAGGCCGGGTCGAGCCCGTCGCGGGGGAGGGGCGTGAGGGCCGCCTTGCCGTCGCGCCAGACCGCCTTGAGGTCAGGGTCGTCGTAGATCGTGTCCGGCAGCACGATCTCGCGCGGATCGAGGCGGGCGATCTCGGCCGCGAGGCCCGCCGCATCCGTCTCCGAGACCGCGAAGCGGCCGGTCGAGATGTCCACGGAGGCGAGGCCGTAGCAGAAGGCGGTGTCGGAGACGCGCCGCCGCGCCACCGCCACGAGGAGATTCGCGCGGGACGGCTCGAGCAGGCGGTCCTCGGTGAGCGTGCCGGGCGTGACGAGGCGGACCACCGCGCGCCGCACGACGGACTTTCCGCCCCGCTTCTTGGCCTCCGCAGGATCCTCCGTCTGCTCGCACACGGCGACCCGGTGGCCCTGCGCGATGAGCCGGTGCAGGTAATCGTCGGCGCGATCGACGGGCACGCCGCACATCGGGATGTCGTGGCCCTGATGCTTGCCGCGCTTGGTCAGCGCGATGCCGAGCGCCCGGGAGGCGATCTCGGCATCCTCGAAGAACAGCTCGAAGAAGTCGCCCATCCGGTAGAACAGGAGGCAGCCCGGATTGGCGGCCTTGATCTCGATATACTGCGCCATCATGGGCGTGACGCGCGCCTCCGGCGCGGCAGCGGGCGCAAGCTCTTCCGGCAGGACGACCGGCTCCTCGCCGGCGATCGGGTACGCGACATCCACAGGCATGGCCGGGACGCTAGCAGGGCGAAGGCCGGGTTTCACCGGTGGGAAGCGAGTCGTCCCCGGTTATGAGAGCGCAGGCAGCCCTTTGCTCTCGGCAGCTCGCGCAAGCTGCCGATCGAAGGTGGCTATTCCATCCGCCACTCGCATCGCTATTGTCAGATTGATCGCGTCAGGCGTCCGCAGCGAGAGGTCCAGGGTGCGTAGCATCACTTCGGCATGAGCGATGTCGCGCGAGTCCAAACTGACCCGTTCGGGAACCCGAGCAGCCCAATCATCGAGCCGGTCGAACGCGATCAATGCGTGATGAGCTTCCATCTCGCCTGTCCTGACCCGCCGAGCGATCGCCGATGTCGCCTCGGCGGACGCAAAGTCGCTGAACGCGAGAGCGAGATCGTTCCGGCTGAGCAGTTGTTCGGCCCGCGGCGAGAATGCCTCATCGGATACGAGCGCAACGACGACGCTCGCATCCAAGTAGACCCTCACCTGTCCCACTCGTCCCGCAATTGCCGCAGCAACTCACCGGCATCGGTTTTCGCGCGCGTGGGTACCCGGTTCGCGCGGAGCCACGCGATCGACTCCTCCGGGCTTATACGAGGCTTCGGCGCTTCTGCCGGCTTCGTGACCGGCCGCAGCTCGACGACGGGCCGCCCGTCGCGCGTGATCACGACGCCCTCGCCGGCAAGGGCGCGGTCGATCAGCTCGGAGAGCTTGCCTTCGGCTTCGAGGAGGCTGTGCTCGCTCATCGCTGCAATATAGCGCCTCGCAGGCGAGGCGTCGAACGCCGGGGCCGAACAACCCGGGCTTGCCTGCGTTGGATCGGCTTTCCGGAAAAAGGGGACGGGATGCCGGGCTGGGCGGACGAGGCTGTCTTCTACAACATCTTTCCCCTCGGGGCGCTCGGCGCGCCGGAGGCCAACGATTTCGCCTCCCCGGCGGCGGACCGGGTCGGGCAGCTTTCCGGCTGGCTCGGCGCGGCGCGGGCGATCGGGGCGGACGCCATCCTGCTCGGGCCGGTCTTCGAATCCAGCCGGCACGGCTACGACACGGCCGACCTGTTCACGATCGACCGCCGGCTCGGCACGAACGAAGCCTTCGCGGCCTGGGTGGCCGAGGCTCATGCGGCCGGTTTCCGGGTCGTGCTCGACGGCGTCTTCCACCATGTCGGGCGCGACTTCTGGGCGTTTCGCGACGTTCTCGCCCATGGCGAGGCCTCGGCCTATCGCTCCTGGTTCCACCTCGATTTCGGGCGCCCGAGCCCTCTCGGCGATCCGTTCTTCTACGAGGGCTGGAACAAGCATTACGACCTCGTGAAGCTGAACCTCGCCGAGCCGGCGCTCCGCGAGCACCTCTTCGCGGCGGTCAGGATGTGGATCGAGAGCTTCGGGATCGACGGTCTACGCCTGGATGCGGCCGACGTGCTCGACCGGGGCTTCCAGCGCGACCTCGCGGGCTTCTGCCGCGGCCTGAAGCCCGATTTCTGGCTGAAGGGCGAGGTGATCCACGGCGACTACACCCGCTGGATCCGCGAAGCCGGGCTCGATGCCGTGACGAATTACGAGCTGCACAAGGGGCTCTGGTCGAGCCACAACGACCGGAACTACTTCGAGCTCGGCCATTCGCTCGCGCGGCAATTCGGCGAGGGCGGCATCTACAAGGACCTGATCCTCTACAACTTCCTCGACAACCACGACGTCGAGCGGATCGCCAGCCGCCTGCGCGAGCCGGCCCATCTCGTCCCGCTCCACATCCTGTTGTTCACGGTGCCCGGCCTGCCCTCGATCTACTATGGCAGCGAGTGGGGCATTTCGGGCCGGAAGGGAAAGGGGACCGACGCGCCGCTGCGGCCGGCGCTCGATCCGGAGCGCCTCGCCGAAGGAGCGCCGCATCCCGAACTGCCGCCGCTGATCCGCAGCCTCGCCACTCTCCGCCGCGAGCACCCGGCTTTGCGGGCCGGGACGTACCGCGAGCTCCACCTCGCCTCGGAGCAGTTCGCCTTCGCCCGCGAGACCGGGGACGATCGGGCGATCATCGCCGTGAACGCCGCCGGAAGCCCGGCCGAGATCGTGTTGCGGGGCGAAGGGGTCGACGGCGCCTGGCGAGACGGACTTGCGCCCGGGCGGGTATTCGGGGCCGAGGGCAGAACCCTGCACATCCCGCTGGAGCCGAATTCCGGCCGTGTCCTCGTTCGATCCGGGCCGCTTTCTCCTTGAGCGGGCGGGCCGACCTCCCTTAAGGGTCGAGGTCGAGGAAACACCGAGAGAGTGATGAGCGACCAGCCCCCGATGCGCCGCAAGCGTCCGACCTTCACGGACCAGGAGGCGCTCAATTTCCACGCCGTCGGCCGTCCGGGGAAACTCGAGATCGTAGCCACCAAGCCGATGGCGACCCAGCGCGACCTGTCGCTGGCCTATTCGCCGGGCGTCGCCGTGCCGGTCCTGGCCATTGCCGAGGACCCGGCTACCGCCTTCGACTACACGGCCAAGGGCAATCTCGTCGGGGTCGTCTCGAATGGCACCGCCATCCTCGGGCTCGGCAACCGCGGCGCGATGGCGTCGAAGCCCGTCATGGAGGGCAAGGCCGTCCTCTTCAAGCGCTTCGCCGATATCGACGCCTTCGACCTGGAGGTGGGCACCGAAGACGCGGACGCCGTGATCAACTGCGTGCGCTATCTCGCGCCGACCTTCGGGGGCATCAACCTGGAGGACATCAAGGCGCCCGAGTGCTTCATCATCGAGGAGCGCCTGCGCGAGCTCATGGACATCCCGGTGTTCCATGACGACCAGCACGGCACCGCCATCATCGCGGCCGCGGGGCTGATCAACGCGCTCTATCTCACGGATCGGGACATCAAGGAGGCGAAGCTCGTCGTGAACGGCGCGGGGGCGGCCGGCATCGCCTGCCTCGATCTCCTGAAGGCGCTGGGTCTCCGCCCCGAGAACGTCATCCTCTGCGACACGAAGGGCGTGGTCTATGCCGGCCGCACCGAGGGCATGAACCAGTGGAAGTCGGCCCATGCGGCGCGCACGGACAAGCGCACGCTGGCCGAGGCGATGGACGGTGCGGATGCGGTGTTCGGCCTGTCCGTGAAGGGCTCGTTCACGGACGAGATGATCCGGTCGATGGCCCCGAACCCGATCATCTTCGCGATGGCCAATCCCGATCCGGAGATCACGGTCGAGGAGGTCGCGGCGATCCGCGACGACGCCATCATGGCGACGGGCCGGTCGGACTACCCGAACCAGATCAACAACGTCCTCGGCTTCCCCTACATCTTCCGCGGCGCGCTCGACGTGCGGGCCACCTCGATCAACATGGAGATGAAGATCGCCGCCGCGCAGGCGCTGGCGGCGCTGGCGCGCGAGGACGTGCCGGACGAGGTCGCGGCGGCCTACCAGGGCTCCCGTCCGCGCTTCGGTCGCGACTACATCATCCCGGTCCCGTTCGATCCGCGCCTCATCTCCACGGTTCCGCCGGCGGTCGCGAAGGCCGCCATGGACACGGGCGTCGCCCGGAAGAACATCGCCGATTTCCGCCGCTACAAGACCGAGCTGGAGGCGAGGCGCGACCCGACAGCTGGTGTCCTCTCCCAGGTCTTCGAGCGCGTGCGGAAATATCCGAAGCGCGTCGTCTTCGCCGAGGGCGAAGAGGAACAGGTCATCCGCGCCGCCCTGTCCTTCGCCAGCCAGGGCCTCGGCACGGCGATCCTGGTCGGGCGCGAGGAGCGGGTGCGGGCGGCCGCCGAACAGGCCGGGGTCGAGATCGACGGCCGCCTGGTCGAGATCCACAACGCCCGGCTGTCGCACCGCAACGCCGCCTACGCGCAGTATCTCTATGAGCGGCTGCAGCGGAAAGGATACCTGCTGCGCGATTGCCAGCGGCTCATCAACCAGGACCGCAACCATTTCGCGGCCGCCATGGTGGCGCTCGGCGACGCGGACGCGATGGTGACCGGCGTCACCCGCAACTTCTCCGTCGCGCTCGAGGACGTGCGCCGGGTCATCGACGACAAGCCGGGGCACCGGGTCATCGGCGTCTCCCTCTGCCTGACGCGCGGCGGCACGGTGCTGGTCGCAGACACGGCCGTCACGGAGATGCCGGACGCGCATGCCCTCGCGGCGATCGCCATCGAGGCGGCCGGCGCCGCGCGGCGCCTCGGCATGGAGCCCCGCGTCGCGCTCCTGGCCTTCTCGACCTTCGGCCACCCGGAGGGCGAGCGGTCCCGGCACGTCCGCGAGGCCGTGAAGGTGCTCGACGGCATGCGCGTCGACTTCGAGTATGACGGAGACATGGCGGCCGATGTCGCGCTGAACCGGGAGCAGATGGCCGCCTATCCGTTCTGCCGCCTCTCCGGGCCGGCGAACGTGCTCGTCATGCCGGCCTTCCACTCGGCCTCGATCTCGACCCGGATGCTGCAGGAGCTCGGCGGCTCGACGGTTGTCGGCCCGCTCATCGTCGGCCTCGACAAGCCGGTCCAGATCGTCTCGCTCGGGGCGACGGACACGGACCTCGTCCGCATGGCGGCGCTCGCCGGGTTCAACATCGGCGGCTGAGGACGCCCGCCCGCCCAGACGAAGCAGACCCTCGCCACCGCCCTGGCGGTGGCGAGGAAGCCGACCGGCGCACGGGCCGGCGGGCGGTCCTGCCGCGTCAGTCGATGATCTGGGCGCCCTCCGCGAGCAGGCGCCGAATATTGTTCTTCATCTCTTCCAGCCGCTCGGGGGAATGTCCCTCCCATTCCATGATCTCTCCGATGACCCTCAGCGGGTCGCGGGAGCGATAGGATCTCGTCGGGTTGCCGGGGAACTTCTTGTCCGTCAGGTTCGGGTCGTCGACGATCGGACCCGTCGGCTCGACGATGTAGATCCTCTCCCGGCCATCCCCGGCGGCCAGCTCCGCGCCCCAGATGGCGGCATCCAGCGTCCCGGTGAGGTACACCCAGGACAACGGCCTTCCTGTCCCGAAGTTAGACCGGTAGCCAGGTATGATTAGGTCTCCAGGATTAAGATCAGCCCGGGTTCCGTGATAGAATTGCTGCGGACGTGTAGTGTCGACAATTGCCATCGATCTGCTGCTCCCTCGCCGATTCGAATCGGGAGCAATGTTCATGGACCGGGTAGGCGGGCTTGCCGCAAGCCCCCGTCCGGGTTAGATGATGATCATGGAAGACGCCCAGCCGTCTTCCAATTGTGACTGCGGGGCCGCTTCTCTGGTTGCGGCCGCAAGCGCATTGACGATTGAATCCCCGCTCCTCTGCGGCGGTTCTCGTCCTCAGACAACATCTCCCGCGAGCGGTATGCCAGTTCAGGCCCGTGCCCTGGCATTTCCCGGCGCTTCCGGCGCAGCGTCGGGATGGATGCGGCGTGTCCAGATCCCTTGTTCGATCGCCGCAATGATGAGCAGATTGCGCGATGAACTAGTCGGGTAAGAACGCGCTAAGAGCACCATCGAAGGCCGAAATTACCTCCAAAGAACCCTTGCTGAGCTGCATCAATATAAGAATAGATGCGTCTTATTGTGAATGATGCAGTAAGTGATGGGGTGATGGAGAAGAGTATATCCTGGCCGGTAAAGAAGGTCCGCGAATCCCTCGCGACAAGAGGGCTGGCCGAAACCGCACGCCTGGCAGCATCGCTCGCGATACGCCAATCCGTCCTGGCGCCGATGGACCGTCGCCTCGACAAGCATCTGCAGACAAACACGTTCGGGCGAATCCCGCCCCAGCAACTCGATTTCGACGCGGAGGGGCCCGCGCTGAACAGCGGCTATGAGGCGACGAACACGTTCACGCTCCGGCTGTTCATCCGGGCCCTCGGGATCGATCCCGCCAAATTCACCTTCATCGACTTCGGCTCGGGAATGGGCCGCTCGCTCTGCATCGCGGCGGGGTTTCCCTTCCGGCGCGTGCTCGGCGTCGAGCTTTCGGAGATGCTGAGCGGCCACGCGGAGCGCAATGTCGCCCGTCTGCTCGAGTCCGGACAGGCTCGGTGCCGCGACATCCAGGTGGTGAACATGGATGCCACGCTGTTCGAGCCACCCGAGGAGGACCTCGTCGTCTTCCTCTTCAATCCGTTCGGTCCGGAACCGCTCGGCCGGGTTATCGCCCGCCTCGGGTCCGAGGTGGCGAAGGGGCGGAAGATCTACATCATCTACCAGCATCCGAAACACCGCGAGGTCGTGGAGGCCTCCGAGCATTTCGCGCCGTTCGGCATTCCTCTCGTGCTGGCCGGCCTGCTCCACGTCACGACGCCAGCTAAATGGGCTCTCTACGAGAGCGTCTGATGAGGTGGGGCCTTACCGACACGGGTCCCGCGGCGGCAGGGGGGCAATTGGACGTTCATCGGATGTCGGCCGGGGAGGCGTCGCAGACCACGTGTCCCGTGCTCGGGCGGCCGAAGGACGGAGGGCTTCGGGTGGAGATCGCCGGAGCGGAGAGCTTCCGGGCCGCCGCACCCGCCTGGCGCGATCTCGTCTCCCGTTGCGCCGAACCGAACGTCTTCATGGAGCCGGGCGTGGCGGAGGCGGTCCAGTCGACCACGGACATGCCGTTGTTCTCCATCCTCGCCTGGCGCTCCGAGCAGGAACTGGAGGGCGCGTGGCTGCTTGCCCTGACGAAACCCTCTTCGCATCTGCCCGTGAGGGTTCTCGCCTGCCCGCCGAATGCGCTGACCTTTCTCGGCTCGCCCGTGCTCGACCGCCGCCGCCCCGCGGAGACACTCTCGGCCATGTTCGACGCGATCGCGGCGGATCCCGGGCTGCCGAAGATGCTCTGCGCGAACGACATCGCGGCCGAAGGCGCCGTCTACCCCGCTCTGCGTGCGGCGATCGACGAACGTGGCGGAACAGCCCTCGAGATCGAGCGGCGGGCCCGCGCCAAGCTCGACCTGAAGGCCGGCCCGAAGGACCCTTCCAATCGGGCGGGATCCTCCAAGCGGCGTTCCGAACTCAGGCGCCAGCGCAAGAAGCTCGCCGGGCTCGGCACGCTCGAGCATGCCCGGTACAGCGCACCGGACGCCGTCCGGGCGGCATTCGGAGAGTTCCTTTCGCTCGAAGCTGCCGGCTGGAAGGGCGAGAGCAGGGCTATCCTCAACTCGGAACACCGGACCGCCTTCGCCCGGGACATGATCGAACGCCTCGCCCGCGACGGTTGCGTTGCCATCGACGCGCTTCGTCTCGACGGCCGGGCGATCGCGATGAATGTCTGGCTGAGGTCGGGCCACGGTGTCTTCGGGTGGAAGATGGCCTTCGACGAAGCCTACCGGCAGATGTCGCCCGGAGCCCTGCTGCTGGACGACCTGACCGAACAGGTCATGGCGGATCCTGAGGCCTGGTTCTTCGATTCGTGCAATCGGCGCGACACCGGGCCGCTCGCGCAGCTCTGGCCGGAGCGGCGCGAGATCCTCGACCTGGTGATCGACCTTCACCCCGGCGGCTCTCTCCGGGGGAAGTGCCTCGCCAGGCTGGAGCACTCCTACCGGATCTGCCGGGATGCAGCGCGCCGGAGAATCCTGCCGGTGGTGGATGGGCTCATCCCGCCTCGGCGTCGGCGCGGGTGGAAGTAGGAGCAGCGCGAGATCGGCGCGAATCGCCCGGTCGTCTTGACCGCAGCCGGCTCCAGCCTCATCTTCTAGGCCCCTCAACAGCAAGGAGAGGACCGGACCGTTCGGGGCCGGCCCTTCGGGTCATTGCTCGAATTCGCGGTCGCGGTTTTTCTCATCCTCCTGAATGGGGTGTTCTCCCTTTCGGAACTCGCAGTCGTATCCGCCCGCCGGGCGAGACTGAAGGGAATGGCGGAATCAGGACGGCGCGGCGCCGCCACGGCGCTGGCCTTGGCGGAGAATCCGGGCCGCTTCCTCTCCACCGTCCAGATCGGCATCACGCTCGTCGGGATCTTGGCCGGTGCGGTCTCCGGCGCGGCGCTTGGCGGCCAGCTCACCGACCTCCTCCTCTCGCAGGGCGTTCAGGAGCGGGTCGCGGGTCCGCTCGGCTATGTCCTGGTCATCGCCATCATCACCTACCTGTCCGTGGTGGTGGGCGAGCTCGTCCCCAAGAATCTGGCGCTCCGCAACCCGGAGGCGATCGCCTGCGCGGTCGCTCCCCTGATGTCGGTCGTCTCCAAGATCGCAGCGCCCGTCGTCTGGCTGCTCGATGCCTCGACGCGGCTGATCTTCCACATCTTCGGCCAGACGACCGAGCCCGAGAACGCCGTGACCGAGGAGGAGATCAGGACCGTCATGGCGGAAGCCGAGACGGCCGGCATCCTCGAGGTCGACGAGCGCAAGATGATCTCGGGCGTGATGCGGCTCGGGGACCGGGCGGTGCGCTCGGTCATGACGCCGCGGACGGAGGTCGAATGGCTGGACCTCGACGAGGACGAAACGAAGCTACGCCAGCGCCTGGCGGCGACGACCCATTCGCGCCTTCCGGTCGGCGAGGGCAGCCCGGACAACATGCTGGGCGTCGTGCAGGTGCGGGAAATCCTGGCGCCGCTGCTCGACGGCAAGAGCATCGATATCCGGACCCATATGCGCAATGCGCCGGTCGTGCCCGACACGCTGGACGCGCTGGACGCCTTGACGGTGCTGCGGGAAGCCGAGGTGCCGATGGCGCTCGTGCATGACGAGTACGGGCATTTCGAGGGGCTGGCGACGCCGGCGGACATCCTGGACGCCATCGCGGGCGCGTTCCGGTCGGACGAGGGCGGGGCCGAGCCGGAGGCCGTGCTGCGCGAGGACGGATCCTGGCTGCTCGCGGGCTGGATGCCGGTCGACGAGATGGCCGACATGCTGGGCCTGACTCTGCCGGAGCGCCGCTCCTACGAGACGGTCGCGGGGCTGGTGATCGGCGAATTGCAGCACCTGCCCGCGGCGGGCGAGGCCGTTCACACGCTCGGCTGGCGCTTCGAGGTCGTGGACCTGGATGGCCGCCGCGTGGACAAGGTCCTCGCGACCCGCGCCGAGGCCGTCGCAGCCTGAGGGAGGGCGGCCCCGCTCGGCCGCCCGTGTCCTACCGGACCGTGAACCGGATCGGGATGGTGAACGTGAAGGTCGAGCCCGGCACTTCGGCCGGGGGCGCCGGGAGCGGCTGAGCGCGCCGGAACACGGCGACCGCCTCGGCGTCGAGCGCGGGCGAGCCCGCGCTGCCGGCGAGGCTCGCCGACAGGACCCGCCCGCCGCGATCGACGGAGAAGCGGACGGAGGCGGAGCCGGTCTGGCCGGGTTGCGGGCGCAGGTGACGGCGCAGGTGCGAGACGAGTGCGCCCTGCCAGGAGGAACGGCTCGCGGCAGAGGAGCCGCTCGAATTCGAGGCGATCGAGGCCGTCGTCTGCGCGCCCGCTTGCTGCTGCGGCGGACGGCGCGCCTCCTGGCGCTCCTCGGCCCGACGCGCCTGCACGGGCTTCGGGGGCTTCTTCGTCTCCGGCTTCTTCTCGACCACCTTCTTGGGCTTCGGGGCGGCCTTCGGGGGCGGCGGCAGCGCGACCGCGGCCGTCTCCTTCACCACGGGGGGCGGCGTCAGGATCTGGTCGATCGGCGGGACCTGCGGCACCGGCTCGAGCGGCGGCACGTCCGCCGTCACGATCGGCTCCGGCGGCTGCACGTCCGGTTCGGGGACGTCCGGCGGCGCGTCCAGCACGGGATCGGGGATGGCCGCCTCCGGGACCGCCTCCTGCGGCGGCGCGTCGTTCGGGGCCACGGTCGGTGCGGAAGGCGGGGGCGCCATGTCGATCATCACGGCCGGGAGCGCCTCGCCGGGCTCCAGGGACACCGTCTTGTAGGCGACCGCGGCCCCGATCGCGGCTGCGTGCAGGCCCAGCACGAGCGCGAAGCTGGCGGTCCAGCGGGAAACCTCGCCGCGGTCGAAATCCGGCGGCCCGGACAGGGCGACCGCGCTCACTTCGGGAGGGCCCCGTTGGCGGCCGCTGCACCTTCGAGCCCGACCAGCGCCACCTTGAGGTAGCCGGCGTTCCGGAGCGCGTTCATCACGTCCATCAGGTCGCCGTAGCTCACGGCCTTGTCGGCGCGCAGGAAGATGCGCTGCTCATGGTCGCCGTTGGTGGCGGCCTGAAGCGCGCCGTTCAGCCCGTCGCGCGGAACCGGCGTCTCGCCGAGATCCAGCGTGAGATCGGACTTCACCGTCAGGAAGACGGGCTTGTCCGGCCGCGGCTGCGGCTGCGCCGTCGAGGCGGGCAGGTCCACCGGCACGTCGACGGTCGCGAGCGGCGCCGCCACCATGAAGATGATCAGCAGGACCAGGATGACGTCGATGAAGGGCGTGACGTTGATCTCGTGGTTGAGTTCGAGATCGTCGCTGCCGCTCTCGCCAAGCTTCGCACCCATGAGCGTTACTCCGCGGCGGCGCGCAGGTGCGGCTTGCGCGCGCGATCGAGATCGCGGCTGACGTGGCGCATCACCTCCGCGGCGGCATCGGACAGGATGAGCCGGTAGCCGGAGATCCAGCGCGAGAACAGGTTGTAGATTACGACGGCCGGGATGGCCGCGACCAGCCCGATGGCGGTCGCGAGCAGGGCCTCGGCGATGCCGGGGGCGACGACCGCGAGGTTCGTGGTCTGCGCCTTCGAGATGCCGATGAACGAGTTCATGATGCCCCAGACGGTGCCGAACAGGCCCACGAAGGGGGCGGTCGAGCCGATCGTGGCCAGGAGCCCGGTGCCGCGGGTCATGCGGCGCGACGCCGCCGCCTCGATCCGCTCCAGGCGGGATGCGACCCGCTCCTTGATGCCGTCCTTGTCCAGGCCGGCCGACATCTCGGCCTCGCGGGCGGCGGCCGCCACCATCTGGCCGACGGGGGAGCGCCCGCTTCCGACGACATCGATGGCGTGCGGCAGCGACGGGGCGCCGCCGATCCGGACGAGCAGGCGGCGCGCCGTCCGGCGGGCGGCCAGCAGTTCCAGGCTCTTGGCGAGCCAGATGGTCCAGGTCACGACGGACGCGAAGGCGAGGCCGACCATGACGGCCTTCACGACGATGTCCGCCCCCATGAACATTCCCCAGGGGGAAAGATCATGCGGCAGGGCGAGGGAGGCGCCGGGGCCGCGCGGGGCCTGGGGCGCTGCTGCGGGCGCCGCGTCCGGGGCCACGC
>JAFAEL010000120.1 GCA_023423995.1 Pseudomonadota bacterium | reverse complement strand
TCCAGCCACTCTCGCTCGACAAGTGGGGCGAGGGCCTGCACCCGTTCGGGGCCTTCACGGCGAGCGTGTGCAACCTGCGGCCCTCGAGCCGCGGCAGCGTGCATCGCGGCCCGGACGGCAAGCCCCTGATCCAGCCGAACTACCTGACCACGGACGAGGACCGCCGGGTCGCGGTCGATTCGCTCAAGCTCGCGCGAAGGATCGTGAGCCAGCCCGCGCTCGCCCGCTACAGCCCGGTCGAACACCTGCCCGGGCCGGGGGTGGCGAGCGACGAGGACATGCTGGTCGCGGCCGGCCGCCTCGGCACCACCATCTTCCACCCGGCCGGCACGGCCGCCATGGGGCCGGACAACAACCCCATGGCGGTCCTCGACGAGCGCCTGCGCGTGCGCGGGGTCGGCGGCCTGCGCGTCGCCGACGCCTCCGCCATGCCGCGCATCACCTCCGGCAACACCAACTCCCCCACCATCATGATCGCGGAGAAGGCCGCCGCCATGATCCTGGAAGACGCGAAGACGGCGCGGCTATGAGCAAGATCTCCGGCGCACCGACGTGGCAGGCGCCCTGCCCGCGCCGGGCCTCCCCGCCCCTCACCAGGTGATCTTCACGCCCCCATACACCGAGAGAGGCTGGGCGAGCGTGATGGTCCGCGGATCGTTGAAGACGACGCCGGCCGCGTTCGGGATCGCGCTTCTCTCGAAGAAGGTGCCGTAGGTCGCGTAGCGGCGGTCGAACAGGTTGTTCACTACGCCGAAGACCTGGATGTTCGACGTGACCTGATAGCTCGTGCGGAGGTTGGCGAACCAATAGGCCGGGAGGACGCGGGCGAGGTTCGCCTCATCCCCCGCGAAGCGCTGGCTCGAGAACGCGGCGAGTTCGATCCCGAACCGCCACGCTGGCGTGATCGCGTATTCGAACCCGGCCTTCACCTGGTGGCGCGGGATCAGCGGAATGTGGTCGCCGGGTCGCACGAGGATGTTGCCGTCATCGTCTGCGGCCGGGTTGTTCGGAGAGGCAATCGCGCCGGTGAACCGGAAGGTCGCGTCGATGAAGCTGTAATTGGCGTAGAGCTGCCATTGCTCGCTCCCATATTCCGCCGACAGTTCTGCTCCCTGCCGGAGGGTCGACGGAACATTTGCATAGAAGCCGCGTCCCTGGATCACGCTCGCGAGCGCGATGATGTCGTCCTCCACGGCGGTTCGAAACGCCCCGGCCTTTAAGCGCAGCGTCCCGCCGTGAAAGTCCGTCACCGTCGAGCGCAGGCCTGCCTCGAAGGTGCGCGACACCACCTGCCGGAGGGGCGGGTCGGCGACGAGCGCGTTCTCCAGGAGGCAGGGCCGATTGCGGTCGGCGCAATTCAGCTCGAGCGGGGTCGGAGCCCGGTTCGCTTCCGCGTAGCCCCCATAGACGGAGACCTCCGGCGTGAGCTTGTAGGTCAGCCCGAAGGCCGGATTGGCGCGCGTGAAGCTGTTCTTCGCGTTCAACTCCGGCGCGACGCCGCTCGCGTCACGCGTATCGATCTGGATCGAGTTCAGCCGGACGGCGAAGGTAGCGGCAAGCCGGTCCGTCACCTCGAAGGTATCGGTCGCGAAAAGGCCGAAATAGGTGTTGGTGCCGCGGAGGTCGACCGGCGCATAGCCGATATTACCGAAGGACCGGATCGGGCCGGTCCCGGTGCCTGGAACGGCAGCGCTGGGACCGACGAACAGGTTTGGATAGATGACGCCCAACTCGCTTCCGGAGCGGAAGCTGTAATCCGCGCCGTCGATGCTCCCGCCAAGGATAAAGGTATTCTTGTGGCCGAGGAGCGGCTCGGTGCTTGTCGCCTGAAGCGAGCCGCCGTAGCTCGTCGCCGAAGTTCGTGTCCGATCGACGGTGCCGTAGGGGACGCCGGGCGTGAAGGGGAGGCTTGCACCGTTCGGGCCCACCACTGCGAACTGGTCTCGAAAGGCGCGCGTCCTTCCGCCTGGCGGGACGCCGAAGCCGTCGTCCTCCAAGCAAAGGCGGCCGCCGAAGGACGACTGGTTGCTGCACCGTTCGAACTCGGCGTCGTTTCCGTCGACGTGCCGCTGGTCGAAGGTCCGGACATACGCCGTGCCCTGGATTGTCCAGGTGGGGCTTACATCCACGCGACCGTTCAAGGCGACGAGGCTCATCTCGTGCCGCGTCGTCTGCGGCCAGGTGTAGATCGAGCGCTCGTTGAGGCGCAGAAGATCGACGGGCGTCGGCCCGATCACCCCGAACGAGTTCCAGGCGCCGGCGCCGATCAGGTGGAACTCGGAGGACTGCGCCCGATAGCCGAGATCGCCGTAGAAGCGCTTGATCTCGGATGGCGATTGGAAGCGCCACCCGTCGTCACGCATTCCGTCACCCGCGATGTAGAGGCCCCAATCGCCGATGGCGGCCCCGTATTGCATGGAGCCGCCGAACCGGCCGAAGGAGCCCCCCTGGATCTGTGTCTCGAAGCCCTGCCAGGTGAAGCCGTTCTTCATCTCGATGTTCACG
>JAFAEL010000119.1 GCA_023423995.1 Pseudomonadota bacterium | reverse complement strand
TTCCAGCACAGCGTCATGGAGAAGATCCCGGCCGAGATAAGGCCGGGAACCGCCAGCGGAAGGATGATCTTGATCAGGATCTGAAGCCGGCTGGCGCCATCGATAAGGGCACATTCCTCGAGCTCGTAGGGAATGGTCTTGAAGTAGCCCATCAGGAGCCAGGTCGAGAACGGGATGAGGATCGTCGGGTATGCCAGGATGAGCGCGAGCGGCGTGTCGAACAGGCCGTATTGCTGGATGATGGTTGCAAGCGGGATGAACAGGATCGAGGGCGGCACGAGATAGCCGAGGAAGATCGCGCCGCCGACCCATGCCGCGCCCTTGTAGCGGATGCGCACGATGGCATAGGCGGCAAGCACGCTCGCGACCAGCGACAGGCCCGTCGCCGCGATCGAGACATACATCGTGTTCCAGAGCCAGCGCGGGTACTGCGTCTCGAACAGCAGCTTGTTGATGTGCTTCAGCGTCGGCGACACAACCCAGAACGGGTTGTAGGTCTGCATGTCGATCAGTTGCTCGTCCGGTTTGATGGCCGTGAGCACCATCCAGTAGAACGGGAAAAGCAGGACGACGAGAATGATCGCGAGCGGGATGTAGGTCGTCACGATGCGGCGCGGCAGCCGCTCGAGATAGGCCATCCCTTCCGAGTTGTCGGAGCTGACGAGGCCACCCCTAGTGGCGGCTGCGATGACGCTCATGAATCGGAGCCCCCGTGCTGCCAGGCGCGGCGCTGCAGGCCGAACCACGAGATCATGATCGCGGCGAGCAGGAACGGCACCATGGCGGTGGCGATGGCGGCGCCCTCGCCCAGTTGGTTGGATAGAATGCCGCGCTGATAGGACAGCGTGGCCATCAGGTGGGTGGCGTTCACGGGCCCGCCGCGGGTCATAGCCCAGATCAGCTGGAAATCCGTGAAGGTGAAGAGGACCGAGAAGGTCATCACGACCGCGATGATCGGAGTCAGCAGCGGCAGCGTAATCCGCGTGAAGATCTGCCAGGGCGTCGCGCCGTCGATCGTCGCCGCCTCGTAGAGGGAGGGCGAGACGGTCTGCAGCCCGGCGAGCAGCGTGATGGCGATGAAGGGAATACCGCGCCAGATGTTGGCGAAGATCACGCAGGCCCGCGCCCAGTTCGGGTCGCCAAGAAAATTGATGTTCTGCTCGATCAGACCCATCTGCCGCAGCGACCAGGAGATGATCGAGAACTGGCTGTCGAAGATCCACCAGAATGCGATTGCCGAGAGCACGGTCGGCACGACGAACGGGATCAGCACAATCGACCGGATCACGGTCTTGAACGGGATGTGCTTGTTGAGCAGCAGGGCGAGGTAGAGCCCGATCGCGAATTTAACGACCGACGCCACGGCCGTGTAGAGCAGCGTGTTGAAGACCGAGAGCCAGAAGACGTGGTCGTCCCATAGCCACTCGTAGTTCTCGAGCCCAACGAATTGGCCGGGGCGCCCGATCCGAGTGTCTGTGAAGGATAGCCAGATGCCTTTCACAAGCGGAAAGGCAAGGAACAGCCCGAGGATCAGCGCCGTCGGCAGCATGAACCAGATGGCCAGCCAGCCCTTGCTCACCGACAGGCGCTTCCAGGCCGAGACGGGCGATCCGGCGCCCGCCGGACTGACCGGCATTTTCACAGCGACATTGGCCATCGAACGGTCCCTGCTCGTCCGGGCCAGGCTGATCCCGGCCCGGACGATGTCTTTCAGCTCAGCGATAGATGCGCCGCGCCTGCCGCTCGGCGCCCGCAATCGCAGTCTTGAGGTCCTGCCGGCCCGTGACGTAGTTCGCGAACATGTCGACGACGATGAAGTCGGCCACCGCCGCGGCTGCCTTTTCGCCGAGCGTGCCCTTGCCGGCCGGCGTCAGCGTCCGCTTGGAGACGTCCCGGTAAGGCGTCGTCTTCGGGTCCGCCGTCCAGACAGGGTTCTGATCGTACTCGGCAAGGAAGTGGGACAGGTAACCCTGTGCGGCCTCGATCCAGGGATTGAAGTTCTTCGCCTCGAGCATGAACGCGATGAACGACTTGCAGGTATTCGGGTACTTGGTGAAAGCGAAGGTCAGGATCGGGAAGGACAGGTGCAGCTCCGTCGGCTGCCCGACAGGACCGACCGGCATGTAGGCGTGGTTCATGTCGGCCGCGATCTGAGGGTTCTCGCGCTTCGCCGTGACGTAGATCGAGATGCCGTTGTTGGTGCAGTAGAGGTCGCCGGACAGGAAGGCCTTGTTGTTCGACGAATCGTTCCAGGACGCAGTTCCCGGAATGAACGTCTCGTACAGCGCCTTCCCGTATTCCATCGCTTTCGCCGTCTCGGGCGAATTGATCACGACCTTGTCGTTCTCGTCGACGAGATTGCCGCCATGGCTCCACAGCAGCCAGTGCATCCAGCCATTCGCGTCGCCCGAGGCGTGGCCGAAGGCCATCCCGGCCGGCGTCTTGTTGGCGGCCATGGCCTTGCAATATTCGAGGAAGCCCGCCGTCTCCTTCGGCACCTCCTTGAAGCCGGCCTTCTCCGATGCACCGATCCGGTAGTTGAGGAGCGAGCCGGTGGTGGCGATCGGGATGCAGATCCACTTGTTCTTGGACTTGCCGTAGCGCTCGCCTGCCGCGAGCCAACCACCGTGCGCCTTGGCGAGGTGGTCGGCGACGTCCGTCACCTCGAGGCACTTCTCGGGGAAGAGGTGCGGGAGCGAGTAGAGGCCCCACACCATGTCGAGCCCCTGGCCCGTATTGGCGACGACGGAGGCCTTCGGCTGGATATCGTCGTAGGACTCGTTGGACACGTTGATCTTGACGCCGTTCGCCTGCTCGAACGCGGCGACCAGCTTCATGAACTGCGCGTCCTCGGCCTCCACGAAGCGCTTCCAGCGCAGAAGGTTGATGTTGGCGCCCTGCTCGGGCTTCCAGGGAGAGGTCTGGGCCCAGGCCTTGGCGAAGTCGAGCAACCCGGTCCCGGCCGCGAGGCCGAGCGTAGCACTCCCTTTCAGAATCGAACGACGGTCCAAATTCATCGCGTTTCGTCTCCCACGGGTTATTGACGGGGGCTTCGGCCCCTCTTCCGGTCCGCCCTTAGCGGATCGGTCCTGTTCTTCGAGCGATCGAGCCCGGCGGCAGCCGGCCCGGCGCGTCAGTTCACGAGGCGCTGTCCCGATTCCCGGTCGAAGAGATGCACGAGCCCGACCTCGGGCCGGATCCTGATCGTCTCGCCGGGCTTGGGAAGCACCCGGTCGCGGAACACGCAGGTGAGTTCCTGACCGGCCGCCTTGACCGCAAGAAGCGTTTCCGAGCCCGTCGGCTCGACGACCACCACCTCGACGGGGATGCCGTCGTCGGCGACCCGGAAGTGCTCAGGCCGGACGCCAAGCGTCGCGGGCTGGCCATCGGACGCACTGGGGGCGCTCTGGCCGAGCGGGATTTCGATGCCGCTGTCGCCGACGAACTTCGCCTCGCCGTTCGCCCGGATCTGGCCGTTGATGAAGTTCATCGCGGGCGACCCGATGAAGCCGGCCACGAAGAGATTGTGCGGCCGGTCGTAGAGATCGAGCGGCGCCCCGATCTGCTCGACCACGCCGTCATGCATCACGACGATGCGGTCGGCCATTGTCATGGCCTCGATCTGGTCGTGAGTGACGTAGACGGTGGTGGTCCGCAGCCGCTGGTGCAGTTCCTTGATCTCGGTACGCATTGCGACGCGCAGCTTGGCATCGAGGTTCGAGAGCGGCTCGTCGAAGAGGAAGACCTGCGGGTCGCGGACGATCGCCCGCCCCATGGCGACGCGCTGGCGCTGGCCGCCGGAGAGCTGGCGCGGATACCGGTCGAGAAGCGCGTTCAGGCCGAGGATCGAGGCGGCCTTCGCCACCCTGGTCTCGATCTCCGATTTAGGCGCCTTCCGCAGCTTCAGCGAGAACGCCATGTTCTCGCGCACGGTCATGTGCGGATAAAGTGCGTAGTTCTGGAACACCATGGCGATGTCCCGCTCCTTGGGCGGAACGTCGTTGACGACGCGCTCCCCGATGCGGATCTCTCCGGCGGAGATATTCTCCAGCCCGGCGATCATTCGGAGCAGGGTCGACTTCCCGCAGCCCGAGGGCCCGACAAGGATGACGAACTCGCCATCCTGAATATCGACCGACACGCCGTGGATCACGCGCGTGGAACCGAAAGCCTTCTGGACGTCGCGGATTCCGACTGAAGCCATGGAACCTCCCGGACATGCGGCCCGCTACATGGCAAACCGTCTTTCCCCATGCGTAGCACGGCAACGAGAGGGTGCGGAAGCCGGCCAGGGCTCATGCTTTCGGACGCAGCAACCCAAGCTTGACTCGGGCATGCCGCCGTGGGCCGAATCCGGTGATGGCCTCCCATGACGAGCGCGAGCAGCGGCAAGGGCGCACGCCTTCTGGCGTGCTCGTCGAGTGCCTGTCTTGCGGGCGCCGCTCGGCCATCCCGCGCGAGGGCGGGTTGGAAGACATTCCGCTTGTACAGTTGACGCGGCGCCTCAGATGCTCCGAATGCGGATCGCGCGCCGTGAAGGCCGCCCGGATCGAGACTCCGCGCGATCTCGCTCGCCTCATGCGGGTGCGCATGGGATCTGGCCGCACCTGACAACAGAAGAGCGCGCTGAGCCCGCGCGCCAAGCAAGCCGAGGAGAGCCGAGTGAGCAGCGTTCCGATCCTGATGCCCGCCCAGATGCCTGCCGTCGTCGTCGACGGCCTCGAGAGGCAGTTTCGACTTCTCAAGGTGTGGGAAGCACCGGACCGCGACGCCTTCGTGCGGGATGTTGCGTCCGAGGTGCGTGGCGTGGCGCTCGGCGGGCACACGAAGGTCGACGCTGCCTTCATGGAGCGGTTCCCGAAACTCGAGATCGTGTCGAGCTTCGGCGTTGGCTATGACTACATCGACGCCGCCGAGGCCGCCCGGCGCGGGATCATGGTGACCAACACGCCCGACGTCCTGACGGACGAGGTGGCGGACCTGACCGTCGGGCTCCTGATTGCGACGGTGCGGCAGCTGCCGCAGGTCGACCGTTACCTCCGCGCGGGCCGCTGGCTGGAGAAGCCGTATCCGCTCACGGCGACACTGCGGGGGCGCAAGGTCGGGATCCTGGGCCTCGGCCGGATCGGGAAGGCGGTCGCGAGGCGCCTCGAGGGTTTCGGCCTGCCGATCAGCTATCATGGACGCAACAGGCAGGCGGACGTGTCATACGACTACTATCCGACGCTTGCAGGTCTCGCGGAGGCGGTCGACATCCTGATCTCGGTCGCGCCGGGCAGTGCGGAGACGGACAAGATCGTCAATGCCGAGGTATTCCGCGCCCTCGGGCCCGACGGGATCTTCGTCAATGTCGGCCGCGGCAGTGTCGTGGACGAACCCGCCCTGATCGAGGCGCTGCGGTCAAAGACGATCCTGAGCGCAGGCCTCGACGTTTTCGCAGACGAGCCGCGGGTACCGAAGGAGCTGATCGACATGGAACATGTCGTGCTCCTGCCGCATGTCGGCTCGGCCTCGGTCGAGACGCGACGCGCGATGGGACAGCTTGTCGTCGACAACCTGGTCTCGTGGTTCGCCGGCAAGGGGCCGCTCACCCCCGTGGCGGAGACGCCGCACAGGCGCTGACCGGCTTCCGCTCTCGGAACCGAAGCCGGCCCTTGCTCTTTCTGGGGCAAGGGGCGGCATCATGCCACGAACGAGAGCGAAGGATGAGGAAGATGCTTCTTGGCGCTGCTGCGCTTGTTGCAGCAGGCCTCGCGAACGTCACGACGGCCGAAGCGGCACAGGGATGCGGGCGCGGCTTCGCGCGCGACGCATTCGGGTTCTGCCGTCCATTCTGGGGTCCGCGCCCTGTCTACAGGCCGTACGGCTGGTATGGGGGACCGCGCTATTACCGGCCGGTCAGGTATGGCTGGTACGGCCCGCGCTACTACCGGCCGGCCCGGTACGGCTGGTCTGGGCCAAGATATTACCGTCCCTACCGGCCCCTCGCTCCGGCCGGTTTCGGGGTCTATCGCGCTTACTGGTGAGGCTTTGGCGAGCGGCGGCCGGGCGCCGCCGCTCGCTCCCGCTCAGCCCGGCAGCTTCCCGCCGAGTTCGTCCTCCACATAGACGCGGATGATCTCGTCGAAGCTCTGCTCGGCCTTGAAGCCGAGCGCCTCCGCGCGCTTCGGGTTGCAGCGCTCGGCCCAGCCCTTGACGATTCCCATCACGACTGGGTCGGGCTCGCGGCGGATGAGGCCGGCTACCCGATCGCCAGCGACGCGGCGCAGCGCCTCGATCTGCTCGCCCACGGTAACCGAGAGGCCCGGCATCGTGATGCTGCGCCGCGCGCCGAGCGGCTCGGTGTCCATTGTGGCAGCATGCATCAGGAAGCCGATCGCGGCACGCGGGGACGCGTGCCAGTGCCGCACGCCCTCCCCGACGGGCAACACGGCCTCTTGTCCGTTCAGCGGCTCACGAATGATGCCCGAGAAGAAGCCGGACGCCGCCTTGTTCGGCTTGCCGGGCCGCACGCAGATGGTCGGCAGTCGAATTCCCACCCCGTCGAAGAACCCGCGCCGGGAATAGTCGGCGAGCAGCAGTTCACCGATGGCCTTCTGTGTGCCGTAGCTGGTCAGCGGCGTGAGGTGGAACTCGTCATAGATCCCGCCTTCGGGAAACGACGCGCCGAAGACAGCAATCGAAGAGGTGAAGACGAGCCGGGGCTTGTAGCCGCCGCCGACCAGCCGCACCGCTTCGAACAGATCGCGCGTGCCATCGAGATTGACCCGATAGCCTTTCTCGAAATCGGCCTCCGCCTCTCCCGACACGATCGCGGCGAGGTGGAAGATGAGGTCCGGGCGGCTCGCGACGAGCGACGCCGCCTGCCCCGCTGCGGGCAGGTCCCCGGCGACGGTCTCGATGGCGACGGACCCGGACGCAGGCGCGACGGGCTCGACCACGTCGAACAGCGTCATGCGGCTGATGCCGCGCCCGCCGACCTCGCCGTCCGCCAAAAGCCGGTCAACGAGCTTGCGGCCGATCATGCCGGCCGCGCCAAGGATCAGGATGTGCATGCTGTGTCCGTCCTGCGCTTGCGGTCTCAGAGCGCGAAGCCGCCATCGGCGAGGTGGATCTGCCCGGTCGTGTAGCTCGCCTCGTCCGAGGCCAGGTACACGGCGAGCCAGGCGATCTCTTCGGCGGTACCCAGACGGCCCATCGGCTGGCGGTCGATGAAGGCCTGCCGCACGGCCGCGGTGGACTGGCCGGAGGACTTGGCCTGGGCCGCGATCCGCTCGTCGAGCGAGGGGGACTGGATCGTGCCCGGACAGATCGCGTTCGCTCGGATGCCGCGCTTGATAAAGTCGGCCGCGACAGCCTTGGTCAGGCCGATCACGGCCGCCTTGGTCGTGCCGTAGACGTAGCGGTTCGGGATGCCGCGGACTGAGCTCGCGCCCGAGGCGATGTTGAGGATCGAACCCGTCCCCCTCTCAAGCATACCGGGCAAGTAGGCCTTGATGGTCCGGTGCATCGACCTGACGTTGAGGTCGAAGGAGAAATCCCACGCCCGGTCGTCGCATTCCAGGATCGTGCCGTGATGGACGAAGCCGGCCGCATTGACGAGGATGTCCAGCGGCCCGGTCTCCCGCGCCAGGTTCTCGACGGCTTCAGTCGAGAGCACGTCGAGCTTGCGAAGCTCTGCACCGGCAAGCCCTTCGAGCTTTGACGTATCGAGATCCGTCGCCCAAACCTTCGCGCCCTCGCGCACGAAGGCCTCAGCGATTGCCCGGCCGATCCCCTGCCCCGCCGCCGTCACCAGCGCGGTCTTGCCCTCGAGCCTTCCGGCCATGTCGCTCTCTCCCGCTGTCGTTCTATTGTTCTAAGTGTTTGATCATGTGGACGATCTGTCGCCCGTCCGGCAGCTCTTCCGTCCGCTCGATCGCATAGCCGCGACGCCGGTACCATTCGACGTTCTTCGTAAGGACCGAGCCCGTGTAGAGGCGCAGTGCCCTGAGGCCGAGTTCCCGGGCTCGCGCCTCCGCGGCAGAGAGGAGCTTCCTGCCGATTCCTAGATTTTGCCGCGACGGCTCGACCGAAACGCTCCAGATTTCGAGGTCGTCGGCTCGCGGATCGAGCGCCAGCGTCCCCGCGATCCCGCGTTCGTCCTCGAGGAGCCATGTCTCGTAGCGCGACAGGACCTCGTCTGGCGGAATGAGCAGCGGCAGCGGCTCGCGGCCGAGCATCCCGCGGTTCCAGGCGAAGGCGGCCCGGTGCACCGCATCAAACGCCTCCAGGTCCTCCGGCCGCGCCCGCCGCAGCAAGGTGCCCCCGTCGTGAAGCGTCGTCGCATTGAATGTGGCGAGACTGACCTTCTGGCGACCCTGCAGGTCGAAATTCGCCGGGTCGAGCCAGCTCTCGAACGAGCGCCTCCGGGCCGGCCATTCCTCCTCGGTTATCGAGAACCAGGCCGTGTCGCGCGACCGGCCCTTGACGATCATGTGGTTCCGAAAGGTCCCTTCATAGGTAAAACCATAGCGCTCTGCGGCCCGCCTCGACGGCGCATTGAGGGCGTTGCACTTCCACTCGTAGCGGCGGTAGCCGAGCTCCTCGAAGGCGTGCCGCGCCATAAGATACATGGCTTCGGTGCCCGCCACGCTCCTCTGCAGAACAGGCGTATAGAGAATGTTGCCGACCTCGACGACCCGCTGCGCAGGCTCGATCCGCATGTAAGTCGCGTGCCCCACCGCTTCGCCCGAGGCCTTGTCGATGATGGCCAGCGCAAAGGGATCGGTCGAAGCCGCCATTCCGGCCACCAGCAGCCGGAAGGTCTCCGGGTCCCTCGGAGGCGCGGGAGAGAGGTAAAGATAAAGCGCGTCGGGATCTCCGCTCTGGACATGCCGGAAGATCGGATCGGCGTGCCGGTCGGCATCGAGACGCTCCAGTATGACCGAGCGACCCTCGAGGCGCAGGGCGGAGGGCGGCCTCTGAGCGGGGGTTGCGGAGATCACTGGCCCAATCGGCCGATCGGTTTCCTCGTCGATGACCGCCCGCAACTTCGCCTCGCTGCTCTGCAGGGCGACACTAAATGACTCTCGGCCCCGATTGAACCGTCTTCAACCAGGGCGGGCCCGCCGCGCCGGGTTTCAGCGGGCGAGAGCCGCTTTCTGGAGCGCGACGAGTTCGGTGCAACCACCCTTTGCCAGCTTGAGCAGCGAGAGCAGTTCCTCCTCGCTGAAAGGCTTGCCTTCCGCGGTGCCCTGGATTTCCACGATGCCGCCGGAACCGGTCATCACGAAGTTGGCGTCGGTCTCCGCGGCCGAATCCTCCACGTAGTCCAGGTCGATCACCGGGGCGCCCCCATGGATGCCGCAGGAGATGGCCGCGATATGGTCCTTCATCGGATCGACCGAGATGATCGAGCGCTCGCGCATCCAGGCAAAGCAATCGTGCAGGGCGATCCAGGCTCCCGTGATGGAGGCCGTGCGTGTGCCTCCGTCGGCCTGAATGACGTCGCAGTCGATCGTCACCTGCCGCTCGCCGAGCGCCGCAAGGTTGACCACGGCCCGGAGCGAGCGCCCGATGAGCCGCTGGATCTCCTGCGTCCGCCCCGAAGGCTTGCCCGATGTGACCTCGCGGCGGGTCCGTTCATGCGTGGCCCGCGGCAGCATGGCGTACTCGGCGGTCACCCAGCCGCGGCCGGAGCCGCGCAGCCAGGGCGGGCCACGCTCCTCGAGGGAAGCCGTGCAGAGCACCTTGGTGTTGCCGAAGGAAACGAGGCACGACCCTTCCGCGTAGCGCGCCACATTGCGCTCCAGCGTCACTGGCCTGAGTTCGTCCGGTCGGCGCCCTGAAGGCCGCATCCTGTTCTCCTTGGGGGAATGCGGAGGTCCTTACGGGCTAGGCCCGCGGGCGGCAAGCCGCAGGCCGAAAGCCTTGCGAAAGCCGGGGCCGGTCGACACATAATGGCGCTGACATGAACGCACCGATCGTCCCGCCCTCGGCGCAGGCTCGCGCGCTCGCGGAGCTGAACGAGCGCTCGCGCGAGATCTTCCGCCAGATCGTGGAGAGTTATCTCGCGACGGGGGAGCCCGTCGGCTCCAAGAACATAGCCCGCATGCTGCCGATGACGCTGTCTTCGGCCTCTGTCCGCAACGTGATGTCGGATCTGGAGCAGGCCGGGCTCATCTTTGCGCCTCACACCAGCGCTGGCCGGCTGCCGACGCAGTCCGGGCTGCGCTTCTTCGTCGACGCCCTTCTCGAAATCGGTGACGTGGCAGCGGACGAGCGCGACCGCATCGAATCGCAAATGCGTGCTGCCGCGTCGCGGCACACCTTCGAGACGGCGCTCGCGGAAGCCTCGTCCATGCTCTCTGGCGTGTCTCGGGGTGCGGGGGTGGTGGTAACGACGAAAACCAACGCCCGGCTCAAGCACATCGAGTTCGTGCGCCTGGATCCCGGCCGGGCACTCGTCGTGCTGGTTTCGGATGACGGCTCGGTCGAGAACCGCCTGCTCGACCTTCCGCCCGGTCTGCCGGTCTCGGCCCTCGTGGAGGCGTCGAACTATCTCAACGCCCGTATTGCCGGGAGGACGCTGTCCGAGTTGCGCCAGGACCTGCAGCAGCGACGGGCCGAGATGGAGCAGGAACTCGACCAGCTCACCGCCCGACTCGTGGAGGCGGGACTTGCCACCAGCATTGGCGCCGGCAATGGCCGCCAACTCATTGTCCGCGGTCAGGCGAACTTGCTCGAAGACCTCCGCGCAGCCGAGGACCTGGAGCGTATCCGGCTCCTCTTCGCCGATCTGGAGACGCAGACGGATGTCGCCGATCTTTTGACGCGCGCCGACGAGGGCGAGGGAGTACGCATCTTTATCGGTTCGGAGAACCGGCTGTTCTCGCTGTCGGGCTCCTCCATGATCGCCGCCCCCTTCCGGGACGGACAGCAACGGGTCGTAGGTGCGGTGGGCGTGATCGGCCCCACCCGGCTGAACTATGCCCGTATTGTACCCATGGTCGATTTCACGGCCCGGGTCGTCTCTCGGCTGCTGGACGGCGGGCGCTGACGTCCCGGTCTGCGGCGCTCTGCCGCTCGACCGGCCTCGAGCTTGAGGATTTGCTGCGAACGCCATCCCCAGGTACGGTCCAGTTCGGGAACGACGGCAGAGAAGGGCAGAACGTCGAACCGAAAACCTGGGGTCGCCGGGACGCGATCGACGGCGGCCTTAACCTCGCGAGCCAGGGACAGATCGGTGCCGTTCGCGATGACCAAGCATCGAGCGGATTGCATCGATGCGCCGAAGGTCGCCACGGAGCGGACCTGGAGTTCCAGAATGGCGAGATCTCGCCGGCAGACGATCGTGACGTACGTCAACGCGTCGCCGGCTTCGCGCGTCATCGTTCAAGGTCTGGCAGCTTCACGTGTGGGCGTTGGGCGTAGACCTTCGCGCCTGACGGAATGTCGAAGTTCACGACGGCATTGGGGCCGATGGTGACGTCGTCGCCAATCGTGATCCCGCCCGCCACCACGGCCCCGACCAGAATCGCCACACGGCTGCCGATGGTCGGCCGCTGGCCGTGGGCCCAGCCGATCGTGACGTTATGTGAGACGAAAAAGTCGGACCCGATCGACTCCGCCGAAACCCGGGCATTGTGGCCGTGCTGAATGCGGCAGCGAGGCCCTATCGATCCGGCGCGGAGATGCAGTTCTGTCGCTCTCGGAGCGGTCGGCACGGCCCCGGCGATTCGAACGAGGGCCGGATCCCCATGGCAGCGATAGTCGAAGAGGCTGCGGAACTCGGGAAGCTTTCGAAAAAGAAGCCTGAAATGCTCGACCGGCTTCGGGTCTTGGACTGGATCCGATCCCAGTTCCTTGGCGTACCAGGTGTCGCCCCCGTACCACTTCGCCCAGCAGCGCGTGTCCTGGGTGATCGTCTGGCTCTCATCCAC
Source organism: Pseudomonadota bacterium (assembly GCA_023423995.1). GTDB lineage: Bacteria > Pseudomonadota > Alphaproteobacteria > Rhizobiales > Beijerinckiaceae > Enterovirga. The sequence goes on along the minus strand of JAFAEL010000119.1, from coordinate 23,557 downwards.
AAGCCGAGGAGCGAGCAGATCGAGCAGGTCTGACACGGAGGCAATCTGCGCACCCTTCATGATGTCCGCAAACCTCCGTTGCGAGAGGACCCCAGCCTGCGCCGGGCAGGATAGAAGACCCTGCGTTTCACGTGATGGCTCCCCAAAGCCGATCCCATCCCTGGGTCAGGTCGTGAAGCTCCGTTAGCTCCTCCGTGAGCCCGCCGACCGAGTGGCGGTAGCTCTCGAACGCGCCAGCGATATGCGGCGCGATCTCCGCAACCTCGCGAGCACCCGGCCGGCGGAGGCACAGACCGTGGGAATTGCTGAGCAGGAGCAGGTGCCTGACGCATGCCCAGGCCAGTGTATCCTCCCCGATCAGAACCCACCGGGCACTCCTCGCCCGTCCGGAATACTGGAACAGATCGGTCGAATACTCGCCATATGCCGGCATCTCGTAGAGCGAGGCCGCTCTGCCATTCCGGCCGAGGTGGGCGATGATCTGTCCAGCGAGCGCCCGGTCCTGCTTGGAGGCATCGTGCTGCAGGGCGACCACGAAGTCGGCCTGCGGCACGCTCTCTCCGCCTTGCACCGCGACGGGCACATAGCGCAGCGGAGCAAGGTCGAACAGGCGAGGCCCCTCGCCTTCTCCGGCTTGCCTGAGGCGGAACCCCGTCCGGAATTCGTGGAGGGGAGCGAGCGCGAAAACGGTCGATCCAGGATGGCACGCGGCCTCGATCTCATCCGCGATGGCCCGCTCCTCGGCCGCGCAGAGCACGGCCGCCGCCCGGCACGTGTTCGAGAGCGCAACGACTTCTGAGGCGACGTTGTCCCGGGCAATCTTGATGAACTCGACATCGGCGAAGATGCGGCTCGGATCGGGCGTCCCTCTCCCTGTGTAGGCGATGACCACGCCAGCGATGTGGCTCAGGAACTCGATCGCCTGGCAGGCAAACTCGTCGACGAAGCAGGCGCGGTACCAGATGTCGCGATCCACGATCACGTAGATCCGCCGAACCCGCTCGCCGATGATGGCCGCAAGCTCGGCGAGGCCCTTCCGGGCATTATGGGCGGCCGCGGCCGCGGCAGACTTGGCTGCCGTCCGAAGCTCCGCCAGGGGAATACGCCCGTCCGCAATCTCGAACAGAGTGTCTACAACCTCTTCGAGGTCATGAAGGTGCTGGGTCGGATGGTACGGCGTGAACCCGTCGAATGCGTTCTCCGTCGCCACCACCGGTTTCCCGTGGGCGAGCGCCTCCCCGACCTTGATCTTGATCCCCGTCGAGAATCGCAAGGGCGCCACGACGATGTCGACCTCCGCATAGAACGCCTCGACCGATGGCACGCGGCCACGCAGTTCGAGCCATTCGCCCCTCGGGGAGAGGCTGTCGCAGACGTTCCCGACGACCACCAGCCGCAAGGTACCCGACAGGATTCGAGGGTCCTCCGCCAAGAGGCCGACGAAGGCTCGCATGTTGACCGCGTTCACCGAGTTGGCTGCACCGATGAACCCCACCGAGAGCGCCTTCCCCTTCGGCCGTGACCGTTCTTCCTTCGACCGTGAGCGGGTCGCCGGCCTCCAGTACGGGATGGAGACCACGCGCGCCGAAGTGCGGGACCTGAACGTCTGCGCCTCCGTCTTCTTGATCCCGATCACGACATCGGCGCGGTCGAACGCTACCGCCTCCTCAATCTCGTTCGTGTAGAAGAACTCGGGCGCGACGCCGAACTTCTCGAACATCTCACGACGACCGGCAAACGCATCATGGCTGTCGAGGATCTTCAACGTGCCGGCGGGGCAGAACTCGAAGGCCCGACTCAGAAAGGGATAGTTCACGAGAAAGATGTCGAAGCGCTTGCGCCTAAACAGCCACTCGAGCTCGACCGCGATGTTTTCGTCCCACCATTCATCAATGTCATGGTGGTACCGAGCCGCCAGAGAATGAAGCGGGCGCGAATTCCCCACCACGTCGAAATAGAAGAACATCGACTGGAGACATTTGTAATACCCGGGGATCTCCTTCTCCCAATCCCCGTCCATCGGGTAGAGTAGAAACGACACCTCGAAACCGCGGCCGGCCAGGAAGTCGTACGTCTGGCGAACCCGATTGCGGTTGCCGTAATCCGCCGGGACGGGAGGCGTCGGAGAGAGTACCAGCGCGGTGGGACGTCTCATTGAGGCTCAGACCGCGAGCGAGCGCGCAGCCAGGCCTGCTTACGCCGAGGAGCGCAAGGACGCCGCGCCCCGCTCCTCACGCAGCAGGAGACGGGCGAGGGCCTCCACGGCGGACAGCCTCAGTTGGAACTCCTCCTTGGTCGCCGAACCCGCAAAGAAGCTCTCGAACTTTCGCCGTCTGATTGGCAACGACGAGAAGAAGCGCTCGATAGTCCGCTCGTCCGATGATCGGTCGCCCGATCCCGCCTCCGCAGAGGAGAGAAGGTCCGAGACCGCCTGCCAGGACGCCCGTCGCACGAACCACTCCTGGTTGAGCCTGTCGGCATGGACGCGGTGTCGCACACGCATATGCGGCGAATAGACGGAAGTGTAGCCGAGAGCGCTCAGCTTCTTCGTCAGCGCAAGTTCCTCGTTCGACAGCAGCGATCTTCCGATCCTGCCGATTGCGGTGTCGAACCCGCCTGCCCGTTGGAGCACCTCGCGCCGAAGTGCCATGTTCGTGCCGGCCACCCACTCCGCCGGGCCAAGCTCGCGGAGGTCAGGCCCGCGATCGAGGATTGTGAGGTAGCCTTCCTGCCACTCGTGCAGCCAGGCCGGGCGCCGTTCCGGCCAGATCGGCTCCACGGGCCCCCCGACGATCCCAACCTTCGGCCGTTCGTCCAGAACCGTAACGGCGGCCTCGAGCCATCCGGGGCTCGCCACGGCATCATCGTCCAGGAAGGCGATGTGTCGCCCCCTCGCCTCATCGAGACCGATGTTGCGCGCGCGGGACAGGCCCGGCTCGTCTTCAAGCACGGCCCGGCACTCGCAGGCGAGGTGCAACCCCTCCCAGAACCGCTCCTTTTTCTCGGACGAGGGTGAGTTGTCGACGACAACAAGTTCGTACTGCTCCTTCGGGAGCGTCTGCTTTTCGAGCGACCGGAGCGCCTCGACAAGAACGTCGTACCGCTCGTAAGTGCAGATGACTGCCGTGATAGAAGGTGGATTTGAGCAATCCGACATCGTCAGCTCTTCGAGCAAACCGAGCAGAGGAGCATCATAAGATGACAATATCTCTGTAACGGTTTGCACCCGGCCAGGGTCATTTGGGCCCACAAACATTCGCCGCAACCCACGCTCTCAGAATAGCGCTACATCGACAATGTCTGATTTGAGCGCTACGCGTTATACTTAAGCACAATAACCTCCCCCTCCTTGGAACGAAGAAAACTCAGAGCAGCAAGACCGCGCGTCCAAAGAGCACCTGACCCAAGCTCGACCGCCTCAGCTCGTCCTCGATGCCAGCCTGATACGCCTTGTTCTTCACGGCGACTGCCCAGAGATCGAGACCCGGACCTGCGGTGACCCTGACGGCCTCGAACCCGGCCTCCATCAAGTCGGATGCGAGGCGCTCGGCTGTGAATCCGGTCCGGTGGGCCATGTACTCGTTGCCGGCACGTACCGACGCCTGGTGTCCGAAGATCATGTCGAGGGCCGATATCGGGCCGGCTGGCGAGACATAGACGGGCGCCTCCACATCGAGGCGCGACATGGTGCGGCAGATTGCTTCGAGACTGGGGCAGGTTATCAGGGCAAAGCCGCCCGGCCGGAGGATCCGCCTGATCTCCTTCAGCGCAGGCCCGACCTCGTGATCATGCAGGTGCTCGAGGTTGTGTGAGGACCACACGGCATCGAATGTCGCGTCCGCGATGAGGGTCGTCATATCGGCGACCGAACCGAGCAGGTCTGGCTCCGCGGCGGGGTTCGCGTCGAGCCGGACGTGCTCCCAGGAGCCTGAAGCGAAGATCGGGTGGAGCCGGGACGGCTTCGGACCCGAACCGGCGTTGAGGACACGCCGGACGACAGGGCGCGAGTTGCGCCTGATGATCTTCACGGCCGGCATACGATCCTGCCCGACTGCTCACCACGTGTGCCGGATTGTCGCGAAGGTTCTCGCGGCGGGCAAGGCTGGCCCGGGCAGGTCCGGCTCTCGGCTATCTCCTTCAGCCGCTGACTCAGCGCTCTGCCACGTTCCTGGCGACCCGGGCGGTGGTTGGGCTGCCCGTCCGGCGCGGAAGGCCCGGCCTCATCCACCGCCCTGCAGGACCCGCCTCATGCGGAATGCGGATCTTCAAGCGCCATAAGGGCTTTCCCCACGCGACTCTCCCCGCTTAAAGGGTATCCGAGCCCGTTCGAGACCCGACCCTGCAGGAGTTATGCCCGACTCGTTTCTTCTCCTTCTGCTCGTTCTCCCGTTCGCGGGTGCGATCGTCGCCGGGCTCCTGCCCACCTACTCCCGGAATGCCGCATCCTGGCTCGCCGGAGCCGTCGCCGTGGGCTGCCTCGCGGTGATCTGGGGAGCGTTCCCGGCCGTGCACTCGGGCTCGGTGGTGCGGTACGAAGCGGCGTGGATGCCCTCGCTCGGGCTCAACTTCACTTTGCGCGTGGACGGGCTGGCTTGGCTCTTCGCGGGGCTGGTCGCCGGTATCGGCGCGCTCGTCGTGCTCTACGCGCGGTATTACATGTCAGCGGAGGACCCCGTTCCACGGTTCTTCGCGTTCCTCCTGGCTTTCATGGGCTCCATGCTCGGCGTGGTCACGTCGGGCAACCTGATCCAGATTGCCTTCTTCTGGGAGCTGACGAGTCTCTTCTCATTCCTGCTCATCGGCTATTGGCATCAGAGCGCCGCAGCCCGAGACGGCGCGCGCATATCCCTGACAATCACGGCCACCGGCGGCCTCGCGCTCTTTGCGGGTATGCTGATCCTCGGCCACATCGCGGGCAGCTATGATCTGGCCACGGTGCTCTCGGAGGGCGACCGGATCCGCGCGCACCCACTCTATCTGCCCGCCCTGATCCTCATCCTGCTTGGCGCTCTCACGAAGAGCGCTCAATTCCCATTCCACTTCTGGCTGCCGCACGCCATGGCGGCGCCGACGCCTGTTTCCGCCTATCTCCATTCTGCGACGCTGGTGAAGGCCGGCGTGTTCCTCCTGGCGCGCCTCTGGCCGGTTCTCGCCGGGACGGACGCGTGGTTCTGGATCGTGGGAACAGCGGGGCTCGTGACCCTCGTCCTCGGCGCCTACATCGCCATCTTCCAGCACGACCTAAAGGGTCTTCTCGCCTATTCCACCATCAGCCATCTCGGCTTGACCACGCTCCTGCTCGGGCTTGGCACCGAACTCGCGCTTGTCGCTGCCATCTTTCACATGATGAACCACGCCACCTTCAAGGCGTCGCTCTTCATGGCGGCCGGGATCGTGGATCACGAGACCGGTACCCGGGACATCCGCAAGCTCTCCGGGCTGAGCCGCTACATGCCGTTCACGTCGGCCCTCGCGATGGTCGCCGCGGCAGCAATGGCGGGAGTGCCGCTGCTCAACGGGTTCCTGTCGAAGGAGATGTTCTTCGCGGAGGCGCTTTCCGCACCGTCTCCCGTTCCCTTGCTGCTGGACGTCCTTCCCCTTTTCGCGGTGATCGCCAGCGCCTTCAGCGTGACCTATTCGCTCCGGTTCATCCACGGCGCCTTCTTCGGACCCGACCCGGTCGACCTGCCGCGCCAACCGCACGAGCCCCCCGGCTGGATGCGGCTGCCGATCGAAATCCTGGTCCTGATCTGCATCGTCGTCGGCATCTTCCCGGCCGCGACCGTCGGCCCATTCCTCCACATGGCGGTCCAGTCAGTCCTCGGGCCAGCGACGCCGGAATACAGCCTGGCGCTTTGGCACGGATTCAACCTCCCGCTCCTGATGAGCGTCATCGCTCTTGTGGCCGGCGCATTGCTCTACCTTGCGCTACAGCCCCATCTCCAAAAGGGGATCGAGGGCCCCCCGCTGATCCGCGCCTTCGAAGGCAGGCGGATCTTCGAGCGCACGATGGTGTTCCTGTCCTGGCGCCTCGCCCGTTCGGCGGAGCTCGTCCTCGGCACCCGTCGCCTGCAGCCGCAGCTGCGGCTGATCCTCTGCCTCACGCTGCTGGCCGGTGTCTCGGCCGTCGCGCTGCGCGGCCTCGGACCGGGCAATCTGCCGTCTGCGGCCGTCGATCCCGTCCTCGCCGCGGCCTGGGCGGTCGGCGGCATCTGCGCGCTCGGCGCGGCCTGGACGGCGAAGTTCCACCGGTTGGCGGCGCTGCTCCTTGTCAGCGGGGCGGGGCTCGTTACCTGCCTCACCCTGATCTGGTTCTCCGCGCCGGACCTTGCGCTGACGCAGCTCCTGGTCGAGGTCGTCACGACGGTCCTGCTGCTTCTCGGGCTGCGCTGGCTGCCGAAGCGCTTCCAGGTTCCCGGTAGCGCGGGGCCGGAGAGGATCTCGCGCACGCGCCGCTTCATCGATCTCGCGATCGCGGTCCTGTGCGGACTGAGCATGGCTGCGCTCGCCTATGGCGTGATGACGCGCCTGCCGCCAGACGTGCTGGCCCAACACTTCCTGGAGCGGGCCTACAACGAAGGTGGTGGCACGAATGTCGTGAACGTCATCCTCGTCGATTTCCGCGGCTTCGATACAATGGGCGAGATCACCGTCCTCGCCGCGGTCGCGCTGACCGTCTACGCGCTCCTTCGGCGCTTCCGGCCGGCGCCGGACAGCGTCGAGACGCCCGAGCAGCAGCGGGACCAGAGCGCACACGATCAGGCGCGGCCGGACCGGAGCGAAGGTGACACGGTCGCCGATTGGCTCCTTGTCCCCTCCGTGATCGCGCGGCTTCTCTTCCCCGTCATCACGCTCGTGGCGATCTACCTCCTCCTGCGCGGCCACGATCAGCCGGGCGGCGGATTCGTCGCGGGCCTGACGGCATCCATCGGACTGATCCTGCAATACATGACGAGCGGAACCCAGGTCGCGGAGGCCCGCGTGCAGGTTCATCCTCTGCGCTGGATGGGCTTCGGCCTGCTGCTTTCGGCAGGAACCGGGCTTGCGGCATGGTTCTTCGGGCGCCCCTTCCTGACGTCATACTTCAACTATGCGGAGATCCCTCTGGTCGGAAAAATGCCGGTTGCGAGCGCGCTCCTCTTCGACATCGGCGTGTTCATGCTGGTCGTCGGGGCGACGGTGCTCATCCTGATCGCGCTGGCGCACCAATCCCTGCGCGGCCATCGCGCGGTGCCCCGGCGCCCCGCGCGGGCGCCTGAGCTGGCGGATGTGCCCACCCCGGTGATCGCCTCGGGAGGACAGTGATGGAGGCCATCGTCTCCCTGGCAATCGGAATCCTGGCCGGCTCCGGCGTCTGGCTCCTGCTCAGGCCACGGACCTTCCAGGTCATTATCGGCCTCTCGCTGCTGTCCTATGCGGTGAACCTCTTCATCTTCTCGACAGGGGGCCTGCGCATCGGCGAGCCACCTATCCTCGCGCGAGGTGAGGCGGGCACGCTCGCGACCTATGCCGATCCGCTGCCTCAGGCGCTCGTCCTGACTGCTATCGTCATTAGCTTTGCGACGACGGCGCTCTTCCTGGTGGTCCTCCTAGCTGCGCGGGGCCTCACCGGCACCGACCACGTCGACGGCCGGGAGCCCGAGCGATGACCTCCTGGACCGACCACCTGACGGTCCTCCCGATCGTCGTTCCGCTCGTTGCGGGGATCTTGGCCATCCTGCTCGGCGAGCGCCGCCGCAACCTGGTGACCGGGCTCGGCATCGTCTCCGTGCTGGTGCTCGTCGCCCTCAGCGTTGCCCTGGTGCGTATCGCCGACGGCAGCGAAGCGGGGATCGTGCGCGTCTACCGCCTTGGAAACTGGCCCGCCCAGTTCGGGATCGTCCTGGCGCTTGACCGCCTGTCGGCCCTGATGGTGTTGCTCACCAGCCTTCTCGGCATGGCGGCGCTGGTCTTCTCGATCGCGCGCTGGAACCGCGCCGGATCCCATTTCCAGCCGCTGTTCCAGTTCCAGCTGATGGGGATCAACGGTGCGTTCCTGACCGGCGATCTCTTCAACCTCTTCGTCTTCTTCGAGGTGATGCTCGCCGCCTCCTACGGCCTTGCCCTGCATGGCTCCGGCGCGGCGCGCGTCAGGGCAGGCCTGCACTACATCGTCATCAATCTCACGGCGTCGCTGCTCTTCCTGATCGGCGTCAGCATGATCTACGGCGTCAGCGGGACGCTCAACATGGCCGATCTTGCGGTCCGGATACCGGCGGTCGCGCCGGAAGACCGCGCCCTCGCGGAGACGGGCGCCGCGATCCTCGGCATCGCGTTCCTGATCAAGGCGGCGATGTGGCCCGTCGGCTTCTGGCTGCCGCCCACCTACGCTGCCGCGAGCCCGCCCGCGGCTGCCGTGCTGTCCATCCTGAGCAAGGTCGGCATCTACGCCGTCCTTCGGCTCTGGCTCATGCTGTTCGGCGACGATGCCGGCGCCTCCTCCGGCTTCGGAGGAGCTTGGCTCTTCATCGGTGGCCTCCTCACGCTCGCTTTCGGCTCGATCGCAGTCCTCGCCTCCCAGAACATGGCCAGGGTCGCGGGGGCCAGCGTCCTCGTCTCGTCGGGCACGCTGCTCGCTGCAATCGGGGCGGGGCACGTCTCCGCGACGGGCGGCGCTCTGTTCTATGCTGCCAGCGCAGTCCCGGCGATCGGCGCCTTCTTTCTACTCATCGAACTCGTCGAGCGAGGTCGGGAGCCGGGCGCCGACATCCTCGCCGTGACCCGCGAGGCCTTCGGCACGGACGAAGAAGAGGAGCGGGAGGAGGAAGTCGGTGTCGCGATTCCAGCCACCGCAGCGGTCCTCGGGATCGGCTTCATAGCCTGCGCGCTCCTGCTCGCCGGGCTGCCGCCACTGTCTGGCTTCCTGGCGAAATTCGCGATCCTCTCCCCCCTCATGTCGGGAGCGGACGCGATCTCCGTCGGCACCTGGGCGCTCGTCTGCGCCTTCATCCTCTCCGGCCTCGCGACGGTGATCGCGATGACGCGCATCGGCATCGACGTGTTCTGGGCGGCGCCGGCCGCCTCGGTGCCTCGAGTGCGGGTTGTCGAGATAGGCCCGGTCGTATTCCTCATCGCCTTGTGTACCGCCCTGACGGTCCGGCCGGCTCCAGTCATGGCCTATATGGAGGCGACGGCCCGCAGCCTGCACGCGCCGCGAGACTACGTCCGCGCCATCTTCCCCGATGCCCGCCTCCCAGAACCGGGAGCACCGAGGTGAGGGTCTGGCTAGAATATCCGCTCATCCTGGCCGGCCTGTTCGGGATGTGGCTCATCTTGAACGAGAGCGTGGCGCCGGGGACGGTGATCCTCGGCGTGGCGGCCGCCTTGCTGGCGAGCTTCGCGCTCTCCGCCCTGCCCCCGCCCCGCACGAGGCTCCGGCGGATCGGTATGGCCGTCGGGTTGGCGTGGGACGTGGCGGTCGAGATCGTCCGTTCCAACAATGCGGTTGCCCGCATCATCCTCGGCCCGGGAGCCAGCGAGCGCCGCTCAGGCTTCGTCCGTGTTCCGCTCGACATGCGCCATCCCACCGGGCTGACTGTACTCGCCTGCATCATAACGGCGACTCCTGGCACGGTCTGGGTCGAGTATGATTCGGCGGAGGGAACGATGCTCCTCCACGTGCTCGATCTTGTGGACGAGGAGGAATGGGTCAGGATCATCAAGGAAAGGTATGAGCGCCGGCTGATGGAGATCATCGCATGACAACGACGATCCTCGACTGGTCAGTCTTTGCGGCGCAGATCCTCCTGACGGCCGCCATGGCCTGCGCTAGCTACCGGATTCTGCGCGGCCCGCGTGCTCAGGATCGCGTTCTGGGCCTCGACACGTTGTACGTGAATGCGACGATGCTCCTCCTGGTCTTCGGCATCCGCACGGCGAGCCAAGTCTATTTCGAGGCGGCGCTCATCATCGCCATGCTGGGCTTCGTGTCGACCGCGGCCTCGGCGAAGTTCCTCATGCGCGGCGAGATCATCGAGTGACGAAAGCCGTCGATATCCCGGCCTGGGCCGCGCTCCTCGTCTCCATCCTCATCTTGACCGGGTCGGCTCTCGCCCTGATCGGGTCGGTCGGGATGCTGCGCCTTCGCTCGTTCTACCAGCGCGTCCATGCGCCGACGCTGGGCACGACGCTCGGCATCGGGAGCGTGCTCGCGGGATCCATGGTGTTCTTCTCCGCGCTAGGATCTCGCCCCGTCGTTCACGAGGTGCTGATTGGAGCGTTCGTCTTCATCACGACGCCTGTCACCCTGATGCTCCTGACTCGCGCTGCGCTCTATCGTGACCGGGCGGAGAACAACGCCGATGTCCCTCCCGTGCCCGCGGTGGCCGCCGATCCGGCCTCCGACGAAGGCCGGCACGCCGCCATAGCAGGCGAGCCCGATCCGGCCGGGCCGCAATCCCCTCCCTAATTGAGATTCGAGGCAGGGCGGCCAGCTACGCTGCGGGCGGGATGACGCGCAGCTCCTGCAGGCGCGCCATCTGGCGAACGAACATCTCCTCGTCGTCCACGATGTCGTGGAAGCCGTAGCGGCGGATCTTGGTCGTCTCCGAGATCGAGTCGTACTCGGCGTGCCACTGGAAATCGCCGAACTTCCAGGCGACGAGCTGTTCGAAGGGCGTCGGCTGGAGACCATATTTCTCGACGATTCGGGCCCAGAGCGGACCCTTGTCGGCCATCTGCTCGGCCATCCGGATCGTCTGCACCGGCCCGCATTCCATGCCGAAGAAGGCGGCAATCTTCGGCCACATATGCTCCCACCGAAAGAGGCCGCCATTGGTGACGTTGAAGATCTCGTTGGCGCAGCGCGGCTCGGTCGCGGCCCACACGGTCGCGCGGGCGAGAAGGTCGGTGTCGATCGCTTGCTGCAGGGCGCGGTAGCCGCCCGGCGTACCCGGGAAGCGCAGCGGCAGGCCGAGTTCCTTCGAGATCGACGCATAGACGCCGAGGACAGAAGTCATGTTCATCGGCGAGTTGATCGCGTAGCCGTAGATCGTGCGCGGCCGCATGGCGGACCATGTCCACCGGGCCTTGGGCGCGCGCTCCCGTAGGAAGTCTTCCTGGTCGTAGTAGAAGTTCGGCGGCATGTGCCGCGGGTCCGACTCGCGGGCGGGCGTCCTGTAGGGCCCGAGATGCGTCCCGTAGGCCTTGGTGCCCTGCATCAGGCTGACATGCTCGAGGCCTGGTGCGGCGCGCTCGACCACCTCGACAGTGTTGCGCAGCATCGCGAGATTGGGGGCCACTTCGTCGGCGAAGCTCGGCCGCTCCAGATAGGCGGCGTAGAAGATGTGCGTGACGTCCGCGAGCCCAGCGAGCTTGCGCTCGGCATCGTCGCGATCGAGCATGTCGATCGAGACATAACTTGCTGCCCGCGACTCGCTTGGGTTCCGGCGCGACAGGCCGGTCACCTTCCACCCGGGCTGGCCGGCAAGGTGTTGGACGAGGCCTTGCCCGACGACCCCGAGGGCACCGACAACGAGCGCGTGCTTCATTCGATCCTCCCTCCCCGCTCACTCCGGCGAAGGCGGGGTCCGCCGGCCTGGGTTCCGGCTTCCCTCCGGAGCGAGCGCCTATGTCACTGATTCAGGTGGTGCAGCGGCAGGCCTGGACGCTCCCAGGGCATCGAGACCAGTCGCCCGGTGGACGACAGGGTGATGTAGGCCGTGCGCAGGTCCGGCCCGCCGAAGCAGATATTGGTCACCCAGCGCTCGGGCATCGGGATGTGCCGCACCGAGCTGCCGTCGGGCGAGACGACGGTGATCCCGCCATTCACCAGGGTCGCGACGCAGATGTTGCCGCCTGCATCGACCGCGAGCGAGTCGAAGCGGTTGTAGCCCGGCAGGCCGATGACGAGCCGCCCGCCATGAGGTGACGGGAACGGATGCCGGCGGATCTCCCCGGGCCCCTTCAGGTCGAACGCCCAGAGCCGCGCTGTTTCCGTCTCGGCAACATAGAGCACGCCTCCGTCGGGCGAGAGGCCGCAGCCATTCGGGGTGAATATCGGGAAGACGACCTCCCGGATCATGCTCCCGTCCGCTCGGGCGTAGTAGACCGCGCCGCGATCCTGGTCACGGTGGCGCACCTTGCCGAGGTCCGTGAAATAGAAGCCGCCCTTGCCATCGAAGACGAGGTCGTTCGGGCCGCAGAGGAGGCGCCCGTCGCACTCGCGATAGAGCACCTCGACCTTGCCGGTCTCAAGGTCGAGCGCCTCGATCCGGCCGCCGGAATAGTCCTCGGCAATGCCAATCGGGCGGAGTCCGCTCTCGTCGCCCTCCGGGGTCCAGCGGAACCCACCATTGTTGCAGATGAAGAGGCGACCGTCCGGCCCGAGCGCCGCACCGTTCGGCCCGCCGCCGAGCCTCGCGACATAGGAGACAGCCCCGTCCGGCGCGACCTTCGTCACCGTCCCGCGCTCGATCTCGACGAGGAGGATCGATCCGTCCGGCATCGCTACCGGGCCCTCGGGGAACCGGAGCCCTGACGCGAGTTCAGTGAGTTCGGGAACCATCGCGACATCTCCCTGGAGCGACCGGGTGAGCGGCCGCCTCTTGTTCTGTATTGCTGAGTGAACGGCCGGACCGCGCCCGGCCATGAGGGCTGCTAGGCAGCCTCCGGCCGCCAGTTGCGCAGCAGGTTCGCCTTCGAGTCCGGCACCTCGATCTCGAACCCGAGCACGGCAGCGGACAGGGCCTTGCCGTAATTGTCGAGGCAGAGCGAACGCGAGACGCCGCCGCCCAGTGCGCCTTCCGCCACGAAGTTCAGGACGCCGAGCTTGTCGACCTCGTAGCGGGTGACCTTGCCAGTCACCATGCCGGCATAGAACTCCTTGAAGCGCTCGGCCGTGAGCTGCTCCTTGAGGATGGGATAAAGGTCCGGCTCGTAGGCGATGACCGTGATGTTGGACGTGTTGCCTTTGTCGCCCGAGCGGACATGGGCGACGTGCTGCAGCTTCAGCTTCATGGCGCTCAGCTCTCGTACATGGTGATGACGGGCTTCACGGCCTCGCGCGGCACGAGCGAGGACCAGACGCCGATCACCTCCCGGGTGCGGTCCTGGTGCGGGACGCGCTTGCCCGTCATGCCGACGCCGGACACAGCCATCCCATCCACCTCGCGGCCGACCTTCAGGGCCTCCTCGCGCGTCTTGCAGCGCGCCGCGACCCGGACAGCCACCTCGTAGGGCTCGGTTTCGACGCGCGGCGACGAGCCGCCATGGATCGCGTTGATGCCGACGAAGTCGACGCGATAATCCTCCGCCTCCAGCCCGACAATCTTGAAGCGCTCTTCGAGGATGCGCTTGGCGAGTTCCGCCCGGCGCAGCGCTCCCGGACCGGCATAGAAAAACATGTCCTCGCCGATGAAGCCTTCCTGGCAGGCGATCGACACCTTCAAGGTCGGCGTGCGCGGCTTGCCGGAGATGCGGCTCACCCTCACCCGGTCGTGCCCGATCTCCTCGAGATCAGTGGTGGTGAAATCGACCACCACATCCGGCGTGATGTAGTTGGCCGGATCGTGCACCTCGTAGAACAGCTGCTCCTTCAGGGTGCGCAGGTTCACCGCCCCGCCCGTGCCAGCGACCTTGGTGATGACAGCTGAGCCGTCACTCTCCACTTCGGCAATCGGGAAGGCGAGGTCCCACGGATCGGGCACGTCCTTGAACCCGGGGTCGCAGAAATAACCGCCGGTGACCTGCGCGCCGCATTCGAGCACGTGACCGATGCCGTTGCCCGGCCCGAGCCGGTTGTGGTCGAGCGCGTCCCAACGGAACTCGTGCATCATCGGCGCCATGAAGATCGACGGGTCGGCGACGCGGCCGGTCACGACCACCTGCGCGCCGTCCTTCAATGCCTGCACGATCGGCTCGGCGCCCATATACGCCTCGGCCGAAACGATAGTCCCGGCGAGGGACGAGGAGGACTTGCCGTTCTCCATGAGCGTGTCAGTCAGGTCGAGCACGCTATCCGTGATCAGGCTTCCCGAGACGGCTGCGACCTTGGTTCCCTTCGGGGCACCGCATTCGCGCAGCCAATGCACGATGCGCTGCGCCGCGCCTTCCGGGTTGATCCAGCCCTGGTTGGAGATGATCTTCGTGCCGCGCCGGAGGCACCCCGGGATGACGCGCTGCATGCGGTCGTCGAGATAGGTGTCGTAGCCTGGGAATTCGGGATCTCGCCGCTTCCGAACCTGGGCGGCCGAGATGGTCGCCTCCGCCATGGTCTCGAAGCAGAGATAATCGAGGTCGCCTTTCTCCGCATTCAGACGGGCAGGCTCCAGGCGGTCGCCCCACCAGGCTGATCCGGAGCCGATACGTAGACCTGTCATGCCTCTCCCCATCACTCGACCTTGACGCCCGTCTTCGCAACGACGTCCGGCCACTTGGCGACCTCGCGCCTGACGATTTCGCCGAACGCATCCGGGCTCATCCCGCCCGGCACGCCGCCGAGTTCCAGCAGCTTCGCCTTCATGTCCGGCTCGGCCAGGACTGCCGCAATCTCGCGCTGCAGTTTCTCGACCACCGGCCGCGGCGTCTTCGCGGGCGCGAGCAGGCCGAACCAGGCCGAGACCTCGTAGCCGGGCACGCCGCTCTCGGCGATCGTCGGCACGTCAGGCAGGCTCGGGAAGCGCTCCGGAGTCGTGACCGCGAGCGCCTTCACGCTGCCGGCCCGGACATGCCCCACCGCTGAAGGGAGGTTGTCGAACCCGACCTTTATGTGCCCGGCGATGAGGTCGTTCAGCATCGGCCCGCCGCCCCGGTACGGGACGTGGTTGAGGTTCACGCCCGCCATCGTCTTGAGGAGTTCGCCCGACATATGCGGCGAGCCGCCGAGCGAGGTGGACCCGAAGTCGATCTTGCCGGGATTCTCCTTGGCCAGCTTCAGGAGGCCCGCGAGGTCGGAGACCCCGAGCGACGGATTGACCATCAGCACGTTGGGCGTGGACGCCACAACGGTGATCGGCGCGAAGTCCCGCACTGGGTCATAGGGCAGGCTCTTGAACACCGCGGCGTTGATGCCGTGCGTGTTGATGGTCGCCATGACCAGTGTGTAGCCGTCGGGCTCGCTCGCCGCGACGGCCTGCGCGCCGATGCTGCCGGAGGCACCGCCGCGATTCTCGACGATGAAGCGCTGCCCAAGCCGTTTGTCGAGCCGGTCGGCGACAAGGCGCGCCAGGATGTCCGTCGTCCCGCCGGCAGGGAACGGCACGATGATCTTGACGACCCGCTCTGGATACTCGGCCAGAGCGCCGGTCGAGACCGCAAGCGCGGCCAGTACGGCGAGACATGTCCGACGCAGCAAAAGCGCCCTCCTCCTTGTTTTCCAGCCCGAGCGACCGTTCCGTCACACGGAACGAATACACGCGCAGACCAGCCCTCCCCGGCAGAAACGTTGCATCTCGTTTCTACTCGCGGAACATTGTTGACAGGTCGCCGCGGAAAAACAACCATCTTGGCGACGAGAGGCCGTGAACGGCCCGGGTCAGGGAGGGATTACGTAATGCTGCCGATAACCGTGTCGCGCCGCGCCGTCGCAGCCGGCTTGCTTGCCTGCGGGATAGCGGGCTCTGCCAATGCGCAAGAGCCCATCAAGATCGGCTGGCTGTCGTCGCTGACGGGCCCGCTGTCGTCGGCCGCGATCGCCGAGAACCAGGGCGTCCAGTTCGCCGTCGACGAGATCAACAAGGCGGGTGGGATCAACGGGAGGAAGCTTGAGCTTCTCACTCGCGACACGGCCGGAGAGCCGACCAAGGCCGTGAACCTCGCCCAGCAGCTCGTCTTCTCCGACAAGGTGCACTTCGTGATCGGCCCGGTGAATTCAGGGGAATCGCTCGCCACGGTCCCGATCGTCGCGAAAGCGGGCATCCCGAACATCGTGATCGGCAGCGTGGACGAGCTGATCAACGAGAAGCGCTTCCCGCTCGCCTTCCGGGCAATCAACACCAACACGCAGTGGATCCAGGGCGGCAACGACTACGCGCTGAACGTCCTGAAGCGGAAGAAGGTCGCCGTCATCGGCGATACGTCGGGCTACGGCACGTCAAGCGCCAAGACGGCGGCCGAGTTGCTGGAGAAGGCGGGCGTGAAGCCGGTGTATTCCGTGCTGATCGACCCCAACAAGACCGACCTCACGGACGAGATCACCAAAGCCAAGGCGGCCGGCGCCGACGTCATCATGCCGTGGTCCGCCGCGACCGGGCTGATGGCCCGAATCCTCAACACGCGCGGCAACATGGGCTGGGACGTGCCAGTGGTGGGCCACCCGGCCATCATGGCGCTGCCCATCAAGGCGCTGCTCAACAAGCCGGAATACTGGGAGAACGCCTACGCGGCGGGCTACCAATCCACCACCTATGTCGACGGCAAGCTGCCCGAGCGGACGCAGAAGCTCGTCGACCAGATCAAGCCGGCGCTGGGCGGCAAGATCGACTTCACCTTCTGGTGGGTCGCGCTCGGCTACGACACCGTGAGGATCATCGAGCACGCCGTGAAGACGAACGGCTCGACCGACCCGCAGAAGTTCAAGGAGCTGCTCGAGAAGACGAAGGACTTCCCCGGCGTCTATGCGAGCTACACCTGGACGCCCGACAACCACAACGGCTTTCCCGACAAGAACATCGTCGTGAACACTGCCAACACATTCAAGGACGGCAGCTACGACCGGGCCCCGATGTGATGACCGCTTTTAAGCGCTCACCCCGGCGAAAGCCGGGGTCGTTCCTGATGCTGAGGCTGGATGCCGGCTTTCGCCGGCAGGAGCGGATGATGCCATGCTGAGCGTCCTCGTTTCGGGCCTCGCCATCGGCGCGCTCTATGCCGCCACGGCACTCGCGTACAACGTGATGTACTCCACCTCGAAGGTGCTGAGCGTGACCACGGGCCACCTCTGCATGCTCGGCGGCGTATTCGGGGCATGGTTCATCGGCAATCTGGGCCTGCCGGTGCTCGTTGGGCTCGTGGGAGCGATCACGGTAGGAGCCCTGTTCGGCTGGATCACGGAGATCGTCGGCGTCCGCCGCGTGCTCGCTCGATCCGACGAGCACCTTTGGCTGCTCTCGACGCTCGCGCTGGCCACGATCGTGCAGCAGGCCGTGGGCCTGTGGTGGGGGACGGAGCCGCGGCCCTTTCCGCGCCTGATCCCGCAGGATTTCTCGGCCGGCCTCGCCGACCAGAAATATTGGCTCCCGATCGTCACTGTCCTCGTCATGGCGGCGGGACTCGAGCTGTTCTACCGCCGTACCCTCTGGGGCAAGCTGTTCCAGGCGACCTCGGAGGATGCCTTCGCAGCCCGCGCCCGCGGCATCCCGACGGATCGTGTCCGGTCTTTCTCCTATCTCCTGGCCGGGGCTCTCGGCGGTCTCGCGGGTTTTGCGGCCGGGCAGCTCACTTTCGCGTTCTTCGCCCTCGGCCTGACGCTCACGCTGAACGGCTTCATCGCCCTCGCGGTGGGAGGGCTCGGCAGCAACATCGGCGCCCTCGTCGGCGGTGCCGCGCTCGGTCTTCTCTCGGCCTTCGCGACCTACTTTTTCGGCGGAGAGTACCAGCAGACCATCGCGGTCGGCCTCCTCATGGTCGTGCTGCTCGTCCAACCCGAGGGACTGTTCGGCGCCAAGCGGGTGAGGCCGGTATGACGCCGCATCGCATCAAGGGTGCTCTCCTCCTCGTCGGCGGCCTCGCCCTCGTCGCCCTGCCCTACTGGGCAGGCGACCTCTACCAGCTCCACCTCGCCTCCCTGATCGGCGCCTACTGGATCCTGATCGCCGGGCTGAACCTCGTCGTCGGCTATGCCGGCCAGCTCTCGATCGGCCATGTCGGCCTGCTCGCGGTCGGCTCCTACTGCTTCGCCATCCTGGCCGGCACGCACGGGATCGACCCGTTCCTGGCAGTCCTCGCCTGCGGCATCGTCGGGGGGCTCGCGGGCCTCCTCCTCGGCCTGCCGTCGCTCCGGCTCCCAGGCTTCTACTTCGCCATGGCCACGATGGCCTTTGCGCTCATTGTGACCGAGCTGTCGCTGGCGGAAGGCCACCTTACGGGCGGCGGCACGGGGCTGAGCGTCCCGAGCTTCCCTGCCCCATTCAACACGCCCTGGGGCTATTACTGGCTGATCCTCGGCCTCGCTGCTCTGGTCACCTGGCTTACCTGGAATGTGAGCCGGCTCATGTGGGGTCGCGCGCTCGTTGCGATCCGGGACAGCGAGGTTGCCGCGACCTCCGTGGGCGTCCGCCTGTTTCGTCTCAAGCTTGCCGTCTTCGTTTTCTCGGGCGTGACGGCGGGGGTCGGCGGCGCGCTCTTCGCCTCGCTGCAGAGCTACATCACCCCCGACACATTCGTATTCGAGATCGGCCTCTTCTTCTTCGTCTGCATCATCATCGGCGGACGCGGAACGATCCTCGGCCCGCTCGTCGGCACCGTCATCCTGACCGCCCTGCCAGAGCTCGTCGCGCCGCTCGCGAAGCTCGGGTCCTTCTTCTACGGCGTGCTGCTGCTCGCCGTCGTCCTCCTCATTCCCGAAGGCTTCGGGCGGGTGTTCGCCCTCGTCGCCGAGCGGTTTGGAGAGCCGCACCGCAGCCACGAGGTGAAGCCGGACCTCGGACGGCTACGCGGCGTCCTCGCCTCGGAGCGGGGTTCGGCATGAGCGCCCTCATAGCACGCAGGGCGAGCAAGCGCTTCGGCGGCCTGGTCGCGCTCGACGACGTGTCGCTCGATCTCCAGCCCGGCGAGGTGCACGGCCTTATCGGTCCGAACGGCAGCGGCAAGACGACGATGCTCAACCTCATGTCAGGCTATTACCGGCCAGACGGGGGCGAGATCCTCCTCGGCGCCGAGGTGCTGTCCGGTCACTCGGTCCAGCGGCGTCCGAACCTTGGCATTGCCCGCACCTTCCAGAAGCCGCGGCTACTGCCGACCCTCACGGTCCTGGACAATGCGATGCTGGGTGCCTGGCGCGACGTCGGTTCCGACTTCATCACGACGGCGCTGTCGCTGCCCAAGGCAATGCGTGAGGAGCGCGCAATCCGCCGCCGGGCTGAGGAGCTGGTGCACGGCGTCGGGCTCGGCCACGCGATAAACCGGCGCGCCAACCTCCTCGAACATGCCGAGCAACGCTTTCTCGAGATCGCCCGCGCGCTCGCGCTCCGCCCGCGCTTCCTCCTGCTCGACGAACCCGCCGGCGGCCTCACGGGGGCCGAGATCGAGCATCTCGGCCGCATCATTGCGACCATTCGGGATGCCGGGATCGGAGTGCTGCTTGTCGAGCACCATACCGACTTCGTCTTCCGCATCTGCTCGCGCGTGACCACGCTGGATCGCGGGCGCCTCATCAAGCATGGCACGCCCGACGAGGTCCGCACGGACGCCGAGGTCGTCCGAGTCTATCTGGGAGCCTGACCCGTGAGCGCCCGCCGAGCCGGATCACCCCTCCTTGCCGTGTCCGACCTCCACGTCGCCTACGGCAAGGCCCACGTCGTCCACGGTGTCAGCTTCGACGTGCACCCCGGCGAGTTCGTCGTCATGCTCGGCCGGAACGGAGCGGGTAAGAGCACCATCCTGCACGCCCTATCCGGCCTGGTGCCGAAGAAGGCGGGCGCGATTACCTTCGCGGGAAAGGACATCTCTCGCGCGTCTTCCGCCGACATCGTCCGGGCGGGGCTTGTGCAGGTGCTGGAAGGCCACCGGGTCTTCACGAGCCTCTCGGTGGAGGACAACCTCCTCCTCGGGGCTTATGCCCGGCACGCTCCCGACCAGCGCGAGAGCCTGGACCGAATCTATGCCGATTTCCCCGAGATCGCCGAGAAGCGGCACCAGCAGGCGTCGCGGCTCTCGGGCGGGCAGCAGCAGATCCTCGCCGTAGCCCAGGGCATGATGGCCGATCCGCGGCTGCTGATCCTGGACGAACCCTCGGGAGGCCTCGCGCCGATCGTGGTCGACCGCATCCTGGCGGTCGCGGCCAGCCTCGCCGGACGGGGTCTCGCCATCTTGCTCATCGAGCAGCTGGTCGAGAAGGCGCTGAAACACGCCCATTACGGGTACCTGCTCGAGACGGGGGCCATCGGGGGCGAAGGCCCGGCGGAGGAGCTCGGGGACAGCGACCTCCTGAAGAGGATCTATCTCGGCGGGTCTGAGCCGGCGGCGTCATGATGGCCGAGCAAGCGAAGCAGACATCCGCAGAACCGGATGCCGCGGACGAGGGCCGGGCGACAAACTCCACCCAAAAGGTCTGCGCTATCCTTCGCGCACTGTCGGCGCGCTCGCCGCAACGCCTGGCGGAGATTTCGGCCTGGACGGGCCTGAACAAGGTCACCGCCCTCCGCATCCTGGAGACCTTGATCGAAGAAGGCTTCGCCGAGCGCGAGCCGGACGGCCGCGGCTTTGCGCGCGGGCCCGAATTCCTGGCTCTTGCGGCGTCGGCCGGCCGCTCGCACGACTTGCGTGAGCTGGCGCGGCCGAGCCTTGTGCGCCTGGCGGAGTTCTCCGAGGACACGGCGCTTCTCTCCGTGCGCAGCGGCATCGAATCCGTCTGCATCGACCGACAGGTAGGCTCTTTCCCAATCCGGGCGAACTATCTGGACATCGGCAGCCGCCGCCCGCTCGGCGTCGGAGCCGGAGCTCTCGCCATTCTCGCCTGGCTCCCGGTACGCGAGATCGACGCCATTCTGGGCGTGATCGGCCCGCATCTCGGCCCCTATCCGCGGATGTCCGTCGATCTCATCCGGGAATTTGTCCTGGAAAGCCGGGCGCGAGGTTGCGTCGTGCTTCTCGATCGCGTGGTGGACCGGATGTCGGCGATCGGCGTCCCAGTCCTTTCGGAAACGGGCGCCGTCATCGGCGCCCTCAGCATCGCTGCCTTGACCGAACGCATCTCCGAGCGAGCCGAGATGCTCTGCGGCGCACTCCTGCGCGAGACCGATCTCATCCGCCGCGAGATGGGCCGGGGCCTCGCGACGTCCTCACGTCCGAAGGGATCTGCCTCATGAGCCTGATCACCGGCGTAGGTCTCACGCCCTATGGCAAGCTGGAAGGCCGCGACACCCTGGCGCTGATGAGCGAGGCAGCGGCAGCGGCGCTGAACCACGCCGGCGTGGAGCGACGAGACGTCGACGGCCTGCTCACCGGCTACTCGACAACGCTGCCGCACCTCATGCTCTCGACCGTGTTCGCGGAGCATTTCGGCATCCGGCCGGCTTACGCGCATGCGATTCAGCTCGGCGGCGCGACCGGGTTCGGCCTCGTGATGCTCGCCCATCTGCTCGTGGATGCGGGTGCGGCCCGCCGCATCCTGGTCGTCGCGGGGGAGAACCGGCTGACCGGGCAGTCCCGCGACAGCGCGATCCAAACGCTCGCCCAGGTCGGCCATCCGGTCTACGAGGTCCCGCTCGGGCCGACGATCCCGGCCTATTACGGCCTCGTCGCCTCCCGCTACATGCACGAATTCGGCTCGACGGAGGCCGATTTCGCCGAACTCGCTGTGCTGATGCGCGCCAACGCCGCCCGCACGCCCGGCGCGCAGCTCACCGCGCCGATCACGGTCGAGGACGTCCTCGCTTCGAAGCCGATCGCTTCCCCGCTCAAGCTGCTTGATTGCTGCCCCGTCTCCGATGGCGGAGCCGCCTTCGTGATCGAGCGCGAAGATGGCGGCCGACCGGGCATTCGGATCATCGGCACCGCTCAGGCGCATATGCACCAGCATGTCAGCGCAGCCTCGCTCACCGAGTCCGGCGCGGGCGACTGCACCTCCCGCGCGATGCGGCAGGCAGGCGTCGCGCTAGCGGATATCCGTTACGCCGGCATCTACGACAGCTTTACGATCACGCTGACGATCCTCCTGGAGGAGATCGGGCTCGCCCCGCGCGGAAGCGCCGGCCGGCTCGCCCGCGAGGGCTATTTTTCGCCGGACGGCGCGATTCCGCTGAACACGCATGGCGGGCTCCTCAGCTACGGCCATTGCGGCGTTGGCGGCGCGATGGCGCATCTCGTCGAAGCCGTCCGCCAGATGCGCGGCGAGGCCGGCGACAGGCAGGTTGAGCGGCCGCCGCTCGCTCTGCTGCACGGCGACGGCGGCGTCCTCTCCTCGCATGTCAGCCTGGTCCTGGAGGCCACACGATGAGCGTGATCGCCGACTGGACGAGCGGCGCCGAGGCGCTGACCTACGGCAGGTGTCAGGCCTGCGGCAGGGTCAGCTACTTTCGCCGCCCGTTCTGCCCTCATTGCGGATCGGAGGACGTCGAGGTCCGGATCGCCTCCGGCCGCGGCAAGGTCCACGCCATCACGACGGTTGCACGCGCGCCCTCGACCGAATTGCGCCCCTTCGCGCCCTATCGGATCGCCCTCGTCGACGCCGAGGAAGGCTTCCGCTTCATGAGCCATGCAGCAGACGGCCTCGCCATAGGCGACGCCGTCCTCACCAGCTTCCGCCCGCTCGGCGAGCGGATCGTACCCTTCGTCGAACCCCGGCGCTCCTAATGAATCCCAACCTCAAGGCGGCGCTCGATCCCGCCTCTGTTGCCCTGATCGGCGCTTCCGAGAACCCGAACAAGATCGGGGGTCGGCCGCTCGACTATCTGCGGCGCTTCGGCTTCCGCGGCGCGATCTATCCGATCAATCCGAAGCGCGCTGAGGTGCAGGGCGTGAAGGCGGTGCCGAGGCTTGCCGATCTCGACCAGGCACCGGATGTTGCGATTATCGCGGTGCCGGGCGAGGACGCCGTGCGGGCACTCGACGAATGCGGCGGGATGGGCGTGAAGCTCGCCGTGATGATGACGTCGGGCTTCGGGGAAACCGGCCCTGAGGGCAAGGCGGCCGAGCGTGCGATGGTCGAGCGGGCCCGCGCCCACGGCATGCGGATGGTCGGACCCAACACGCAGGGCCTCGCCAATTTCGGCACGGGCGCCGTCCTCAGCTTCTCGTCGATGTTCCTCGAGGAAGCGCCGAAGGACGGTCCGGTCGGCATCGTCAGCCAGAGCGGCGCGATGAGCGTCATCCCCTATGGGTTGCTGCGCTCGCGCGGGATCGGCGTTCGGCACGCTCATTCCACCGGCAACGATGCGGACGTGACGGTCTGCGAGTTCGCGACTGCCGTCGCGTCCGATCCGGACCTGAAGCTGCTGCTGCTCTACCTGGAGAGCATCCCTGACCCCGAGCACCTGGCGGAAGCCGCTGCCATCGCGCGCGGGCGGAACTTGCCGATCATCGCGCTCAAGAGCGGCCGGACGCCGGCGGGCCAAGCCACGGCGAGCTCGCATACGGGCGCGCTCGCCAACGAGGATCGCGTCGTGGACGCGTTCCTGGAGCAGCACGGCATCTGGCGCGCGAAGGACTCGGTCGACCTCGTGAAGGCGGCCGAGCTGTATCTCCAGGGATGGAAGCCGGAGGGGCGGCGCCTCGTCGTCATCAGCAATTCCGGCGCAACCTGCGTCCTCGCCGCCGATGCCGCGACGGCTGCGGAGATGAAGATTCCTCGCCTTTCGGACGATACGCAGGAGCAACTGCGCGCCATTCTGCCGGGCTTTGCCGCGACTGCGAACCCGGTGGA
>JAFAEL010000068.1 GCA_023423995.1 Pseudomonadota bacterium | reverse complement strand
TATGCGGCTCCATGCCGGCCTGCCGATCGGGCTCGCCCTCTGCGTCCTGGCGCATATCCTCATGTCGCGGACCGTGCTCGGGCTGCGGATCAGGGCCGTCGGCGAGAATGCCGCAGCGGCCGCCTATGCGGGCATCCGCGTGCTCCCGACCCTGCTGATCGTCGGCGCGTTGTCCGGCGCCGTTGCCGGGCTCGCCGGTGCCTCCGAGGTGGCGGGCCTGAAAGGCAATCTCACGGCCGATCTGTCCCGCGGCTTCGGCTATGCCGGGATCGTGGTCGCCATGGTCGCGGGGCTGCAGCCACTCGCCGTCATCCCGGCCGCGCTTCTCGTCGCTGGCGTCTTTGTCGGCGCCGACACGATGAGCCGCACCTATGGGGTCTCGAGCTACATCGCCGACCTGATCGTTGCGCTGGCGCTGATCTGCGTGCTCGTGGCCGGCCTCTTCGTCCGCTTCAAAATCAGGTGGGAGCGGGCGTGAGCGCGATCCTCGACATCCTCGCTTCCGCGAGCTTCTGGGCCGCGGCGATCCGAATCGCGACGCCGCTGATGTTCGGCGTGCTCGGCGCGCTGATCTGCGAACGCGCCGGCGTGCTCAATCTCGGCATCGAGGGCATCTTCACGGCCGGCGCCATGGCGGGCTGGCTCGCCGTGCATCTGGGGACCGATCTCTGGACGGGGGTGCTGATCGCGGCGCTCACCGGAGCGCTGTTCGGCCTCGTGCTCGCGCTGCTGACGGTGCCGCTCGGGCTGTCGCAGCACGTGACGGGCATCGGCGTCACCCTGCTTGCGACGAGCCTCGCCTATTTCACCTACCGCGTTGTCCTGCCGACAGCCTCGACGCCGCCGCGCATCCAGCCCTTCGGGCCCGTGCGTGTTCCCGTCCTGTCCGACCTGCCCTTCATCGGGCAGGCCCTCTTCGGCCAGACGGCCCTCACCTTCCTCGCGCTCGCCCTCTTCGCTCTCGTCGCCTTCGTGCTCTACCGGACGCCGCTCGGCCTCGCGATCCGGGCCGCGGGCGAGAACCCGGCCGCCGTCGAGGCGCAAGGCCTGGACGTCCACCTCGTGCGGATCGGCGCCGTCGTGGCGGGCTCGGCCATCATGGCGCTGGGCGGCGCCTTCCTGACCATGTCGGCCTTCAACGCCTTCTTCTTCGAGATGACCGGCGGCCGCGGCTGGATCTGCATCGCCCTTACGGTCTTCGCCTCCTGGCGCCCCGGCAAGGCGCTCCTCGGCGCGATCCTGTTCGGCGCCTTCGACGCCTTCCAACTCCGGCTGCAGCACGAGGTGGCCGGCGCCGTGCCGAGCCAGGTCTTCCTGATGCTGCCCTACCTGCTCTCCATCGCGGCACTCTGCCTGGTGGCCCGCCGCGCCGATTACCCGAAGGCCCTGATGATCCCTTACGTTAAGGGGCAGCGCTGAGGGTTGCCTTACGGCTTCTCCGAGCGAATATGACCATTGTAGTCACGGAGGTCGCCATGCGGGAGATCCAGCTCAGGGAGGCCAAGGCGACGCTCTCGTCGGTCATCGACGAGGCAAAGCGCGGCGAGCCGTCCGTCATCACGCGGCACGGAAAGCCCGAAGCCGTCGTGATCGGCTTTGAGGAGTGGCAGCGCATTGGCCGCCTTCAATCGTTCGGGAAGTTCCTGATGTCGGCCCCGTTCGAGGACGGCGACATCCCCGAACGTGACCGGACTTGGCGCGACGTCGATCTGTGACCGACTACCTGCTGGACACCAACATCGTCTCTGCGAGCTCGCCGACGAAGTCCGCGAACGAGCATCATCTCTTACGGTGGATCGAGAAGCGCTCCGTTTCCATTCACCTGTCGGCCATAACGGTCGCGGAGATCGCGGCTGGAGCGGCGAAGTTGCGCAGAGAGCAGCCCGGCCAACGTGCCCGCGGTCTGGCAGATTGGCTGGATGCACTGATCGACATCTACGGAGATCGGATCCTGCCGGTGGATGTGGAGACAGCTCGCAGGGCGGGCGAATTCGTCGACGTGGCGAAGAGCCTCGGTCACCAGCCCGGCTTAGCTGACGCCACCATTGCAGCTACCGCGAGCCTGCGCGGTTTCACGGTGGTCACCCGCAACATACGCCATTTCCAGGTGTTCGGCGTCCCGCTCATCAATCCATTCGACGAAGCTCCCACGCCATGACCCTCGACCTCCTCGTCCGCAACGCGATCCTGCCCGACGGCCGCAAGGGCCAGGACATCGCGGTCCAGGGCGGCCGTATCGCCGAGGTGCGGCCGGGCATCGAAGGGGAGGCCGCGCGGGTCATCGATGCGGGTGGCCATCTCGTCGCGCCGCCCTTCGTGGACGTCCATTTCCACATGGATGCGACGCTCTCGCTCGGACTGCCGCGCCTGAACGAATCCGGCACGCTGCTCGAAGGGATCGCGCTCTGGGGCGAGCTGAAGCCGCTTCTCACGCATGAGGCGGTTGTCGAGCGCGCGCTGCGCTATTGCGACATGGCCGTTGCGCAGGGCCTGCTGGCGATCCGCAGCCACGTGGATGTCTGCGACGACCGGCTGCTCGCGGTCGATGCGCTGCTCGAGGTGAAACGCCGCGTTGCCCCCTATCTCGACCTGCAGCTCGTCGCCTTCCCGCAGGACGGCTATTACCGCTCGCCGGGCGCGATCGAGAATCTGAAGCGGGCGCTCGACAAGGGCGTCGACGTCGTCGGCGGCATCCCGCATTTCGAGCGCAGCATGAAGGACGGTGCGGACTCGGTCCGTGCCTTGTGCGAGATCGCGGCCGAACGGGGCCTGCGCGTCGACATGCATTGCGACGAGACGGACGACCCGCTCTCCCGCCACATCGAGACGCTCGCCTACGAGACGCAGCGTCTCGGTCTCGGCGGCCGCGTCGCGGGATCGCACCTCACCTCCATGCACTCCATGGACAACTACTACGTCTCCAAGCTCCTGCCCCTCATGGCGGAGGCCGGCGTCGCGGCGATCGCCAACCCGCTCATCAACATCGTCATCCAGGGCCGGCACGACACCTATCCGAAGCGCCGCGGCATGACCCGCATCCCCGAGATGCGCAGCCAGGGCATCCTCTGCGCCTTCGGGCATGATTGCGTGATGGATCCCTGGTATTCGCTGGGCTCCGGCGACATGCTCGACGTGGCGCACATGGCCGTCCACGTCGGCCAGATGACGAGCCGGGACGCCATGGGCTTCTGCTTCGACGCCGTCACGAAGAACCCGGCCGCCATCATGGGCCTCGAAGGGTACGGGCTTGAGCCCGGCTGCAATGCCGATTTCGTGCTGCTCCAGGCCCGCGATCCCATCGACGCGATCCGCCTGAAGGCGACGCGGCTCGCGGTGGTGCGGCGCGGGCGCGTGATCGCCGAGACGCCGGCCCGGCTGCCTCGACTCTCGATCGAGGGCCGGCCGGCCAGCGTCGATCCGACGGTCGCGACCTAACGGCTATCCTGGCCGGCCAGGATCTCGAGCCGGCGCTGCATGCGCCGGACGTGGCTACCGGGCCAATAGAGCCGCGAGCAGGCCGGGCACGTATTCACCGGACCGGGAAGGTCCGGCGGCAGCGCGGCGAATTCCTCCGCCCTCGCCGGCCGGAGCATCGTGTTGTCCATCAGGCAGCGCGTGAACGGGGCCGCGAGCCAGTTCACGCCGAAACTCTCCCCCAGCAGACGCGCCTGATCGTCCGGCCGGTCGGGGGTTACCAGAAATGCGCCCGCGCCCACCGAGGCGGCGAGCTGCCGGTCTCGGGTCAGCAGAAGGCGCCCTTCCTCCTCCGCTTGCAGGATCAGCTGCCGATCCGGGTGCTCGGAACCAGCCAAGGCCGCGTCGTGGCCGGCTGCTCGCAGCAGCCGCGCGAGCCGAGCCAGCATGACGTCGCACAGCCAGCGATCCGGAACACCTCTCGATGCCATCAGGCTGAAAGCCCTGCGGGGCTGCGCCGTTCCGTCACGCGAGCCCCGGCGTCACGGTAAGGCTTTCGTAAACGAGCGTGGTTAGCCTTTCCTCAAATTGCAGTTGTGGAAGGTGCCATGATCCCAGCGACCTGGTTCCGGAAGGGCGCGACCCCCGAAGCGAGTTCGTCCGCGGCTCCCGCTTCGGACCCGCAGCCGGCCACCCCTCCTCCCGCGATCGAGAGCGCAGCGCCGCCCGTGGCTGAGGAGCCCGTGAAGGTCGAAGCCGCCGCGCCTCCGGAGAAGGACATCAAGGCGGAGCCGAGACCGGCTCCGACTGCCGCATCCAAGGCGTCCCGTCTCGTCGAGGCCGGCAGCAAGGGCTCCAGCAGCCTGAAGGCCCGCCTCGCTGCCGC
Source organism: Pseudomonadota bacterium (assembly GCA_023423995.1). Taxonomy (GTDB): domain Bacteria; phylum Pseudomonadota; class Alphaproteobacteria; order Rhizobiales; family Beijerinckiaceae; genus Enterovirga. The sequence continues at coordinate 9,270 of JAFAEL010000068.1, read as the reverse complement.
CGCAGCCGGAACCCGGCCCTGGGCCAAGCCGGCCGCCGCGGCTGCCGCGATCCTGGTCGCGGGCACGCTCGGCTATGCGGGCGGCCAGGCATCCGCCGGGCGCGATTCAGCCGACGATGTGGTTGTCGCGCGCTGGGCCGAGGCGGCCTCGGGAATCCGGGAGAACCGCGAAGACGTGGCCCGCCTCGCCTCGGACATGAAGGCGATTCGCACCGCTCTCGACGGCCTCAGGAACGAGCGCCGCGGAGGGGATCCGGCGGCCCGGCAGGCACAGCTGATCGAGCGCTCCGCGGCCGATACCTCGGCCAAGATCGCCAGGCTCGCAGAACAGCTCGAGCGGATCGAGAAGACGCAACGCGATCCCGCCCGCCTCGGCGCGCTCGTCGAGCGGCTCGACCGCATCGAGAAGCAGGTGCAGACGGCCTCGGCCGCGCCGGTGCCGGCTGCCGCGTCGAAGCCAGTTGCGGCCGCTCAGGCCGACGTCACGCAGACCGGCAGCCTCCCCACCCCTGTCGTCGACGCGCGCCCGCCGGCCCGCCCGGTCGAGCCGGTCGATCCCCGCAAGCAGCAGGCGGAGGGCTATGTCCTGCGCGACATCGAGGACGGCTTCGCGCTCGTGGAGGGGCGGAATGGCCGCTTCTTCGAGGTCGCGCCAGGCATGAACCTGCCCGGGCTCGGCCGCGTGGAGGCGATCGAGCGGCGTGGCCGGCAATGGGTCGTGGTCACCCCGAAGGGCTACGTGGCCGAGCGCTGAACTGGCGGCTCATCGCCAGTTCTCGATGATGGTCGAGGCCGTCGCGACCTCGACCTGCTGGCCGTAGCGGCGCTGGTACAGCGTGATCGAGGCGTCGTGCGCGGCGTCGGAGGACGAGCACAGGCAGTCCTTCCCGACCACGACGCGGTAGCCGCGATCGACGGCGCCGAGCACGGCCGCAAGCACGCAAACATCCGTCTCGCCGCCCGTCACGATCAGCGTATCCGCCCTACGCCTGCGCAGCTCCTGAACGAGCGCGGGCTCGAACCAGGGCGAATAGACCTTCTTGTCGAGCGTCGTGGCGGGCGGCACGAAGCGCGCCAGCTCCGGCACCAGTTCGACCATGTCCGGCTCGAGCCGTTCGAGGGTCAGGTCGGCCCATTTCTCGTAATAGGTCTTCCAGGTGCCGACGCCCTCTCCTGGCCGTTCGGCTGGGATGAAGCGCGTGAAGATCGTGCGCTCCGGATGGGCTTCGACGACCCGAACGACCTCCGGCAGCACGCGCCCCATCCATGGCGTATGCCACGGCGTGTCGCGAGCGAAGATGTTCTGCATGTCGATGCAGAGATGGACCGCACTTTTTGGCAGCGGGCCCCGCGTGAGTTCCTCGTCGTCCTTGAGCAATGTCTCCCCCATTCCGGCGCGTGAAAACGCTCAGGCGTGGGGAACGTTGCGCTCCAGTTCGGCGAGCCATGCTGCGGCGTTCCCATCCGATGGCGCGCGCCAGTCGCCTCGGGGAGAGAGTGAGCCCCCATGCGAGACCTTCGGGCCGTTCGGCAGGGCCGAGCGCTTGAACTGCGCGAAGGCGAAGAAGCGCCGCAGGAACACGTCGAGCCACTTCCGGATAGTCACGAGCTCGTAGGCGCGCCGCCGCTCCTCCGGGAAGCCCGGCGGCCAGTCGCCCTTCGCCGCATCGCCCCAGGCATGGAGGGCCAGAAACGCGATCTTGGAAGGCCGGAAGCCGTAGCGCAGCGTGTAGAAGAGGTTGAAGTCCTGCAGCTCGTAGGGCCCGACCTTGGCCTCGGTCGATTGGGGCGTCTCGCCCGCCTCGACGGGCACGAGTTCCGGCGAGATCTCGGTGTCCAGGATCGACAGCAGCGTTCGGTTGATGCCGGTCCCGTGCTCGAACTGCTCCGATGAGACGACCCAGCGAATCAGGTGCTGGATGAGCGTCTTGGGCACCCCGGCATTGACGTTGTAGTGGGACATCTGGTCCCCGACGCCATAGGTGCACCAGCCGAGGGCGAGTTCCGACAGGTCGCCCGTACCGATCACGATCGCGCCCTGCTGATTGGCTAGGCGGAACAGGAAGTCGGTCCGCAGGCCTGCCTGCACGTTCTCGAAGGTCACGTCGTAGACGGGCTCGCCGCGCCCGAACGGGTGGCCGAGATCGGACAGCATCTGGCGCGCGGCCGGCTTGATGTCGAGCTCGTGCCAGGTGACGCCGAGCGCCTCCATCAGGGCGATGGCGTTCGTCTTGGTCTCGTCGGAGGTCGCAAAGCCCGGCATCGTGTAGGCGAGTATGTCGGTGCGCGGCCAGCCGAGCCGGTCGAAGGCCTTTGCCGCCACGATCAGGGCATGGGTCGAATCGAGGCCGCCCGAGACGCCGATCACGACCCGCTTCGTGCCGATCGCGGAAAGGCGCTGCGCGAGGCCCGCGACCTGGATGTTGTAGCCCTCGTAGCAATCTTGGGCGAGGCGGACGGGATCGTCCGGCACGAAGGGAAAGCGGTCGACACGGCGCTCGAGCCCGACATCGTCCAGGGGTGGGTCGAGCCGAAAGGGAATCGTTCGGTAGGAGAGCCGGGCACCTTGCGCCCGGCGGTTGTCGTCGAAGGTCCCCATGGCGCTCCGCTCCTGGCGGAGCAGGTCGAGATCGACATCGGCGATCGTAATCTGGTCTGTGGTCGCGAAGCGCTCGCCCTCGGCCAGCAGCACCGCGTTTTCATAGATCGAGGTCTGGCCGTCCCAGGAGAGGTCGGTCGTCGATTCCCCGGCGCCGCCGGCCGCGTAGACATAGGCGCAGAGACAGCGCGCCGAGGTCGACTGGCAGTAGAGCGCGCGGCTCGAAGCGCGGCCGATCGTGATCGGGCTGCCTGAGAGGTTCGCCAGCACCGTCGCACCGGCGAGCGCCGCCTCCGCCCCCGGCTGCAGCGGGATCCACATGTCCTCGCAGATCTCGACCCCGAGCGTCAGGCCGGGGACATCCTCCGCCGGGAAGATCAGGTCCGTCCCGAAGGGCGCCTCGAGGCCGCGGATGCGGATGGTCTCGCCCCGGATGCCCTCCCCCGCCGCGAAATGGCGCGCCTCGTAGAACTCGCGATAGGTCGGCAGGTAGACCTTCGGGACAACGCCGAGCAGCTTTCCCCGGTGGATGATCAGCGCCGTGTTATAGATGCGAAGGCCGAAGCGCAGCGGCGCGCCGACCACGAGCACCGGCAGGAGATCGGCCGAGCCTTCGACCAGCTCCGTCACCGCTTCCTCGACGGCATCGAGGAGCACGTCCTGCATCAGCAGGTCCTCGATCGAGTACCCGGACAGGAACAACTCCGGATAGACCGCTACGGCGACCGCCCGCTCGTGGCAGCGCCGGGCCACTTCCAGCACGGCTCCCGCGTTCCGCGCCGGATCCGCAAGATGGCAGCGCGGCACCACGGCCGCGACCCGCGCGAACCCTCGAGCGTAGATGGAGCGGAAGGTCATCCTGATCCTGCGTTCTCTCCCCGCCCGGCTTGGCGGCGGACGAGTTCCCGAGTTCTATACTACGCTCCCGCCCATCCGGATCCCTTCCCGGTGATCTCCTCCCGCTGAGTTGTTTCCTGTAGCTACGGGAATCATATGGCGATCACGTTCGATCCGGCCAAGCGGGACTAGACCTTGCGCGAGCGGGGGCTCGACTTCGAAGCTGCGCAGGTGGTGTTCGATGGCCGGACCTACGAGGAGATCGATGACCGGCACGACTATGGCGAGGTACGAGTTATCACGATCGGCCTCCTGAACGGCCGGATGGTTGTTGTGTGCTGGACGCCTCGTGGCGAGGACCGCCACGTCTTCTCGATGAGGAAAGCCAATGCCCGCGAGCAAACGCGCTACGGCGCCCACTTCGGGTAACCCGTTTGGCAAGACCGACTTTGCCAAGGTGGACGCCTACGTCCTCACGCAGGCGGATTACGATGAGATCCCCGAACTCACGGACGAGTGGTTTGAGACCGCCGACTTCAAGATTGGAGACAAGCTGATCCGCCGAGGGCGGCCCAAGAGCGAGCGGCCGAAGCAGCAGGTGACGATCCGGCTGGACGCCGACGTGCTCGAGCGGTTGCGGGAGACGGGCCCCGGATGGCAGACCCGTATCAATGATGCGCTTCGCGAATGGCTGGATCGGCAACCCGCCCAGGCGCCGGCTCCATGACGGAAAAGCAGCAGATGCTCGCCGGCGAACTCTACCGGCCCGGCGATCCCGAGATCCAGGCCGACCTCGCCGCCACCAAGGAATGGCTCGTGCGCTACAACGCGGCGCTCGCGGCCTCGCCGGCTGAGCGACGGGCCCTGCTCGCCGAGCGCCTCGCCTCGGTTGGCGAGGGTGCCGTCATCCGGCCGCCCTTCCACTGCGATTACGGCTTCAACATCCATCTCGGCGCGGACGTCTTCCTGAACTTCAACTGCGTGATCCTCGATGTCGTCGAGGTCCGGATCGGCGCCGGCACCCAGATCGGTCCTGCCGTGCAGATCTATGCAGCCGATCACCCGCGCGATGCGGAAATACGCCGGAGCGGCCTCGAATTTGGCCGGCCGGTCCGCATCGGCGAGCATGTCTGGATCGGCGGCGGCGCGATCATCCTGCCCGGCATCACGATCGGGGACGGTGCCGTGATCGGAGCGGGCAGTGTCGTGACCCGGGACGTGCCCGCGAACGGAACCGTCGTCGGCAACCCCGCGCGGCCCGTCCGCTCCCCCGCTTGAGCCGGCCCGGACCCACGGCCTACGATAGGCGCATGAGCCACCATCACGACCACGACCATCCGCACGAGCATTCCGGCGAGCCGCGCTGGAAGCATGACGGCGTGCGCGTCATCAAGGGCGACCAGCTCGACCCGAACACGGCGCAGACACCCGGCATGTTCCGCCAGGCGGCCATCAACGCCGCCCGGGTCGGGGCGCAGAAGATCTGGGCCGGGACCGTCGCCATCCAGCCGAACGCCAAGACGGGCGTGCACCACCACGGCGAGCTGGAGAGCGTGATCTACGTGGTCCGCGGTCAGGCCCGGATGCGCTGGGGCGACAAGCTCGAATACGTGGCCGAGGCCGGACCCGGCGACTTCATCTTCGTTCCGCCCTTCGTGCCGCACCAGGAGATCAACGCCTCCACGGACGAGCCGCTCGAATGCGTGCTCGTGCGCTCAGACAACGAGGCCGTGGTGGTGAACATCACGGATGTGGAGCCGGTCGAGAAGCCGGAAGAAGTCTATTGGGTCGACCCGATCCACAAGCATCCGAAAGCCTGAACCTGTCCGACATCGGCATGCAGGCCGGGCGCCGTGTCCTCGGGAGATCACCGCTGAATTGAAATGCTTGCCTGATCGGAAAGCCTAAGATCTTAGGCGTGCCCGCCACGGTGATCAAAGGCGAGCATGTCGTTGTAGATTCCGCCTGTTCTTGACCGGCTCTGCCGGACAGCTACCATCGCGCCAGCGGCTCGGGGATGATGTCCGGCATGGTCACGCGCGTCTCCACCGTCGCCTTCGAGGGGATCGAGGGACGCGCCGTAGACGTTCAGGTCCAGATCTCCGCCGGCAATGTCGCGTTTTCTGTGGTCGGCCTGCCCGACAAGGCCGTGGGCGAAAGCCGCGAGCGCGTCCGCTCGGCGCTGATCGCCTCCGGCCTCGCCCTCCCGGCCAAGCGGGTCATCGTCAATCTCGCGCCCGCCGACCTGCCGAAGGAGGGCTCGCATTACGACCTGCCGATCGCCCTCGGCATCATGGCGGCGATCGGGGCGATCCCGTCCGACGCCCTCTCCGGCTACACGGTGCTCGGCGAGCTGGCGCTCGACGGCACGATCACACCCGTGGCCGGCGTGCTCCCGGCGGCGATCGCCGCGAATGCCCGGGGACACGGGCTGATCTGCCCCTTCGCCTGCGGACCCGAGGCGGCATGGGCCTCCGGGGACGCCGATATCCTGGCGCCCCGCTCTCTGATTCAGCTCGCGAACCACTTCAAGGGCGATCAGGTGATGGCGCGGCCGGAGCCGGCCGTGGCGCCTCCCTCGGGTCCTCTTCCGGACCTGCGCGACATCCGCGGGCAGGAGAGCGCCAAGCGCGTGCTCGAGATCGCGGCCGCCGGAGGGCACAATCTCTTGATGTCCGGACCACCCGGCGCCGGCAAGTCGATGCTCGCCCAGCGGCTCGCCTCCATCCTGCCGCCGCTCTCGCCCCGCGAGCTGCTCGAGATCTCGATGATCCAGTCGGTCGCGGGGCAGCTGCAGAATGGTGCGCTGTCGAGCCGCCGCCCGTTCCGGGCGCCGCACCATTCGGCCTCCATGGCGGCGCTCGTGGGGGGTGGCATCAACGCGCGGCCGGGCGAGATCTCGCTGGCGCATCACGGCGTATTGTTTCTCGACGAGCTGCCTGAGTTCCAGCCCTCGGTGCTCGACGCGCTACGCCAACCGCTCGAGACCGGCACGGTGATGATCGCGCGCGCAAACCACCGCACGACCTATCCGGCGCGCGTCCAGCTCGTCGCGGCCATGAACCCGTGCCGCTGCGGGCACGCCACGGATCCCGGCTATGCCTGTCGGCGGCAGCCGAACGACCGCTGCATGGCGCAGTACACGGCTCGCATCTCCGGCCCGCTGCTCGATCGCATCGACCTCGCGATCGAGGTGCCCGCCGTAACGGCCGCGGACCTGATCCTGCCGCCGGCGAGCGAAGGATCCGCGGAGGTGGCGTCCCGCGTCGCGCGGGCGCGCGAACTCGCGATGCGGCGCTACGCGGCTCTCGGGATCGAGGGCGTAACGACGAACGCATCCTGCCCGAGCTCGGTCCTCGAGGAGGTGGCCAAGCCCGACGAGGAGGGACTCCGCCTCATCCGCGAGGCGGCCGACGCCATGCGGCTCTCCGCCCGCGGCTTCCACCGCATCCTGAAAGTCGCGCGCACGCTCGCCGACCTCGACGGCGAGCCGCGCGTGCGCCGCCTGCACCTGGCGGAAGCCATCTCCTATCGCACGGCCCTCGACCGACCGGTCGTCCCGGCCTGAGAGGCGCCGGGATGCTGCCCAGCCAGGCCGGCTTCGCTCTCAGGTCTGCAAGGGCTCCAGCACGGCGCGGGTCGCAGCCGGGATCTCGACCGGCCGCCCGGAGGCGCGATCGACATAGACGTGGGTGAAGCGGCCCTGCGCGGCCGCGAGTTCCGCACGCTCCTTGAAGATGGCGACCCTATAGGTCACCGAGGAGCGCCCCAACTTGTCCACGGCGATGCCGGCCTCGACCGTCTCCGGGAACGAGATGGATTCGAAATAGGTGCAGGAGGTCTCGACCACGAGGCCCGTGACGGGGCTCGTCGCCGGATCGAGCACGCCGTTATCGACAAGATGCGCGTTCACGGCCGTGTCGAAGTAGGAATAGTAAACGACGTTGTTCACGTGGCCGTAGACATCGTTGTCCATCCAGCGCGTCGGCACGGGCCGAAACAGACGGAAGGCGGAGCGCGACAGTCGCTCGGGACGTTCGGCCATTCTCAGTAAAGCTCCTCGATTGCATCGACTTTTTCGGGATAGAAGGCGAAGTATCCCGCGATCTTCTTCGCGGCCGGCAGTGGAGCCTCGTAGCTCCAGGCCGCGTCCCGCCGCTCCAGCCCGCCGCCCGTGACCGTGTAGTAGCTGGCATCGCCCTTGTAGGGGCAGTGGGAGCGCCGTTCCGTGCGCTCGAACAGGTCGAGCTGCACGTCGTCGCGGGGGATGTAGAACACGGGCGGCAGATGGCCCTCACGCAGCGTGAGGGCGCGCGTTGTCTCGGCCACGATCGTGCCGCCGAGGACGACCCGGATGCGGTTCGGGTTCGGCTCGATCCTGATCGGATGGGCGCTCGCGGATCCGGTCAACCTTCCCCCTCCTCGCTCTGCTTCGCAGGCCCGATCCGCTGCTCCGTCGTGCCGAGGGCATCGGCTAGACGCGAACGCGCGGAACCGGGCCGAAGCGGCTTCTGCTGGCTCTCGTGAGGCGCCCAGCCGGACAACCACACCATATCGAAAGTGGCCCGGATCCGGCCATCGGGATCGGCGAAGCGCTCGGCATAGACGGCCGCCATGCGCAGGAGCGTCGCGCGCCGAAGCGGCGCCCGGCGCCGCTGGGCGAGCGCGTTGCTCAACCCCATCGCGCGCAGATCCGCCATCAGGCGAAATGCGTTCGCGTACCGTACCGTGACCGTCTCGACATCGACCACCGGAAGCGCGAAGCCGGCCCGCTGGAGCAGGCCTCCGAGGGCGCGCACATCGGCAAACGGCGCGACCCGGGGGCTCGCACCGCCCTCGATCTCGCTCTCCGCCGCCGCGAAGGATTGGCGCAGTTCGGTCAGCGTGTCGCCACCGAACAGGCAGGCGAGAAGGAGACCGTCGGGCTTCAGGGCGCGGCGGATCTGCAGCAGCGCCCCGGGGAGGTCGTTCACCGACTGGAGGCCCAGAAGCGAGACGGCGAGGTCCACGCTCTCCGGCCCGACCGGCAGGGCCTCCTCGTCCGCAACCGCGGCGGAAATCGCCCGGCCCGCGGCCGTGGACGGGGCCGGCGCGAGCCGCACGACGTCGATGCCGGCGCGAGCCCTCGCGACCGCCTCGGCGGCAGCCGGCGTAGGCGTGCCGACGTCGAGCGCGACCGCGAACGGCCGGGTCACGGCTGCAAGTCGCTCCTCCAGGTCGGCGACGGCGCGCTCGAGGAGAAAGCTCTCGAACCCGCCTGCGACGGCCCGGGCCAGCCGGCGTCGCACGAGGGTCCGGTCAAAGACGAGGGGGGCGGCTCCGGGCTCCATCGGGCTCTATTGCGCCGTTCGGGAGTTCGGCGAAAGATGCCCGAAGGCGGGAAGCAATCCGCCATGCCGGCCGTTCATGCTCCAGGCCTCCTTCCCTGCCCTGACTCGTATCGGCAACGCTCTGGCGGGGCTCGTCTATCCGCCGAGCTGCATCGGCTGCGGCGGGGGCACGGGCGAGCCGCATACCCTGTGCGGCAAGTGCTGGGCCGGTATCCGTTTCATCGAGCGGCCCTATTGCGAACGCCTCGGCACGCCCTTCGCGGTCGATCTCGGGATGCCGCTGGTCTCGCCGGCCGCGATCGCAGATCCGCCTGTCTTCGCCCGAGCGCGCGCGGTCGCCCGCTACGACGACACCGCGCGGAAGCTCGTGCACCGGCTCAAATATTCGGATCGTCTGGACCTCGCTCGCGCCCTCGGGGCCATGATGGCGCGGGCAGGGGCGGAGCTAGCCGGGGAAGCGGACGTCGTGATTCCCGTTCCGCTGCACCGGCTGCGCCTGTGGTG
>JAFAEL010000183.1 GCA_023423995.1 Pseudomonadota bacterium | reverse complement strand
GTCGTCAGTGCCGGATAGACCATCGCGGCAATGGGGGCGTCGTGAATGGCAACGACTGAGACGTCCGCTGGGATGTCCAGGCCGGCTTCGTGGAGGGCCGCGAGCGCCCCCGCGGCAGAGACCACGGTTGCGGCGAGCACGGCCGTCGGCCTCGGATGGAGGCGGGCCAGGAGCGCCTCCATGGCCTGCTTGCCGCCCTCGACCGTGTAGCCCGCAGCCTCCACGAGATCCGGATCGAACGGCAGCCCGTAAGCCTTCAGCCCAGCCTGGAAGCCCGCAAGGCGTGCCCGGCCGTTGAACCCTTCGAGCCGGCCCGCGAGATGAGCGATGCGGCGATGTCCAAGCTTGAGGAGGTGCTCGACCCCGACCCGGGCGGCTTCCTCCGAGTCGAGGGCCACGGCCGGAGCGCTTCCGATACGCCGGTTCATGAGCACGAAGGGGACGCCGGTCTCCTCGAGCGCTTCGATCAGGCCGCGATCCTCGTCGAGGCTCGCCACTAGAAGTCCGTCGACGCGGTGCGCGCCCGTGAGCCGCTTGTACTCGCCTTCCGCTGCCCTGCCCGGATCGCGGTGCGAGATGATGAGGGAGTAGCCGAGTGCGCTCGCGGCCAGCTCGGCCCCGCGGATGGCGGAGGAGAACACCGGATTGTCGAGCTGTGGCACGACGATTCCGAGCGCGAAGACCCGGGAGGTTCGGAGGCCGCGGGCCAGGGAGTTGGGCCGATAGTCGAGAGCTTTGGCGACCTGGAGGATCCGCGCCCGCGTCTCCTCGCTGACGCGCTGCGTCGCGCTGCCATTCAGAACGCGCGACGCGGTCGAGACGTCCACCGCGGCGAGGCGCGCGACGTCCTTGAGATTCGGCCGTTGGGGATTCATCGTCGGGAGCTTGAGGATCGATCCGGTTCGGCGTCCAGGTCGTAAATGGTCCTACCTCAACTTGCAGCGGCAACGGTCCCAATGTCCCGGCGGCGAGCGAGCCCAGGCAGGTGGAGCGCCGCGGCCCTCGAATATCTCCTGACCTCGCGCATATTACGGCCGCGTGTGGCGGCTCTTGGCGCGTATTAGGCGCCGGTCGCAGAAAATAGATCGTCTCGCTAATCGCTGCGCTGCCGCGAAGGAAAAGGTATTACCCCTTTCGTATATTTGTGCGGCCATCATTTGAGGGGCGGATGTTGCCGATATACACCAGATAAAAGAGGCGTTTGGGTGCAGGATAGAAGCGTAGCAACTGAGAGGGCTCCATGCGTTTAAAGCTACTCACCGCAACGGCGCTTACCTGCATCTCAGCATCGGCCTTCGCTGCTGACCTGCCGACCCGCGCCGCTCCACCGCCTTACGTGGCTGTCCCCGTCTTCACCTGGACCGGATTCTACGCCGGTGTGAATATCGGCGGGGGCTTCGGCGTGAATGGCGACCGAAACCGCGTCGTTACGATTGCTCCGGGTGGCTTGCCGGGTCCGCTCGGCGGCTATGCCGGAACGGTAGCGCTCAGCGGCAACAGCAACCATGATGGGATCGTTGGCGGCGGTCAGCTCGGGTACAATTACCAGATCGGCAGCTTCGTCATCGGTCTCGAGGCTGACATCCAGGGCGCAGACCTGGCCGGTAGACGCGCCGGCACGGTGATCTTTGCGCCGCCTCCGATTCTTCCTGGCGGGGGGGTGTTCGCTCCAGCCATCAACAACCGCGCGGGCGGTATCGAGTGGTTCGGCACGGTGCGCGGGCGTCTCGGTTACGCGTGGGATCGTCTGCTCGTGTTCGGGACAGGCGGCTTCGCGTACGGCGACGGGCCGAACATCAACTGTGCGACGGCTCTCGGCGCCGTTGCTTGCGGCAGCAACCTCAACGATATCCGCACGGGTTGGACTGCCGGTGGTGGCGTGGAATACGCCTTCACGCCGAATTGGACAGGCAAGATCGAGGCGCTTTACGTGAGCCTCGACCGTAACCGGGCCGGTAACTTCGTCGGCGCAACGTCCATCGGCGGAGTCGTCACTCCGGTGTTCGTCGCGGGCAACCGTCAGCGCACTGCTGACGAGTTCGTGGTCGTCCGCGCCGGCGTGAACTGGAAGTTCAACACGTTCTAAGCGTGACGCGCTTCCTGGTGAGGGTTCGGCGGCGACGCCGGACCCTTTCGCTTGGCTTGAGACCTGATCTCGGCTGGTAATCTGGTTCCGCACGATCGTGGCGGGCAGTATATGTGCCGCTGTGCTTCATTGTGGCAGCCAAACGGGCGGGCTTATGGCGGTCGATGCCATGTTTCTGCCAAGATAACGACCAGGATTTGCCAGATCGGAATCAGAGAAGATGGCATTAAGCTGCTGTATCTTGCCTTATGGGCTTGACATCATGGCAGGAAAGAGCGGGAATGTGTTGTGTTCCTAAGCTTTGTCTGGGCGGAACACGTGGGATAGTCTGAGGAAACTTCGATCCCGACCCCCAGTGATGGGTCGGGATTTTTCTTGGCCGCGAGCCTCGTGAGCTCGTGAGCGGTTCTGCCGAGTCTCGCTTTCAGCCTGCCCCAGCCCTCCACGCTTGCGCCTCGGCGTCTGCCTCGATGGCGGATTTGGGGATGGCCAGTCCTTCGCCCTGCCGCAGGGTATAGGGGCGCCATCCGGCCTCTGCGAGGCACCTGCTTGGCCGCTGGACCGGGCATTGCATCCAGTGGAGATCGGCAAGCTCACCCGGACGGGGAGTGAGTGGAGGCCGGTGGACCTCATGGGGCGGCTGCGACCGTGCTGCTCTGGCCAGCTTCGCGGGGCTGTGGTCAAAGTCGCGCGCTGGTTCGTGGGCAGAGGCCGTATGCTGCGCAAGACTTATGACTGGATGCTCGGCATCGCGGCGCGGCCGAGCGCGCCCTACGCGCTGGGCGCGGTGTCCTTCGCGGAAAGCTCGTTCTTCCCGGTTCCGCCGGACGTGATGCTCGTCCCGATGGCGTTGGCCCGACCGAAGCGGGCCTGGTTCTATGCCGCCCTGTGCACGGTGACCTCCGTGGCCGGCGGCCTGCTCGGCTATGCGATCGGTGCGCTGCTCTACGATTCGGTCGGGAAGTGGCTGTTTCAGCTCTACGGGCTCGAGGCCGGGGCGGAGGCGTTCCGCACCGCCTATGCCCAGTACGGCGCCTGGATCATCCTCCTGAAGGGCTTCACGCCGATCCCGTACAAGCTCGTGACGATCACGTCCGGCTTCGCGGGCTATGACCTGCTCGCCTTCACGATCCTGTCGCTCATCACGCGGGGCGCCCGTTTTGCGCTCGTGGCGGCGCTGCTCGGGCGCTACGGCGATCTCATCAGGGGCATTCTCGACCGGCACCTGGGCGCGGTGGCGGCCCTTCTCGTCGTGTTCGTCATCGGCGGCTTCGCCGCCATCAAGTTCCTGTACTGAGCCCGCCGATGATCGACCGGCCGACGCCACGGGCGATCGCGGTCCTGATCGTCCTCGTCGCGCTGGCGACGATCGGCGGCGCGCTGGTATCGGAGCACGTCTTCGGGCTGGTTCCCTGCAAGCTGTGCCTGCTCCAGCGCCAGCCGTATTACTGGGGCATTCCGCTCGCGATCTTGGTCGCCCTTGCGCCGCAGGGACTGCTGCGGCCGGGGCTGCTGGTCCTGTCGCTGGTGTTCCTCGTCAGCGCGGGCTTGGGCGCCTACCATTCCGGCGTCGAGTGGGGCTGGTTCCTGGGGCCCTCCGATTGCGGGGGAGGGAGCGGCGCCGCGCCGGGTGCCGTTGGGGATTTCCTCCAATCCCTCAACAACGTGCGCGTGGTGAGCTGCACGGAGGCGGCCTGGCGCTTTCTCGGCCTTTCGCTGGCGGGCTGGAACGCGCTCGTCTCGCTTGCCCTGGCGGGCCTGGCGGTGCTCGGGGCAGCGCGCGTTCAGGGCTCCAGCTCGGTGTCCCAGTACAGGTAGTCCAGCCAGCTTTCGTGCAGAAAGTTCGGTGGGAAGTGGCGGCCCGCCCGATGCAGGTCGTGGAGGTCGGGCGCGTAGGGTGCCTGCCGGGGCCACATCTCGGCGTCGCGCGGGAGCTGGTCGCTCTTTCTCAGATTGCAGGGAGAGCAGGCGGCGACGACGTTCTCCCAGGTGGTGAGGCCGCCCTTGGACCGGGGAATGACGTGGTCGAACGTGAGTTCGTCGCGCGCCCCGCAATATTGGCAGGTGAAGCGGTCGCGGAGGAAGACGTTGAAGCGGGTGAAGGCGGGGTTGCGGGCGGGCTGAACGTAGGTCTTCAGTGACACGACGGAGGGAAGTCGCATCTCGAAGGAGGGACTTCGCACCATCCGGTCGTATTCGGACACGATGTTCACGCGGTCGAGAAACACCGCCTTGATCGCGTCCTGCCAACACCAGATCGACAGGGGAAAGTAGCTGAGCGGTCGGTAATCGGCGTTGAGCACCAGCGCCGGGCACGCTTCCGCGTTCACCATAGGCTGCACGTGAACCGTCAAAACACCTCCTCCGGTCGGATGAGAGGCCACGGGGCTCGCACTGCGGAGCAATCTACCGTTTTCGTGACGGGGTTGTGAAGCTTTCCCGGATCGGCAGAGTTGCCGCATTCACAAGGTGTGACTGGAGGAGACCAAACGATGTCCCTCACGCTCGTCGGATCGTGCCACTGCAGGGCAGTCCGCTTCTCCGTCGCGACCCACACGCCCCAGCCGTACCAGCTCTGCTACTGCTCGATCTGCCGCAAGACGGCCGGCGGGGGCGGCTACGCGATCAACCTCGGAGCCGATTCGGCCTCTCTCGTCGTCGAGGGACGCGACGCGCTCGGGATCTACCGGGCCGAGATGGTGGGCGAGGACGGGCGCTGCGAGGTGAGCGAGGGCCAGCGGCACTTCTGCCGTCGCTGCGCCTCGGCCCTGTGGCTTTACGACGAGCGCTGGAGCGAACTCGTCCATCCCTTCGCATCCGCGATCGATACGCCGCTCCCGGTGCCGCCGGAGCGGGTTCACATGATGCTGCGCTACAAGGCGAACTGGGTCGTGCCGGCGATCGGGGAGGGCGACGCCACCTTCGACGAGTATCCGGAGCAGTCGATCGAGGACTGGCACCGCTCGCGGGGACTCTGGGCCGACTGACTCAGACGCTGACGTCGATCAGGGTTCCCTGGCCGGGAGGCGGCTTTGCGCTGCCTTTCGTGACCTCGAGCGCCTGCTCCACGAGGCCGACGACCGAGGCTTCCGCATCGGCCTGCTGCTTCACCATGGCGGTCGCGAGCGCCTGGCCGGTCGCGGCGCCCTGCATGGCGAGGACGGAGGCCGCGAGAGAGACAGGCGAGAGGGACATGCCGCGATCCTTGCCGCGGCAGCTTTCGGGACGGTTAACCGCGGGGTCGCTCAGCGCGTCGGGACGGGATGCTCGCCGCGGTAATCGTAGAAGCCGCGCTTCGTCTTCCGGCCGAGCCAGCCGGCCTCGACATACTTCACCAGGAGCGGGCAGGGCCGGTACTTCGAATCGGCCAAGCCCTCGTGCAGCACCTGCATGATCGACAGGCAGGTATCAAGGCCGATGAAGTCGGCGAGCTGCAGCGGGCCCATCGGGTGGTTCGCGCCGAGCCGCATCGCCGTGTCGATCGCGTCCACCGATCCGACGCCCTCATAGAGGGTGTAGATCGCCTCGTTGATCATGGGCAGCAGAATGCGGTTGACGATGAAGGCCGGGAAGTCCTCCGACACCGTCGAGGTCTTCCCGAGCTTGGCGATCAGCTCGCAGGCCGATTCGAACGTTGGCTCCTCGGTGGCGATGCCCCGGATGAGCTCGACGAGCTGCATCACCGGAACGGGGTTCATGAAGTGGATGCCGATGAACTTCTCGGGCCGGTCGGTCGAGGCCGCGAGGCGCGTGATCGAGATCGACGAGGTGTTGGTCGCGATCATCGTGTCGGGCCGGAGCACCGGACACAGCTTCTGGAGAATCGCGCGCTTGATCTTCTCGTCCTCGGTCGCGGCCTCGATCACGAGCTCGCAGCTGCCGAGTTCCTCATAGGTTTCGGCGGGCGTGATCCGGGAGAGGGCCGCCTTGCGGTCCTCTTCCGTGATGGCCCCGCGCGACACTTGCCGCGCGAGGTTGCCGTTGATCGTGGCGAGGCCCTGGTTGATGCGGTCCAGGGAGAGATCGTTCAGGCGGACGTTCAGCCCGGCCCGCGCGCAGACATGGGCGATGCCGTTGCCCATCTGGCCCGCGCCGATGATGCCGACCGTCTTGATCTCTGTAGCCATGATCCCCTTCACCTGCCTCGCTATGCGAGCGCCCGGTCAGCGTTGCGTCTTGCCCAGCTCCTGGTCGAGCTCGGGCAGGATCTTGAACAGGTCGCCCACCAGTCCGTAGTCCGCCACCTGGAAGATGGGGGCTTCCTCGTCCTTGTTGATGGCGACGATGACCTTGGAATCCTTCATCCCGGCGAGATGCTGGATCGCCCCGGAGATGCCGACCGCGATGTAGAGGTCGGGCGCAACCACCTTGCCGGTCTGCCCGACCTGCCAATCGTTCGGAGCATAACCCGCATCGACGGCAGCGCGCGAGGCGCCCATGGCGGCCCCGAGCTTGTCCGCGATCGGCTCGATATAGGTCTTGAAGTTGTCGACCGAGCCGAGCGAGCGTCCGCCCGAGATGATGATCTTCGCCGCGGTGAGTTCCGGCCGCTCGCTGTGAGCGATCGCCTCGCCCTTGAAGGTCGAGACGCCCGGATCCTCGCCGCCGGAGACGGCTTCCACGGCAGCGGAGCCACCTTCGCCGGCGGCCTTGAAGGCTGCGGTGCGGACCGTGATCACCTTCTTCGCATCCGTCGCCTGGACGGTCTGGAGAGCGTTGCCGGCATAGATCGGCCGCTCGAAGGTGTCGGCCGACTCGATCTTGGTCACGTCGGAGACCTGCATCACGTCCAGCAGGGCGGCGACGCGGGGCATCACGTTCTTTCCCGTGGTCGTCGCGGCGGCCACGAGCGCGTCGTATTGCGGGGCGAGCGACACGATGAGCGCGGCGAGAGGCTCGGCGAGCGCATGGCCGTAGCGGGCGTCATCGGCGAGGAGGACCTTCTCCACGCCTTCGAGCTTCGCGGCGGCGTCAGCGGCGGCCTGGCAGCCCGAGCCCGCAACGAGGATATGGACGGGCGCGCCGAGCGCCTTGGCGGCGGTCAGCGCCTTCTTGGTTCCATCGGCCACGGACGCGTTGTCGTGGTCGGCGACGAGCAGCGTTGTCATCTATCCGTTCCTGTCCGCGTAGCCGTCAGAGGACGGCCGCCTCGTTCTTCAGCTTTTCCACGAGCTCGGCGACGGAGCCGACCTTCACGCCCGCCTTGCGGCCGCCCGGCTCGGTCGTCTTCAGCACCTTCAGGCGAGGCGCGATATCGACGCCCAGCGTCTCGGGGCTCGTGTCTGCGATCGGCTTCTTCTTCGCCTTCATGATGTTGGGCAGCGAGGCGTAGCGCGGCTCGTTCAGGCGAAGGTCCGTCGTGATGATCGCGGGGAGCTTCAGCGTCAGCGTCTGCAGCCCGCCATCGACCTCGCGCGTCACATCGACCGAGCCGTCGGCCAGTTCCACCTTCGAAGCGAAGGTGCCTTGCGGCCAGCCGAGCAGGGCGGCGAGCATCTGGCCCGTCTGGTTGGCATCGTCGTCGATCGCCTGCTTGCCCAGGATGACCAGCTGCGGGCTCTCCTCGGCCACCACGGCCTTCAGGAGCTTGGCGACGGCGAGCGGCTCGACGGTCTGGTCCGTCTTCACCAGGATGCCGCGATCGGCCCCCATGGCGAGCGCGGTGCGGATCGTCTCCTGCGCCTGCTGGGGGCCGATGGAGACCACGACGATCTCCGTGACCTTGCCGGCTTCCTTCAGCCGGATCGCCTCCTCGACGGCAATTTCGTCGAAGGGGTTCATCGACATCTTCACGTTCGCGAGTTCGACACCGGAGCCGTCCGGCTTCACGCGAACCTTCACATTATAATCGATGACCCGCTTGACGGGCACGAGCACCTTCATCGGAGATACGTCCTTCGATCTCGACCTGTGAAATGGGCGCGCAGCTTTTCGGCCTTGCCGCCGCTTGCCGGACCCTCAATCACGAAAGGGGGCGGACGGTAAAGGCGCCACTGCACGAAAGCAACGCGAAGAGCCCTGCCCAGCCTAGCGATTCTGCCCCGGGACCCAGAGGACGTCGGCCGCACCGCGACCATTCGCGTGCCGGGCGGCGACAAAGAGCAGGTCCGAGAGCCGGTTCAGGTATTTGACGGTGGTGGGGGACACGAACTCGTCGTCCTTGGCGGCCAGCGCGGTCACGAGACGCTCCGCGCGCCGGCAGACGGTGCGGGCGAGGTGCAGGTAGGCCGATGCCGGCGAGCCGCCAGGGAGCACGAAGGAGCGAAGCGGCTCCAGCCCGTCGTTCATCGCGTCGATCTCGGCCTCGAGCCGCTCGACCTGCGCGTCCGCGACGCGAAGGTCCTCGCGGCCTTTCCGCTCCACCTGCGGCGTGGCGAGATCCGCCCCCAGGTCGAAGAGGTCGTTCTGGATGCGGGCGAGCGCCCGGTCGAGCTCCGCGTCGGAGCCGGTGTGGAGTCGGGCGAGCCCGATCGTGGCGTTCGTCTCGTCCACGGTCCCGTATGCCTCGACCCTGAGATCGTGCTTCGGCCGGCTCTCGCCGCCGATGAGGGCGGTGCGGCCGCCGTCGCCGGCGCGCGTGTAGATGCGATTGAGCGCTACCATCGGTCTTCGTCTCGGCTCGGCAGGTGTCGCAGTGGTTCTCTACGAACCGGCCCCGCCGCGCCACCACAGGACGAGCATGATCAGCACGATCGCGGCGAATTGCAGCATCACGCGCAGGCGCATCAGCTTCTGCGATTTCTGCGCCGGGCCGCCCCGCATCATGTTGACCAGGCCGAGCAGAAGCACGCCCGCGACGGCGAGCGCGGCGAGAAGAACCAGAAGGCTCGATCCTGACAAAGTCTTTGATCCTGAAACTCAGTTCCGCCGGAGCAGGCGTTCGAAATAGTCGAGCTCTTCCTGCGGGCGCGTGGGGTCGCCGAGCTTGCGACGAAGCTCTTCCAGGATTCGCCGCGCCCGTTCAACGGCCGATTCGTTGGCGCCCGGGATACGGACGCGACCATCGGAGAATTCCCGGCTCCGGGTAGGACGACCGAGCGGATCGTCGTTGCGGGGATCGTTCTGGGCCCGTCCCTGCGGATTGCCCGGCCCATTGGGCTCGCCGCCTTCCCCTTCGCCCTCGTTCTGGCCCATCATGCGCTGCATCTGCTGGGCCATGCCCTGCATGCCGCGCTGAAGGCCTTCGAGCGCGCGGCCCTGGCTCTCGACCGCACTGCCTTCGCGGCCCTGGCCGAGCTGGCCCTCCGCCTCGCGCATCGCGCCTTCGGCATCCGAAAGGCCCTGCTCGCCCTGCATGCCCATCCCGCGCATGCGCCGCTGCATTTCCTGGAGGCGCTCGCGGAGGGCCTGCTGGCGGCGGCTCAGGCCCTGGCCGTCCTGGCCCTCCTGGCCGTTCTCCGCGCCTTCCTGCTCGCCGTCCTCGCCCTCCTGACCTTGCTGACCCTGCTGCCCGGGCTGCTGCCGCTGTCCCTGGCCGCGCTGCCGCTGGCCTTGGCGCGTGCCCTGGCGGTCGCGCCGGTTCTGGCCCTGGCGGAAGGTTTCATCCCGGAGCTGCTGCTGCTCCCGGATCATGTCGTCCATGTCCTCCATCTGGCGGTTCATCTCGCGCGCCATCGGGTCGCTCATGCGCGAGTTCGGCCGGGCCGTGCGGAGGTTCTCGAGAATGTTCTTCAGTTGGTCGAGCAGGCGCTGCGCCTCGGCCATATCGCCCCGGCGCATCGCGTCCTGCATCTCGTTCAGCATGCGGTTCAGGTCGTCCTGGCTGATCGTGCGATCGGGCGCGCGCGACGTCTGCTGCTGATTGTCCTGCGGCTGGTTCTGCATGCGCTCGGCGAATTCGCGCAGGAACCGGTCCATCGCCTGCCGCAGCTCTTCCGAGAGGCGCGCGATCTCCTGCTCGCCGGCTCCGCGCTCCATGGCCTCGCGCAGGCGCTCCTGCGCGGCCCGCAACTCGCGCTCGGCATCCGAGAGATCGCCTTCCTCGATCTGCAGGGCCATGGCCCACAGCCAATCGGCCACTTCGGTCAGGGCCGCGTCGTTCCGGGCACGGCGGAAGCGGTCCGAGGCCGCCCGCAGGCCGAGGAAGATGCCCCATTCGGGCGTGAACCGCTCGGGTGCGATGAGAAGCGAATCGAGCGCGATCTGGACCGGCCGGCGGTTGTCCGGATCGAGGATGATGTTGCGGCGCTGCTCGACGAGCGCCTTTGCGAGCGGCTTCGTGAAGGGACGCTGCGGCAAGGTGAAATCGATCGTGGCGCTGCGGCCCTCCTGATCCGCTTCGTCCTTCGCGACGAGCGTGATCTTCACCCGGGCGCCGGCCCAGGGATGGGCCGTGAGATCGACCCCGGCCTTCGTCTCCTCGCCGGACCGCGGATCGGCCGGGAGCGTGAGGGCGATCCGCGGCGGCGGGACGAGCGACCGGCGGCCGGCGCCTTCGGGCTTCTCGACCAGGCCCTCGGCGCTGCCGATCCCGTAATCGTCCTTCATCGTGTAGGCGAGGGAGAAGGTCCCGCGGGCGTTCACCTCCGGCGGGCCGGCGATCGCGACCTCGGGCGGGCGATCCGGGATCGCCTCGACCAGGAGCCGCATCCCGCCGGTCAGGCCGGTCTTGATCCCGAGATCCGTCGAGCCCGTGATCTTGAAGCGGGTCTCCTTGAGGTCCGGCTTCTGGTCGTCGGCTCCCTTGAGGGGCGCGAGGCCCGGCCCGGGCTGAAGCTGGGCCTCACCGCGTCCGGCAACCCGGATCACGAGGGTGGAGCCAACGGGCGCCTTGAGGTGCTGCTCGCCGGCCGCGAGGTCGATCATCAGCGGCGGCAGGCGGGTGTAGTGCGGCGGATCGATCCAGCCGTCAACGCGGAACAGGGCGCCGGCCTCGGCGGGGCCGCGCCAGTCGAAGGCCGCCCCGATCCGCCGTCCGGCTTCCGGGCCCGCGACGAACAGGGCCGCGACGGCCGCGACGAGAGCCGCCGCCCGCAAGGCGCGCGGATCCCGGCGGGGCATGTTGGGGTGGGGCGGCGCTACCTCCAGCCGGCGAATGGCGGCTTCGGCGCGCTTGCGATGCAGATCCCAGAGCGCGCGGCTCGCCGGGTCGTCCGTTCCGAGCGCGAGGCTGTCCTCGAAGCTCCGGGCCGGCCGGTGCCCGACCGGGGAATCACGGTCGAGCCGGTCCAGCGCCTCCTCGCGCGGCGGGGGGCGGACACGCAGAAGCGGGTATAGCGACGCCAGGAGCAGGAGGCCGAATGCTGCGAGCCCGACCTGCTTCCAGAGCGGCGTGAGGTCGAGCCACAGCCCCAGCCAGGAGGCCGTCAGGAAGGCGAGGACAACCGTGATGGGCGGCCAGAGCGCGGGCCAGAGCCGCTCCCACAGGAGCGCCCGGCTCGCGCCCGAGACGAGCGCGTCGAGCCGTGCCCGCGCCGGAGGTTTCGCAGGCGAAGTCGAGGTCGAGCCGCGCGTCAGGCGCATCTCGGCCCGGGAAAAGCAGAAGCGCTCACCGGCCGACGATAGCAGCTTTCGCGGCCCTGGCCAGCGCGGCGGACCGGCGCGGCCCCTACCGCACGGTGTGCCCGGCTCAGGAAAGCCAGTTCGGCAGCCGGTCCATGCCGATCAAATCCTCGTAGGTCTGGCGCGGCCGGACCACCGAGAACCTGTTGCCGCTCACCATGATCTCGGGGACGAGCGGGCGGGTGTTGTAGGTGCCGGCCTGAACCGCCCCGTAGGCTCCCGCCGTCATGACGGCCAGCAGGTCGCCGGGCTTCACCTCGGCCATCTCGCGTCCGAGCGCGAGGTAGTCGCCGGTCTCGCAGACGGGGCCGACCACGTCCGCCCTGATGCGGGCCGTACGCTCGCCGGGTTCGGCGACGGGCACGATGTCGTGATGGGCCTCGTAGAGCGTCGGACGGATGAGGTCGTTCATGCCCGCATCGACGATCACGAATGTGCGGTTCTCGCCCTGCTTCACGAACACCACCCGCGTCACGAGGATCCCGGCATTGCCGGCGATCATGCGGCCGATCTCGAAGACCAGCTTGAGGCCGAGGCCGCGGGTCTTCTCCTTGACCACGGCCGCGAAGGCCTCCGGGTCCGGGGGAGGGGGATCGTCGTGGCGGTAGGGGATGCCGAGCCCGCCGCCTAGATCGAGATGGTGCAGCCGGTGTCCGTCGGCCATGAGGTCGCGGGCCAACTCGACGAGGAGTTCGGTCGCGTTCGCGTAGGGCGCAAGGTCCGTGATCTGGCTGCCGATATGCATGTCGATGCCGGCGACCCGCAGGCCCGGCAGCCCTGCCGCCGCCGCGTAGGCGTCCCGGGCGCGGGAGATCGGGATCCCGAACTTGTTCTCGCTCTTGCCGGTCGAGATCTTGGCGTGGGTCTTGGCGTCGACGTCCGGGTTCACCCGCACGGAGATCGGCGCGACCTTCCCCTTCGACAGGGCGACCTCGGAGAGGGCCTCCATCTCGGGCTCGCTCTCGACGTTGAAGCACAGGATCCCGGCATCGAGCGCCGCGGCCATCTCGGCCCTGGTCTTGCCGACCCCCGAGAACACGATCTTGCTCGCCGGAACGCCCGCGGCGAGAGCCCGTCGCAACTCGCCCTCGGAGACGATGTCCGTGCCGGCGCCGAGCCGCGCCAGCGTCGCGATGACGGCCTGGTTCGAGTTCGCCTTCACGGCGTAGCAGACGAGCGCATCCGTATCCGAGAAGGCCTCCGCGAAGACGCGGTAGTGCCGCTCCAGCGTCGCCGTCGAGTAGCAGTAGAAGGGCGTGCCGACCTCGTCGGCGAGCGCGCGCAGGTCGACGTCCTCCGCATGGAGGACGCCGTGCCGGTACTGGAAATGGTGCATGGCTAGGGGTCTGGACCCGCTTTCCTTCTAGAGCAGCGGGTCGAGGATGAAGGGCTCGTTCGGGACCACATAGGCGCGGTTGCGCTTGCGGGGCGTCGGGTTGGGCGAGGGCACGACCGACTGCATGTCCGTCTCGCTCTCGTCCTCCTCGGGCGTATCCTCGACGAGGGCGGCCGGGCTGGTGGACAGGGCCGTGCTGGGGGCGGTGCCCTGGACGGCGCTGCTCCGGTTTCGCCGCAGCCGCGGATCCGCCGGAACCGTGGTCTGCGCAGGCGGGGAGACGCCCGCAGCCTCGGGCGGCTCCAAGGGCCCGCGCCGGCCGCAACCGGAGAGGGCCAACGCGATCAGGATCGCCGTGGAGGAGACGAGGAGGACTCGTCCGGGTGAGCGCATCGTTCGTGTCATCGGAATGTTCCGGCGGTCGCGGGCTCAGCTTAAGCACAGGGCGACGACGGAGGCGAGACCGCTCAGCCCTGGGCGCTGCCGCGAAGCCGGCGGAGCCAGCCCTCGGCCTGCTCGCGCACGTTGTCCGGCGCGGTTCCGCCATAGGAGCGGCGGCTCCGCACGGACGCATCGACGCCGAGCACGCCGAAGACCTCGTCGGTGATGCGCGGCTCGACGCCCTGCAAGTCCGCGAGGGTCAGGTCCTCGAGCCCCACGCCCCGCCCGGACGCGATCCCGACGATGCGGCCGGTGACATGGTGCGCGTCCCGGAAGGGCAGGCCCAGCGCCCGGACCAACCAGTCGGCGAGGTCGGTCGCCGTGGCGTAGCCGGCTCCTGCGGCCTTCCGCATCACCTCTGCATTCGGCTTCATGTCGCGGACCATGCCGGCCGTCGCCGCGAGGCAGAGCGAGAGCGTTTGCATGGCGTCGAAGGCGCCTTCCTTGTCCTCCTGCATGTCCTTGCCATAGGCGAGGGGCAGGCCCTTCAGGACCATCAGCAGGCCCTGCAGGGCGCCCGCCACGCGGCCGGTCTTGCCGCGCACGAGCTCCGCGGCATCGGGGTTGCGCTTCTGCGGCATGATCGAGGAGCCGGTCGTGAAGGCGTCCGACAGCGCGATGAAGTTGAACTGAGGCGTCGTCCAGAGGACGATCTCCTCGGCGAAGCGCGACAGGTGGACGGCCGTGATCGCGGCCGCCGAGAGTGCCTCGAGGGCGAAGTCGCGGTCGGAGACGGAATCCAGCGAGTTCGCGGTCGGCCGGTCGAAGCCGAGCGCCTGCGCGGTCATGTGGCGGTCGATCGGGAAGGAGGTGCCGGCGAGCGCGGCGGCGCCGAGCGGACATTCGTTGAGACGCTTGCGGGCATCGGCAAATCGCCCGCGGTCGCGCGACAGCATCTCCACATAGGCCAGCATGTGGTGGCCGAAGGTCACGGGCTGCGCCGACTGGAGATGGGTGAAGCCGGGCATGACGAGGTCGGAATGAGCCGCGGCCGCCTCGGAGAAGGCCAGCATCAGGTCGGCGATCTGCCCGTCGATGGCGTCGAGCGTGTCGCGCATCCAGAGCCGCATGTCGGTCGCGACCTGGTCGTTTCGGGAGCGCGCCGTGTGGAGACGGCCGGCATCGGGGCCGATCAGCTCCTTCAGCCGGCTCTCCACATGCATGTGGATGTCCTCGAGCGAACGCGACCAGGACATCTGCCCGGCCTCGATCTCGCCGCGGACGGTTTCGAGCCCCTTCGAGATCGCCTCGACGTCCGCCTGAGGCAGGATGCCCGTCTTGCCGAGCATGGCGGCATGCGCCAGGGAGCCACGGATGTCCTGCGGCGCGAGCTTCTTGTCGAAATCGATGGAGGCGTTGATCTCCTCCATGATCTCGGCCGGGCCGCTCTCGTAGCGCCCGCCCCACATCCGGTTAGACATGTCGAAAACCCTCGCCCGCACGCCTCGCCGCCGGCCCGTCCTGGCCGGCATCGCCGTGCTCGCACTCGCAGCTGCAGGGGCCGGCCTATACGGGACTGGCTTGCTGTCCGGCAACAGCGCCGAGGCGAGCTGCTCCGCTTCCGCGCCGGTGCTGGAGCGCTTGCGCCCCCTCGCGCAAGGCGAGGTCGCCGCCTTCGAGGTCTCGCGCGAGCCTGTCCGCTCTCCCCGCCTGTCCTTCATGGCGCCCGACGGCAGCCGGCGCGACCTCGACAGTTTCCGTGGCCAAACCGTTCTCCTGAACCTCTGGGCCACCTGGTGCGAGCCCTGCAAGCGGGAGATGCCGGCGCTGGACAAGCTCCAGGCGGAACTCGGGGGGGCGCGGTTCGAGGTCGCGGCGGTGAATATCGACACGCGCAACATCGAGCGCCCGAAAGCCTGGCTCGATCAGGCGGGGATCCGGAGCCTCGCCTACTACACCGACCACGAGGCGAAGATCTTCCAGGAGATGCGCAACGCCGGGCTGGCGGAGGGCATGCCCACGACGATCCTGGTGGACGCGAATGGATGCCGGCTCGGCCGCCTCTCCGGACCGGCCGAATGGGCCTCGCCCGACGCCCTGAAGCTCATCCGCGCGGCGATCGGCTCCTGAGGCGTTCGCCGTCCGCCCGGGAGCGGACGGGATCGGTTCCGGCCGCCGCGCGTTGCCTCCGTACGAAACAGGCCGGAGACGACCTATGAACCTGGATACGCAGAAATCGGGCGAGGCCGATGTCCATCGCAAGACGGGCTTCGGCGCCAAGGCGAGCCCGGACGATCACAAGCTGCCCGAGAACTCCAAGGAGAACCTCGACGAGAAGCTCGACCACGCCGTGGACGAGACGTTCCCGGGGAGCGACCCCGTCTCGGTGAAGATCACGAAGTGACGGGCAACGCCCGGCATCCTCGGGCTTGACCCGAGGATCTCGGGACTGAGATGGCCGGGTCAAGCCCGGCCATGACGGGGCGCGGAGGGGCTACTGGCTCTCCAACAACCGCCGCGCGATGACCTGGGCCTGGATCTCCGCCGCTCCTTCGAAGATCGACAGGATGCGGGCGTCGCAGAGAAGGCGGCTCACCGGATATTCGAGCGCGAAACCGTTGCCGCCGTGGATCTGCAGGGCGTTGTCTGCCGCCGACCAGGCGATGCGGGCGGCGAGCAGCTTCGCCATCCCGGCCTCGAGGTCGCAGCGCCGTCCCTCGTCCTTGGAGCGGCCGGCGAAATAGGTGAGCTGGCGGGCGATGTGGACCTCGACCGCCATCATGGCGACCTTGTCGGCGACACGCGGGAAGGCGATGAGGGGCCGGCCGAATTGCTGCCGCTCCTGCGCATAGCGGAGCCCGACATCGAGCGCCGATTGGGCGACCCCGACCGCCCGGGCCGCCGTCTGGATGCGGGCCGATTCGAAGGTCTGCATGAGCTGCCGGAAGCCCTGCCCCTCGACCTCGCCGAGAAGGTTGTTGGCCGGCACGGCGAAGCCGTCGAAGGCGAGCTCGTATTCCTTCATGCCCCGGTAGCCGAGGACCTCGATCTCGCCGCCGGTCAGGCCCTCCACGGGAAACGGGTCGGCATCCGTGCCGCGCGGCTTCTCGCCGATGAGGATCGACAGGCCCTTGTAGCCGGGCTCGTCGGGGTTCGTGCGCACCAGGATGGTCATGATGTCGGCGCGGACCGGATGCGTGATCCAGGTCTTGTTGCCTTGGATGCGCCAGGTATCGCCGTCCTTCACGGCGCGGGTCTTCAGCGAGGCGAGGTCGGAGCCCGTGTTCGGCTCGGTGAAGACCGCCGTCGGCAGGAGCTCGCCGGAGGCGATGCGGGGCAGGAAGCGCGCCTTCTGCTCCTCCGTCCCGCCGCCGAGGATCAGCTCGGCCGCGATCTCGGACCGGGTCCCGAGCGAGCCGACACCGATATAGGCCCGCGACAGCTCCTCCGAGACGACGCACATGGAGACCTTCGAGAGGCCCATGCCGCCATGCTCCTCCGGGATGGTCAGCCCGAAGACGCCGAGTTCGGCCATCTGCTCGACCACGGGCAGGGGGATGTACTCGTTCCTCAGGTGCCACTGATGCGCGTGCGGCTCGACCTCGGCCTCCGCGAAGCGCCGCATCTCGGTGCGGATCGCCTCGAGCGTCTCGTCGAGCCCCGGATCGCCGATCACGCCGACGCCGACTTGGCCGATCAGCTCGACGAGGTGCGCCCGGTTCTCAGCCGTGTTGCCGGTCTCGATCAGGGTCTCGATCGCGTCGGTGCGAAAACGAGCGGCTTCACGACCAGGCAGGCCGATATCGGCGAGCCGCGCCGTCTCGACCTGGCTCATCGGGATGCCCGAGAAGGCCTGCTCCAGGTACTCGCCGAGACCGATGCGGACGAGCAGCGATTCCGTTTCCCCGAACCGGCCTTCGGCGCTCATCCGCTCGGCATAGGAGGCGAGCTCGCCGATCGCCGTGCCGTAGGTCGAAAGCCAGGCGAGCGCGTGCGCGGCATGCTGCTCCGCATCGAGGCGAGCCGACGAGAGCCGGCCATTCTCCACGAGCCGATCGCGGAGACGGCGCCCGGCCTCGGCGACCAGCGCCTGTACGTCGATGGCGGCCGTCCGGGCGAGCGAGACCAGATCCTCGGCTGGCTGGGCGGACGATGGAGCGGCGGACATGGACTGACCCTCGAACAATGTGCGCCGCACCATACGCGGATTGATCCCGACCGGTAGTCAGGCTCTCGCGGCCAGCGCTACGCCAAAAGCAGCAAGCAGCATTCCGAGGAGCTGTATCCCGCTCAGCGTCTCGCCGAACAGCGCATAGCTCATCAGGGCCGATACGGGAGGCACGAGAAAAAGCAGGGACGACACGCCGACGGCGGCGCCACGGCGGAGCATGATGAGGAGAAGCGCGATGGCTCCGATCGAGAGCGCGAAGATCGACCAGGCCATGCCGAAGAGCAGGGGAGGGGCAGGCTCGATGCGCATCTCCTCCGTCGCAAGGCTTCCCAGCCCGACCACGACGGCCGCGCCGACGTATTGCAGCGCCGTCCCGGACCGGAGATCGAACTTGGTGCCGGTCCGCTTCTGCCACAGCGTGCCCGCGGTCATCCCGGCGAGACTCAAGAGGGATACGACGAGCGTCACCGCGGGATACCCGCCGTCCCCGCCGATCTTCGGCCCGAGCACCAGGGTGATCCCGACAAACCCGATCGCAACGCCGACCCAGCGGCGCAGCGAGACGATTTCCCCGAGCAGCGGGCGAGCCAGGAGGGCGACGAGGAGCGGCTGTGCGCCGGCGATCAGGGCGGAAATCCCGGCCGGCAGCCCGTGCCCGATCGCCCAGAACACGCCGCCGAGGTAAATGCCGTGGAGGAGGACCCCCGCGATGAGGGCGTCACGCCATCCGCGCCTGCCCTTCGGCCATGGCGCACCTGCAAGCAGCGCAAGGCTCGCCAGGATCGCGGCCGCGAGAATGAACCGTACCGTGAGGAAGATCAGCGGCTCGGTATAGGGCGCGACAAGGCGGGCCACCACGAAGCCGGTGGCCCAGATCAGCACGAACGCGCCGGGAATCAGGATCGTTTCGAGGCGCGCCGGCATGTCGGAGCGCGCATAGCGCAGCGGGGGGCCGCTGGCGAGCGCGGTCGCCTTCCCGACTTGCACGCTCGGGCTCCTCCTGCCATCTGCCCCGCGGAAGGCCGACCGTGTTCCGTCCACGCATCTTTCTCGAGCTTCTCTCGCTCGCCTTCCAGCGCTTCGTGCTGCATGACGGCTGGGCGATCGCGAGTCATATTGCGCTCTCGGCGCTGACCTCGCTGTTCCCGTTCCTGATCCTGCTGACCGCCCTCGCGCCGCTGTTCGGCACGGCGCCGCTGGCGGACGAGGCGGCCAACATCATCCTCGAAGCCTGGCCGAAGGAGGTCGCCGGCCCGATCGCGAACGAGGTCCACAGCGTCCTCAGCCAGAGCCGGCGGGACGTGGTGACGTTCGGCGCCATCCTGGCGCTCTACTTCTCGTCCTCCGGCGTCGAGAGCCTCCGGGTGGGCCTGAACCGCGCCTATGGCATCCGCGAGGTGAGGGCCTGGTGGGTCACGCGGCTTGAATCCATCGCCTACGTCATCCTCGGAGCCTTCGCGATGCTCGGCTTCGCCTTCCTCGTCGTGCTGGGGCCCTTCTTCTACCGGTGGATATCCGCGCGGCTCCCCGCGCTCGAACCCTTCGACGTGACCATCGCATTCCTGCGCTATGGGATCGCCACGACCCTGATCGTCGGGGCG
The DNA here is from genome assembly GCA_023423995.1 of Pseudomonadota bacterium. Classification (GTDB taxonomy): domain Bacteria; phylum Pseudomonadota; class Alphaproteobacteria; order Rhizobiales; family Beijerinckiaceae; genus Enterovirga. The sequence goes on along the minus strand of JAFAEL010000183.1, from coordinate 17,144 downwards.
CTCGCGGTGGCGCACAAGTTCATCGCCGCGGGGCGGCGGCGGATCCTGGACATCCTCCCCGGCATCATGGTGACGCTCGGCTTGTGGCTCCTGGGCGGGCTCGCCTTCAGCCGCTACCTGGAGAGCTTCTCGGGGGCGTATTTCACGACTTATGGCGGTCTCGCGACGGCCATGATCGCGCTCGTCTTCCTGTATTGGCTCGCGGCCATGTTCCTGTTCGGCGGAGAGCTCAACGGAACCGTGATCGCAGCCAAGCGGCTGAAGCTCGGGCACAATCCGGACCCCGCCAAGCTCGGCGCCCTGATCGAGATGCCGTGACGATGCCCGGATCAGCCGGCCGGCCCGAGGGGCCGGCGATCATCCTCGTCGAGCCGCAACTCGGCGAGAATATCGGCATGGCGGCTCGGGCCATGGCCAATTTCGGCCTCCGCGAGCTCCGTCTTGTCGCGCCGCGGGACGGCTGGCCCAACCCGGCCGCCGCGGCGGCCGCAGCCGGCGCGACCGGCCTGCTCGACGCGGCCCGCGTCTATCCGAGCACGGCCGAAGCCGTCGCTGATCTCCATTTCGTGCTGGCGACCAGCGCCCGCTCGAGGGGCCAGATGAAGCGCGTCCTCGCGCCCGATGCGGCCATGGCCGAGCTCGCCGAGCGCAGCAGGAGCGGGCAGGGGGTCGGCATCCTCTTCGGGCGCGAGCGGACGGGGCTGGAGAACGACGACATCTCCCTCGCCGATGCGCTGGTCACCTTCCCGGTCGATCCCGCCTTCGCGTCCCTCAACCTCGCGCAGGCCGTGCTGCTCGTCGGCTATGAATGGACGCGAGCCCGGACCGGCCTTGCGCTGCCATTCGCCGCCAATCCCTCGGCGCCGCCGGCGAGCCGCGCGTCCCTGATCGGCCTGTTCGAACACATGGAGGCGGAGCTCGATGCGGCGGAGTTCTACCCGGCCGACAAGAAGCCGGTCATGAGCCGCAACATGCGTGACATGTTCCACCGGATGAGCCTGACGGAACAGGATGTGCGGACCTGGCGCGGGGCGATTCGCGCGCTCGCCGAGCTGCGGCGCAAGCGAAAAGCGTAACGACCCTTCAGACAATCTCTGTTAAAGAGGGCGCCTCCCGTCGACGGACCCAACGCCTCTCGAATGCAAACGCGTTTCGCCATCGGTCTCGCTGCGCTCCTGGCGCTGTCAGGCCCCGCCCTCGCGGCAAACCCGCCGCCTCAGCCGAAGGCCGGAATGCCGGGCGGGGCCAACAACCCCGATGCGGAGGTCGTGAAGCGCTCGGTCGGGCGAGCGAGCGCGGTCACCTATGTGTTCCACCTCGCCAAGGAGCCGGAGCAGCCGCGGCCGGTGGTGGTGTTCCTGCACGGCTGGGGCGCCGTGAACCCTTCCGTCTATGGCGGCTGGATCGATCACCTCGTTCGCCGGGGCTATCTCGTGCTCTATCCGGCGTTCCAGACGGTCGGGCGGACGCGCCCGCCCGACGCGACCAAGAATGCGACGGCTCTCGTCAAGGACGCGCTGGCGGCCTTGGAGAACGATCCCAAGGCAAAGCCGGACCTTTCCAAGCTCGCCTATCTCGGCCATTCGGCGGGCGGCGGCGTCGCCGTGAACCTCGCCGCCGATCCCGCCGCGGCCGGGCTGCCGGTGCCGAAGCTCGTCTTCATCACCATGGTCGGGGGGATCGCGTCGGACGAGAAGTCGCGGGGCATCCAGCTCGCGGACCTGTCCAAGGTGGATCCGCAGACCTCGATCGTCGCCATGATCGGCGACCGCGAGTTCCAGGCGAGCGACCGCGCCTCGCGCCGTATCCTGCGCCAGGCCTCCGAGGTTCCGCAGACCAAGAAGCTGTTCATGCGGGTCGCCTCGGACGACCATGGATTCCCGAGCCTGTCGGCGACGCTCGCGAGCCCCGGCTCGCCCATGTCCGCCTATGATTCCGCCGGCATCAAGGTCGAGCCCGATCCGCCCGTGGATCCGCGGGCGCCGCGGGTGCCGCAGCCGAAATGGTCCGCCGACATGGTCCTGTCGGGCGAGCAGCACGTCCTCCTCGCCCAGCTCGGCCGCAACCCGATCGACACGCTCGACCATCTCGCCTTCTGGAAGACGTTCGACATGGCGGCGGACACGGCGTTCAACGGGTCGGGCGACCTCGCCGCCCTGCGCAACGATCCGGCCTTCCTGGACATGCAGCGCTGGAGCGATACCTGGCCGATCCGGCGTCTGCATGCGGAGCATCCCCGCCCGGTGGACGCCACCGCGACGGCTCCGGTCGTCCGGGCCGCGCCGGCGCCGACGAAGGTGCCCGTGACCCGGCAGCGCAAGCGCGAGCGCGATCGCGACCGCCGCTGAGGGTTCGGGGATGTCCGGATGGAGCGCCGCGGCGCTCGCGTTCGCGATCGTGTGCGAGGTCGTCGGCACGACCGCACTCGCCGCGTCCCACGGCTTCACGCGTCTTGTGCCGTCCGTCGTCTGCGCGGGCTCCTATGCGCTCGCCTTCTATGCGCTCTCGATCGCCCTCAAGGGCATGCCCGTCGGCATCGCCTACGCGATCTGGGCAGGGATCGGCATCGTCCTCATCTCCCTCGCCGGCTGGATCGGCTTCGGCCAACGGCTCGATGCCCCGGCGATCGCGGGCATCGGGCTGATCGTCGCGGGCGTGCTCGTCATCAACCTTCTCTCGGCGAGCGCGCGGCTCCATTGAGTCGATTGCTCGCATTCGTTGCGTCCTATTAACCGGGCGGGCCTAGGCTCCCGGAGCTTGTCTTCGGCTGTCTCCCGCCATGTTCGCCGACCTCCTCGCCGGAACCTCGCAGACGCCGATCACCGTGCCGAGCCGCAGCCCCTCCATTCTCGCCTTCGATTCCGGGCTCGGCGGGCTGACGGTCTTCTCCGAGCTCGTCAGGGCCTGGCCGGACGCCGATTTCGTCTACGCGGCCGACGACGCCGGCTTCCCGTATGGCCGGCTACCGGAAAGCGAGTTGATCGCGCGCGTCCTCGCCGTGATGGACCGCCTCGTCGCCGCCCATCGGCCCGATCTCGTCGTGATCGCCTGCAACACGGCCTCGACGCTCGTCCTGCCGCATCTCCGGCGACGGTTCGACATGCCCTTCATCGGCACCGTGCCGGCCATCAAGCCGGCTGCATCCGCCTCCCGGTCCGGCCGCATCGCGATCTTGGCGACGCCCGCCACCGTGGCGCGGGACTACACGCGCGGGCTGGTCGAGGCCTATGCCGCGCAATGCCGGGTCGAGCTGGTCGGCTCGCGCCGCCTTGCCGGTTTTGCGGAAGCCGAGCTGCGCGGACATCCCGTGTCGGACGAGGAGCTCATGGCCGAGCTCGCGCCCTGCTTCGTCGAGGACGAGGCCGGGCGGACGGACGTGGTCGTGCTGGCCTGCACCCATTACCCGCTGCTTCTCGAGCGCTTCCGGCGCCTCGCGCCCTGGCCGGTGACCTGGATCGACCCGGCCCCCGCCATCGCGCGCCGCATGCACGATGTCCTGCATCGGCCGGCTCTGCCGGAGACGCCGCCGGCTGACGGCGAGCGCCTCGCGATCTTCACGGGCGGGGAGGGGCTCGACCCGCCGCTCCGGGCCGCGCTCGCGGCCCGCGGGCTCGGGCGGGTCGTGGTCGATCCCATCCCGCTCGCCGCGGGACATTGACTTGAGCGCTCAAACGGCTAGATAGGCCCCGTTCGCGCGGTCCCGTTGGGCCGCGCGTGCTTTTTTGCGCACCCGAGACCCGGCGAAGCCGGATCTGTCGTCCCCTCGGCCGCAAGGCCGGCCCGGGAAGAGGAGGGCGCGTTCAAACAGCGAACGCGACAGAAGGACACGAGATGTCGAAGCGAGTTACGGCGAAGCACAAGCTCGATCGCCGCATGGGCCAGAACATCTGGGGCCGCCCGAAGAGCCCCGTCAATCGCCGCGAATACGGCCCCGGCCAGCACGGACAGCGCCGCAAGGGCAAGATGTCCGACTTCGGCACGCAGCTGCGCGCCAAGCAGAAGCTGAAGGGCTACTACGCCAACATCACCGAGAAGCAGTTCCGCCGCTATTACGGCGAGGCGATCCGGATGAAGGGCGACTCGGGCGAGAACCTGATCGGCCTCCTGGAGCGCCGCCTCGATGCGGTCGTCTACCGCTCCAAGTTCGTGCCGACCCCCTTCGCCGCGCGTCAGTTCGTGAACCACGGCCACGTGAAGGTGAATGGCCGCCGCGTGAACATCCCGAGCTTCCTCGTGAAGGCCGGCGACGTGGTCGAGGTGAAGGAGGCCTCCAAGCAGCTCGAGATCGTCGTCGTGGCGAGCCAGCTCGCCGAGCGCGACGTGCCGGACTACATCGAGGTCGACCACTCCAAGATGACGGCGCGCCTCACCCGCGTCCCGGGCCTCAGCGAGGTCCCGTACCCGGTCCAGATGGAGCCGAACCTCGTCGTCGAGTTCTACTCGCGCTGATCCGGTTCACACGCAGAACAATTCGAGGCCGTCCCGTTGGGGCGGCCTTTTTCTTTGGCGCCGTCGGTTGCGCGCCTTGCGAAGCGAGGTTGCGTTCTACTCTGAAGGCGCAGACAGTGACGCTACCGCTGGCATTCCGAAACGTAGGCGCCGGCGGCTGAGAGAGGCGTGTGCTCCCGCTTACAGCGACCCGGAGCACATCCATGTCCTTCCGCGAACGGCGCGAGAGCCTTCCTGCTTCCGATATCCGCATCATCGAACACTCGAGAGAAGTGATCCGGCGCTCCTATGAGTTGCTCGCAGAGTCCCGAGCCCGCGTTGGCGTGTCTCCGGGGAGCCGGGCAACCCGGGAAGGACATCGGGAGCGGGGCGGGCAGGCTAACCAACCCATCGAGGCGATGGATCGAAATGGCGGCTGACTATCGGCCGTTCGCGCCGACCATCGATGACTATCAGACGCTGGAGCGGTTCAAGCGGGCGATCAACCTGTCGCACGAGCTGCTCGTCGCGACCGTCGCGCATCGGGACTACCTGGCTCACGCCTCCACGATCGCACTCCTGTCCACCTTTCAGCCCGCGCCTCTATCCGACGCTGAGATTGAGCGGGACTGGGCCGAACTTGCCGCTGATGTCTGGCAGGGCGGACCAGGGCGCTATCGGGCGATGACGTAGGCGTCTCCGACTTGATCAGCTCCATCGCGAAACGGGAGGTGACGCTCTTAAGCGCCACCGCCCCGATGAGGCGCTTGTAGAACGCATTCATAGCGCGGCCATGTCGGACGCCGCGGCGCGCAGCATGTAGCGACGCCGCCACCGCTGGTCATTAAAATACCAAGCAAAATCGGATTCATATTCGCCGCAATCCAGTCATGGTTGAAGAATCAAACGAAGAAACCATCATTGAGAGATGCGATTATCGAATAGGAAATTCCAATGCCAGAAACTCCGGCTGGGCTCACCTACACGGATAGCCCGATCGTCACGCGATACGACGGGCAAATCATAGAGAATATCGACATTTGGGTCGATGAAGGTACGGCAATTTCAGTCAATCACGACGACGTTACCATCCGGAATGTGATCATCCATCACGAGGATGGGGATGGCATCGACGCGGAGGACGTGAGCGATCTCACCATCTCGGACAGCCGGATCATCAATTCCGACCCCCCGTCTGGGCAGCAGGGCGAGGATCAGGACACGGCCGGTATCTCCGCCGTCGAGGTGACGAGGCTACATGTCGATCACGTCACGTTCGAGGACAGCGAGATCGGCATCTACGTGAACGATTCCCCCGGCGCGGAGCTTTCGTTCATCGAGGGCTACAACATGCAGGGACCGTTCCCTGCGGGGCAGCTCGTGCAGTTCATCTACTCCGAGGACAGCACGCTGACCGACTTCTACAACTACAACGATCCGGATCGCTCGCATCCGGAGGACAATGTCTCAGTGATCGACAGCCAGGACGTGACGATCGCACGGGGCGTGCTGGACGGAAACAATTCGCCGAGCGGCGTAGGGGTCATGTTCGAGGGCGACTCCGAGGGAGGCTACGTCACCGACGTGACGGCGATCCACATGGGGAACGGCGCGTTCAGTTCCTATTCGGACGACGTCACCTTCGAGGATGTTCACTCCTTCGACAACATCGCCGGGGATCAGGGCCGCGGGGATAACCTGTCGAATACGCTCATCTTCAACTCGGCCGGCGAGAACGTCGATTTCCTGAACGCCACCTACACCAACCCGGCCAACCCGAGGAACATCGCCTGGGACGGGGGCGACGATACGATCGACGTGAGTGAGGCGCCCGATGCGACCCCGGACGATCGCATCCAGAACGTCTTCGACTGGACGGGGACGGACGATGCCGCCGCGATCTACGTGCCGAGCGTGGACGGGACCACTCCGGAAGAACCGAGGGGCCCGGATCTGATCGGGAATTCGCGTGCCAACACGCTGATCGGGACCGAGCTCGGCGAGAATATCGACGGCCGCGGCGGGAACGATACACTGTATGGGCTGGGCGGGGACGATGTGATCTTGGGCGGCAATGGCCGGGACAGGATCGACGGGGGGCCCGACACCGATTTCCTCACAGGCGGCCGAGGCTCCGACACGTTCCTGTTCAATGCCGGCAATGGCGTCGACTGGATCGAGGACTTCCAGCTCCAGGGGAGCAACCAGGATCGGATCCAGATCGATAGCGACGTTTTCGCCAACTTCGCGGCGGTGCTCGCCAGCGCGCAGGAGGTCGGTGACGACGTTGTGATCGCGAATGGCTCCGATCAACTCGTCATCGAAGCCGTTGAGATATCGCAGCTGAGAGCGAACGACTTCCTGTTCGTCTGAGCGGCGGGTTCCGGTCAACGGACGCCCCGGCAGGGCGGACCAATACCCTACCTGGCGATGACGTAGGCGGTCTCCGACTTGATGCGCTCCATGGCGAAGCGGGAGGTGACGCTCTTCAGCGCCACCGTCCCGATGAGGCGCTTGTAGAACGCATCATAGGCGGCCATGTCGGACACCACCACGCGCAGCATGTAGTCGACGTCTCCCGCCATCCGGTAGAATTCCATGACCTCGGGCATGGCTGCGACCTTCTCGGCGAAGTTCGACAGCCATTCCTCCGAATGGTCCGGGGCCTGGATCGACACGAAGACCGTGATGCCGAGCCCGATCTTCTCCGGGTTCACGAGCGCCACGCGCTTCTCGATCACGCCGGTCTGCTCGAGCCGGCGGATACGCTTCCAGCACGGCGTCTGCGACAGTCCGACCTTGTCCGCGATCGTGGCGATCGGCACGTTCGCGTCTGCCTGCAGGATGCGCAGGATGTCACGATCGATCCGGTCCATGTGACCTCGTGAGCGCCCCGGAACGGGTCGGCGCCTTCTCCTGCGATTTAGCCTTGTCGCTCTGAGCCTGCAAGCAAGCGTTCTTTCTGTAGAACGAGCCCTGGGAGAATTTTGTTCTCTGTTCCTAGGGAATCGGGCGAGGCTGGCCGCAGGACGAGATCGTTTCCAGGTCCGGTTTGACGAACGATCCGCTACCCGGTGCGGACGCGGAAACGAGGGGAATGCGCCCAGCCACCGCCGTGAGCTTGCAGCAATATCTTCTCCGAGCCCCTCGCCGACATAGATCGATCCCTCTGCCTGGAGCGCAATAAAGCCCGTTTATACTCGTTGACTTGCGACGACTGAAGACGAACATTTTGGAACAAGCGCGGCACAGATGTTGCTGCAAAGTCGATCGGTCCGATCGATGAGCGAAGAAGATGACGATCTGTGCTCGCCTCAGTTTGGCGAGTCATGCGCGTCATCGAACGGATGCCTGGATGCACATGGTTCGTCTGGTTGGAATAGCGGGGAACACGCGGCGGCCATCACGAACGCGTGCTCTCGTCGAGCGGATCGGGCGCGAGGTTGCGCGCCAGCACCCGGCGCGGTTCGAGTTGCACGACCTCGTCGATGCCGGGCCGGGTCTCGGGGCGTTCTCGCGGCAGGATCTTCCCGATCGGGCGAGGGCCATCCTCGAGGCGATCGAGAACGCCGATGCCCTCGTGATCGGGAGCCCGGTCTACAAGGGCTCCTATTCGGGCCTCTTCAAGCACCTGTTCGACTTCGTCGGGGCCGAGGCCCTCGCCGGGGTGCCGGTGATCCTGGCCGCGACCGGGGGAGGGCGGCGCCATGCGCTCGTCGTCGAGCACCAGCTGCGGCCGCTGTTCGGCTTCTTCTCGGCCCTCACGGTCCCCACCGCGATCTACGCCAGCGACGAGGATTTCCGCGATGGCGAGCTGTCCGATCCCGTGACGCTCGCCCGGGTCAGCCAGGCGGCGGACGAACTCGCCAGGCTCGCCCGTCCCGTTCCGCCCAACGCGGCCCTGACCCGAGCCGCCTGAGAGACCCGACCATGCTGAACCGTCGAACCGCCCTTGCCGGCCTGCTCGCAGCCCCGGCGCTCGTTTCCGCCTCGCGTTCCCGGGCAGCAAACGCCCCGTCCGAGTTTCGGATCGGCTACCAGAAGAGCGGCGTGCTGGTCGTGGCCCGCCAGCAGGGCACGATCGAGGCGCGCCTCAAGGCGCTCGGCGTGCCGAGCGTGAAGTGGGTCGAGTTCCAGTACGGGCCGCCCATGATGGAAGCGCTCGGGCTCGGCTCGATCGATTTCGGACAGGTCGGCGATACGCCGCCGATCTTCGCCCAGGTGGCCGGCGCGAAGGTCGTCTACGCGGCTGCCACACCGGCCTCCCAGTCAGCCATCCTCCTGCCGCAGGACAGCCCGATCCGCACGCTCGCGGAGCTGAAGGGCAAGAAACTCGCCTTCGCGCGCGGTTCCAGCTCGCACAACTTCGTCGTCCAGGCGCTCGCGAAGGCGGGTCTCGCGCCATCCGACGTGCAGCAGACCTTCCTCAGCCCGGCCGATGCCGTCGCGGCCTTCTCGCGCGGAAGCGTGGACGCCTGGGCCGTCTGGGACCCGTATTTCGCCATCGCGGAGAGGCGCCACAACGCCCGCATCCTCACGACGACGGAAGGGATCCTCGACTCGTATTCCTTCTATCTGGCCAATCGCGACTTCGCCGCCCGGCATCCCGAGGTGCTGAAGGCCGCGATCGCCGGGCTCGGCGAGACCACGGCCTGGGCTGCCCAGAACCGGGACAAGCTCGCCGCCGCGCTCTCGGAAGAGACCCGGGTCGAACTGGATCTGCAGAAGGCGTCAGTCGACCGCCAGAAGATCGAGATCGGCCCGATCACCGATGCGGTGATCCAGAGCCAGCAGACCATCGCCGACAGCTTCCACAAGCTCGGCATCGTGCCGCGCCACGTGACCGTGCGCGACATCGTCTGGACCGCTCCGCAGAGCTGATCGGCACAGGATCACAGGACAACAGGAGGCATACCATGAGCGTGACGGCTCTCCGGCGCGGCAGCGCCGACCCGATCAGCTTCTTCTGGTTCATCCCGACGCATGGCGACGGATCCTATCTCGGATCCGAGCGGCAGCAGCGGCCGGCCGAGTTCCCGTATTTCAGGCAGATCGCCCAGGCGGTCGATCAGCTCGGCTACGAGGGCGTGCTGCTTCCCACCGGGCAGAGCTGCGAGGATTCCTGGATCACGGCGACCGGGCTCGCGACTGTCACCGAACGGCTGAAGTTCCTCGTCGCGCTGCGGCCGGGCGTCGTGACGCCGAGCTTTGCCGCGCGGCAGACGGCGGCGCTCGACCGCCTCTCGAACGGCCGGCTGCTCCTGAACGTCGTGGTCGGAGGCAATCCCGTCGAACTCGCCGGTGACGGCGTGTTCCTGCCCCACGACGAGCGCTACCTGCAGGCCGACGAGTTCCTGACCATCTGGCGGCGGCTCCTCTCCGGCGAGAATGTCGACTTCGAAGGCAAGTACTACCGGGTCCAGGGCGGCCGGCTCGACTTTCCGCCCGTCCAGGCGCCGCACCCGCCGCTCTGGTTCGGCGGCTCCTCCGACGCCGGCCAGGCGATCGCGGCCGAGCATGTCGATACCTATCTCACCTGGGGCGAGCCGGTCGCCGGCGTCGCCGAGAAGGTGGAGCGCGCGCGGCAGAAGGCGGCCTCGCGCGGCCGCAAGCTGCGCTTCGGCATCCGGCTCCACTTCATCGTCCGCGAGACGGAGGAGGAGGCCTGGGCAGCCGCGGACCGGCTGATCAGCCGGATCAGCGATGCGCAGATCGAGGCTGCCCAGAAGCGCTTCGCCGAGCAGATGGATTCGGTCGGGCAGAAGCGCATGGCGGAGCTGCATGGCGGCCGCCGCGACAAGCTCGTCGTGGGTCCCAATCTCTGGGCCGGCGTCGGTCTCGTCCGCACCGGGGCCGGCACGGCGCTCGTGGGAACGCCCGAGCAGGTGGCGGAACGCCTGCGCGAGTACCAGGCCGTGGGCATCGATACCGTGATCGGCTCCGGCTACCCGCATCTCGAGGAGGCCTACCGGGTCGCCGAGCTGCTGTTTCCCGCGCTCGGGATCGAGAACCGCCTGCGCCGGCTCGGCGCCGCGGTGGCGAACGAGTTCACGGTCGGCCAGCACGGCCGGGCAAGGGTCGCGGCGGCATCGTGAAAGCACTCAAACCTTTCATCTCGGGCAGCGCGATCGGCTGGCTGCTGCCGGTCGCGCTCATCCTCGTGTGGGAAGCCGCCTCCCGGCTCGGCGGCATTCCGCCGAACGTGCTGCCGGCCCCGTCCGACGTCGTGGCGGCGGCGGTCAAGCTCGGCCGCTCGGGCGAGCTTGCGCAGAACATCTGGGTCTCGACGCTCCGCGCCGTCTCCGGTTTCCTGGTGGGGGGCGGGATCGGGCTCGCGCTCGGCCTGGCGAACGGCCTCTCCTCCTTGTCGGAGAAGCTGACCGACACGACGCTGCAGATGATCCGCAACGTCCCGCACCTCGCCATGATCCCGCTCGTCATTCTCTGGTTCGGGATCGACGAGGAGGCCAAGCTCTTCCTGGTCGCGCTCGGGGTCTTCTTCCCGATCTACATCAACACCCTCCATGGGATCCGGGGCGTCGATCCGCAACTCGTGGAAATGGGCCGCGTCTATGGCATGTCGCCCTCGCGCCTCTTCTGGAAGGTGATCCTGCCCGGCGCGCTGCCGTCCATCTTCGTCGGCCTGCGCTATGCCCTCGGCATCATGTGGCTCACGCTCATCGTCGCGGAGACGATCTCGGCCTCGTCGGGCATCGGCTACATGGCCATGCAGGCGCGCGAGTTTCTGCTCGTCGACGTCGTGGTGCTGTCCATCGTCATCTACGCGCTGCTCGGGAAGCTCGCCGACACGATCGCCCGGGTGCTGGAGCGCCTCTCCCTGCAATGGCACCCGGCCTTCCAGGCCAAATCGTGAAGGATCTGCGGATGTTCGCTCAAGCTCTGCGGCGGCAGGCCGACCTTCCGGCCGATGCCGGCCTCCGCACCGCTCCCGGCCGCGCCGCCGGCCCGGCGGGAGGGCTGCCGATCACGGTTCGCGGCCTGGAGAAGTCCTTCGGGCCGAAGCGGGTGCTGTCCGGGCTCGATCTCCACATCCCGGCCGGGCAGTTCGTGGCCATCGTCGGCAAGTCGGGATGCGGCAAGTCCACCCTGCTGCGTCTCCTCGTCGACCTCGACGAGCCCACGGCCGGAACGATCCGCGTCGGCGAGGAGAGTGCCCCTCGCAGGGCTGCCCGCCTGATGTTCCAGGAGCCGCGGCTCCTGCCCTGGGGGCGCGTGCTCGCCAATGTCGAGGTCGGGCTCGACCCCTCCATTCCGGCCGCGACCCGGCGCGAGAGGGCCCTGGCGGCGCTCGATGCCGTGGGGCTCGCGGATCGCGCCGGCGAATGGCCCTCCGTCCTGTCCGGCGGGCAGAAGCAGCGGGTGGCCCTCGCCCGCGCGCTCGTCAGCCAGCCGCGGTTCCTGGCGCTCGACGAGCCGCTCGGCGCGCTCGACGCCCTTACGCGGATCGAGATGCAGGGGCTGATCGAGCGGATCTGGCGCGAGCAGCGCTTCTCCGCCGTCCTGGTGACGCACGACGTGGGCGAGGCGGTCGCGATGGCGGATCGCATCCTGGTCATCGACGGAGGGCGGATCGCGCTCGACCTTCCCGTGGACGTCCCCCGGCCGCGCCGCCGCGGAGACCCGGACCTCGCAGCCCTGGAGGGCCGCATCATCGAGCACCTCTTCAACGACCAGGGCGCGGGCATCTGATGCACCGTCCGCAAGGCGCCGGAACGCGGAGGCAGCTTTGTACGTTACGAGACTGAGGCAGGCGCCTCCTCCCTCGCGATCTTGTAATTTCGTAACCCTTGGTCGCTCCCGTACTTGGAACCTGCACAGAGGCAGGGCAGTGCTCTGCCGTGGGATCATCGAACGATCAGGGTATGTCGGCGAAGCTGCGGCAGCTCGAGGACACGGACCGGCCGCAGGCGCCTGAGGAGGCGCAGGCCGAGCTTGGCGGTCGAAACTGGTCGGAGCTTCCCCTGGGGGAGCCCGGGACATGGCCCGCCTCCCTTCGGACCATCATCGACCTGATGATCCACTCCCGCTTCCCCATGTTCCTCGCCTGGGGGCCGGAGCTCGCCTTTCTCTACAATGATGCCTATCGGCCCATTCTGGGGACGAAGCATCCCGACGCGATGGGTCGGCCGTTTCGGGACGTGTGGCCGGAGATCTGGGACGACATCTCGCCCCTCGTCGAGGCGGCGCTGAAGGGCGAGGCGACCTGGTCGGAGGACCTGCCCCTCGTGATGCTCCGCAAAGGCTATCCGGAGCAGACCTACTACACCTTCTCCTATTCGCCCGTGCGGGACGAGACCGGCCAGGTCGCGGGCATGTTCTGCGCCTGCACGGAGACGACGAGCGAGGTGTTCAACGAGCGCCGCGCCAGCTTCCGGATCGCGCTGGACGATGCGCTCCGGTCGATCACGGATCCCATCGAGATCACGCGGACGGCAGCGGAAGCCCTGGGGCGGGAACTCCAGGCCTCCCGAATCGGCTACGGCGAGATCATCGAGGGCGGGGCCGTGCTCGCAGTCGAGCGGGATTGGGTGGGAAACTCCGACGTCGCCAGCCTCGCCGGCGAGACGCGCGTCCTGGATTCCCTTGGCCCCGATCTGGCGGCCGTCGTGCGGGCTGGCCAGACGGTCGTCGTCGAGGATTGCCGCACGGATTCGCGCGTTCCCGGCGAGAGCGCCTGGGCGAACTGGGACAGCATCGGCTGCCGCTCCCTCATCGCAGTTCCGCTCTATCGCGACGAGGATCTCGCGGCCCTCCTGTTCGTCCATGAGCCGGGGCCGCGCCGCTGGACGGCGTTCGATGTCGGGCTCACCGAGGACGTCGCCCGGCGGACCTGGGATGCCGTGGTCCGCGCCCGGGCGGAAGCCGCCCTCCGGGAAAGCGAGGCGCGTTTCCGGCACATGGCCGACAGCGCCCCCGCCCTGATCTGGATGACGGACGAGCGGGGCAAGGTGACCTTCGCCAACCTCCATTTCGACCATGTGCTCGGCCGCCCCAACCGGGCGATGCATGGCGACGGCTGGATGAACGTCGTCGATCCCGCGGATCTCGAGCGGTTCCGCGCGATCATGCGGGATGCCTTCCACAAGCAGGCCCAGTTCAGGGCCGAGGTGCGCGTAGTGGCCCGCGGAGGCAATGTGCGCTGGCTGCGCTGTGAAGGCGTCCCGCGCACGTCGGACAGCCACGCCTTCCTCGGCTACACGGGCTGCGCCGTCGACATCACGGACGTGAAGCGCGCCGAGGAGCACCAGACGCTCCTCATCCACGAGCTCAACCACCGCGTGAAGAACACGCTCGCCACCGTCCAGTCCGTCGCCGGGCAGACGATGCGGAATGCCGGATCGCTCGAGGCCGCCCGGGAGTCCTTCGAAAGCCGGCTGCTGGCGCTGTCGCGCGCGCACGACGTCCTGACCCGCGAGAACTGGGACGGCGCCAGCCTGCACGAGATCGTCGCGCAGGCGCTCGAGCCGTACCGGGCCCATGGTGCCGACCGCTTCGTCCAGCGCGGTCCCGAGGTGCGCCTCATTCCCCGCACGGCGCTCGCCGTCGCCATGGCGCTGCAGGAGCTGGCGACCAATGCCGTGAAATACGGCGCCCTCAACAATCACACCGGCTCGATCGCCGTGGAGTGGAGCGTCGATCCAGCCCCGCCTTCGCCCCGCCTCCATCTGCGCTGGGAGGAAAGCGGCGGGCCGGACGTGAAGCCGCCCTCCCGGCGCGGCTTCGGCACGCGCCTGATCGAACGCAGCCTGGCTCAGGAACTGGAGGGGGACGTGAAAGTGGCCTTCCGGCAGACGGGCGTGGTCTGCACGATCGATGCCCCGCTGCCGACCGGGTGAGCGGGCGGGACCTACTTCTCCAGGACGTCCGCGATCTGCTTGAGCTTCCGGCTCGCATCCTCCAGCTCGTAGAGCGCGATGGAGCGTGTCCCCGCCTTGATGGCGCGGTGGCAATCGTCGAGCTGTGCCTTCACGATCTTCCGGATCTCGGCCGCTGCGAGCTGGGCCTTCTTCTGCACGCGAGTACCTCCGACACGGGCGCGTTCCGACGTCACGAACGTGATGAACGAAGGGTTGCTACGGCTCGGTTAATGCCTCGCTTCGGGGCTGCCCGGTGCCGGCCTCCCGCGCGAGGCCGGCTGAGCGGAAGGTTGTCGCTGGACAACCGCGGCGCCCTCCGCGCGACCTCTTCTGGTCCGGCACGTCTTCTGCTTACATCCGGGCGAGGGCCCGCCAAGAAGGCCCTCGGGTGGCCGGCCCGCGCCGGCCCTGACAGGGCGTCCGATGATCGAAGCTTCACCCCATCCCCGCCGGCCGCGCGGCGCCCGGCTCCTGGCCGCGTGCCTCGGCGCTGCATTCACCGCTCTGGCCGGCGCCGCGCAGGCGCAGACGCCCGTCAGGCTGTCGCTGGACTGGCGGTGGGAAGGACCGGCCGCGCCCTTCGCGGTCGCTCTCGACAAGGGCTACTTCAAGGCGGAGGGCCTGGACGTCACGATCGACCCCGCCGCGGGCTCGCGCGAGCCGATCTCCCGCGTCGCCTCGGGCACCTACGATGCCGGGTTCGGCGACATCAATTCGCTGGTCAAGTTCCGCGACGAGAATCCCGGGACGGACCTGAAGGCCGTCATGATCCTCTATGACCGGCCGCCCTTCGCGATCATCGGCCGGAAGAGCCGCGGCATCACGCCGGATCTCGCGAGCCTCAAGGGCAAGAAGTTCGGCGCGCCCGCGGCGGATGGCGCCTATGCGCAGTGGCCGATCCTCAAGGCCGTCAACAAGATCGACGATGCCGGCATGCGGTTCGAGAATGTCGGCTTCCCGGTGCGCGAGCCGCTTCTCGCGCAGGGCGAGGTCGATGCCGTCTTCGGCTTCTCCATGTCGTCCTATATCAACCTGAAGTCGCGCGGCGTTCCGGCGGACGACATCGTCGTCCTGCTCATGTCCGACCACGGGGTGGAGCTCTACGGCAACGCCATCATGGTCTCGCCGAAATTCGCGGCCGAGAAGCCGGAGGCCGTGAAGGGCCTGCTCCGCGCCATCGCCAAGGGCGCACGCGACACCGTCGCCAATCCGAGCGCGGCCGTCGACAGCGTGATCAAGCGGAACGACGTCGCCAAGAAGGATGTCGAACTCGAGCGGCTGAAGATGATCCTCGACCAGAACATCCTGACGCCCTGGGTGAAGGCGAACGGCATCGGCGGCATCGACAAGGCGCGGTTCGAGCGCGCGCTCGATCAGATCGGCCTGACATTCACCTACAAGAACAAGCCGAAGCCCGAGGACGTCTTCAACGACGCGTTCCTGCCTCCGCCGGCGGACAGGAAGGTGATGTGACGGCACCACCCCGGTGACCCCTTTCATCGAGATCCGGGACGTCACGCATGTCTATGGCGGGGCGCCCGGCGGAAGTCCTGCCGTTCAGGACCTGAACCTCGCGGTGCGCGAGGGCGAGTTCGCGGCCGTGGTCGGCCCGTCCGGCTGCGGCAAGTCCACGCTGATGAAGCTCGCCACGGGGCTGCAATTCCCGCGGACGGGCACGACGATCGTGGCCGGGCAGGAGGTCCGCGCGCCCGTGAAGCTCGCCGGCATGGCGTTCCAGAACCCGACCATGCTGCCCTGGCGGACGACGCTCGAGAACCTGCTGCTCCCGCTCGAGATTGTCGAGCCGCACCGCTCCCGCATCCGTCGGCGCAAGGGCGAATATGTCGAGAAGGCCGAACGGCTGCTCGCGCAGGTGGGCCTCGCCGGGCAGGGGGCCAAGTATCCCTGGGAACTCTCCGGCGGAATGCAGCAGCGCGCTTCGCTCTGCCGGGCGCTGATCCACGAGCCGAAGCTCCTGATGCTGGACGAGCCCTTCGGGGCGCTCGACGCCTTCACGCGCGAGGAGCTCTGGTGCGTGATCCGCGACCTCCACGCCGAGCAGCGCTTCACGGTCGTGCTGGTCACCCACGACCTGCGCGAGGCCGTGTTCCTGGCCGACAGGATCTTCTGCATGAGCGCGAGGCCCGGCCGGATCGTCGCCGAGCGGGAGGTCGACATTCCCCGTCCACGGGACCTCGAAGTGACCTATACGCCCGCCTTCTCCGAGATCGTCCACGAACTCCGGGCACATATCGCCCAGGCCCGGATGGCCGCCGCGTGAGGAAAGCTGCCCTCTCGCGCTCGGACGCCACCCTCGCGCTCGCGCCGTGGCTGTTCACGCTCGGCTTCTTCGCCCTGTGGGAGGTGGCGTGCCGCCTCTTCGGCATCTCGGCCTTCGTCCTCCCGGCGCCGAGCACGATCCTGTCGGCCGTCTGGGAATACCGGAGCCAGCTCGCCTTCCACGCCGCGCATACGCTCTGGATGACGCTGGCCGGCTTCCTCCTGGCGACGGGCGCGGGCCTCCTGCTCGGCATGCTGTTCGGCGCCTCGCGCCTCATCAATGCCGGCACCTACCCGCTGCTCGTCGGCTTCAATTCGATCCCGAAGGTCGCCGTGGTGCCGATCCTCGTCTTCTGGTTCGGCGTGGGGTGGCTTCCGCCCGTTCTGACGGCCTTCCTGATCTCCTTCTTCCCCATCGTCGTGAACGTTGCGACCGGGATCTCGACCATCGAGCCGGAGACGGAGGACGTGCTCCGGGCGCTCGGCGCCTCCAAGCGGGACATCATCGTGAAGGTCGGCGTGCCCCGCGCGATGCCCTACTTCTTCGGCTCGCTGAAG
>JAFAEL010000159.1 GCA_023423995.1 Pseudomonadota bacterium | reverse complement strand
CTTGGCGAAGACGGAGTCGACGTCGATCTTCTCCTCTTCGTTGGTGCGGCGCGGCGACATGTCCCGGAAGCCCTCGTCGCCATGGCGCTCTGCCGCGGTCGACACCTCGGCCGGAAGCAGCGTCTGGCCGGATTCGGCCGCCTCGACCGCAGGACGGTCCTTGGCGGCGCGCTGCACCTCGAAATCGAGATCGATCTGCGAGCACAGGCCCAGAGTCACCGGGTCCATCGGCTGGAGGCTGGCCGAGTTCCAGTGCGTGCGCTCCCGGATCTGCTGGATCGTCGTCTTGGTGGTCCCGACGAGCCTGATGATCTGCGCGTCCTTGAGCTCCGGATGGTTGCGGATCAGCCAGAGGATGGCGTTCGGACGGTCGTGGCGGCGGGAGACCGGCGTATAGCGCGGGCCGCGCTTCACGCTCTTCATCTCCGGCAGCTTCACCTTCGGGGGAGCCATCTTGAGCCGGTAATTGGGATCGCGCCCGGCGCGGTCGATCTCGTCGCGCGTCAGCTGGCCGCTCGTGATCGGGTCGGCGCCCTTGATGCCCTGCGCGACCTCGCCATCCGCAATGCCCTTCACCTCCAGCGGGTGCAGGTGGCAGAACTCGGCGATCTGGTCGAAGGTCAACGAGGTATTCTCGACGAGCCAGACGGCGGTCGCCTTCGGCATGAGCGGTGTCTGAGACATCTTCTTCTCCTCGCAGGGCGCGGGCGGTCCTCGGCAGCCGGACCTCGCTCGTGCCCCGGCTGCGGCTCGACCGGAGCCATCGTCCCTAATTGTGACGGAAGTCGCACCTTCATATAGGCAAGGGCCGGGTCGGCGCAATCGAGCCTTCGGCGAACGGGAGAGGTGCCATGCGCGAGGACGAATTCGGCTTCACGCCGAAGAAGCAGGTCGCACACGAGGTGGGTTGCGACCTCTCGGCCCTGTCCGAGCACGAGCTCGTTGAGCGGATCGATCTGCTGAAGACCGAGATCGTGCGGCTCGAGGAGGAAGCGCGCCGAAAGGCAGCCTCCCGGGAGGCTGCAAGCGCATTCTTCAAGGCCTAGACTAAGTCCCTAGACCAACGTTTCGCCTGTACTGTTCTGGATCAGACCATCGGGCGGCTTAACAGCTCTTTAAGCTTTCCATTTCATAACTGAATGCGTCCAGTTTTCTGGATCTCGAGTGGCCTGCCACTCTGTTTGATGCCTCCCTGTTAACCACTTCGAGCCGCCCGAAAGGGCGGCTTTTCTTTGGCCCACCCGCCCGGTTAACCTTGACGATGGGTAAACGAGGCGCCTTCGAGTTGACGGCGCTAGAGTTGCTCTTCGCCGATGGATTCGCGCCGGCCGTCTCGAATCGAGCCGCGATCCGTCACGTGGAGGGGCGTTACGTGTTGAGCCAGCCAGAGTTCGCGTATGAGGCCGATCCGGCTCTCGTCCGGTTCGGAGCGAGCTTCGTCAAGTCGGAAGCGTTCAAGCTCCTGTTTCGCGAGGGGATGGCGCTTGTCGAGGATACGGCGGAGTATCTCGACGGGGCCGGGCGGGCCGATTCGAGCCGGCTGCGGCGCTCCGGCGCGCTGACCTACGCCAGCGAGAGCATGCGGCTGACGACGCGGCTGATGCAGATCGCCTCCTGGCTTCTGGTCCAGAGGGCGGTCGCGGAAGGCGAGATCACGGCCGCTCAGGCCCAGCGCGAGAAGGATCGCGTGCGGCTGGCCTCCCAGGAAGCGAGCGTCAGCCCGCAGGAATTCGACGAGCTGCCCGAGCGGTTCCGCGAGCTGGTCGCCCTGTCCCTGCGCCTGCACGCCCGCGTCGTCCATCTGGACACGCTGATTGCCCAGGCCGAGGAGGCGCCGCGTCCGCGCCGTCTCGCGAGCCCGGTCGCGATCCAGCACGACCTCCTGAAGATGGCGTTCGGAGCCGGCCAGGCCGCCCGCTGACGCCCGCGGGTGGAGCTGTCAGCTCCGCCCGAGCCGCCCCTCGATCGCGTCCCAGATCGAGGCCGCGATATCTGGTCCTCCGAGCCGCCGTATGGCCCGGATGCCGGTCGGCGAGGTGACGTTGATCTCGGTCAGATTGCCGTCGATCACGTCGATCCCCACGAAGATGAGTCCGCGTGCCCGGAGCTCGGGACCGATCGTGGCGCAGATCTCGCGCTCGCGTTCGGTCAGCTCCGTCGCGTTCGCGGCGCCGCCCCGCACCATATTCGAGCGCAGGTCGTTGACGGCCGGGACTCGATTCACGGCGCCCAGCGGCTCGCCTTCCACGAGCACGATGCGCTTGTCCCCTTCCGTGATGCGCGGCAGGAAGCGCTGGATCACCCAGGGCTCCCGGAACGTCACTGAGAACAGGTCGAAGACCGAGCCGAAATTCGGATCGTCCGGCATGATGCGGATCACGGCCGCGCCGCCATGGCCGTGCAGGGGCTTCATCACCACCGCGCCGTGCTCCTGGCGGAACTCCTCGATCTCGGCCTTGTCGCGGCTGATCAGGGTGGGCGGCATCAGCTGCGGGAAATGGGTGACGAAGATCTTCTCCGGCGCGTTCCGGACAGAAGCCGGGTCGTTCACGACCAGCGTCTTCGGGTGGATCCGCTCGAGCAGGTGCGAGGCCGTGATGTAGGCGATGTCGAAGGGCGGATCCTGGCGCATCAGCACGACGTCGGCCTCGGCGAGGTCCATCCGGAACGGCTCGCCCAGGGTCGCGTGGTTGCCCTCCTGGTCGCGGACGCGCAGCTCCTCGACCCGAGCGGTCACCCGGCCGTCCCGCATGGACATGCGCTCGGGCCCGTAATGGAGCAGCCGGTGGCCGCGCCGCTCGGCTTCCAGAAGCAGCGCGAAGGTCGAATCGCCTGCGATCTTGATGGTCTGGATCGGGTCCATCTGGACCGCGACGGTGAGGGACATGGAGAAGCTCCGGGCAGTTGCGCCGGACAATAGCGGCTCGGGCGCCCGGCGCCAGCGGGTGGGCATTTCCACCGGCCCGGCTTCGCATTAGGGAGAGCCCAGAACGGGAGGAAAGATGGTGGGGGCAGTAGCCGAAGGAGGCGCGTCAGCGGCTACGGCCGCATGGCCGGGGGAGTTGCACCGGGTGCTCAAGGGGGCGGGTGTCGGACATATGTCCTATGTGCCGGACGCCGGGCACACGGCCCTGATCCGGCTGCTCGAAGCCGATCCCGACGTCGTCTGCAACGTGCTCACCACCGAGGAGGAGGGCATCGCGGTTGCGGCCGGCGCCTGGCTCGGGGGCCAGCGCTCCGTGCTGCTGATGCAGTCGAGCGGGGTGGGCAACTGCATCAACATGCTGTCGCTGCCCGCGATCGGCCGCTTCCCGCTCCTAATGCTGGTCACGATGCGGGGCGAGTGGGCGGAGTTCAATCCGTGGCAGGTCCCGATGAGCCGGGCGACGCAGCCGACGCTCGAGGCGATGGGCGTCCGCGTGATGCGGGCAGAGACGCCGGAGGATCTTGTCGAGACCGTGGGGGCGGCCGCCGCCCTCGCCTACGAGGCTGACGGGCAGGTCGCGGTTCTTCTCGGCCAGCGGCTTCTCGGCCGGAAGAAGTGGTGAGCGCCATGCCTGAACAGGGATTGCTGGACCGTCGCGAGGCCGTCGCGACACTGTTGGCCGAGCGCGGCGACCTCCTGGTCGTCACGGGCCTCGGCTCGCCCACTTACGACGTCCATGCCGCGGGCGACCACAACGGGAATTTCTATCTGTGGGGCGCGATGGGGGGCGCCGCGCTGGTCGGTCTCGGCCTCGCGCAGGCCCAGCCCGATCGCCCGGTGCTCGTGGTGACGGGGGATGGCGAGCAACTCATGGGGCTCGGGGCGCTTGCCACGATCGGCGTCGCCCGGCCCCGAAACCTCACGATCGCCGTGCTGGACAACCAGCATTATGCCGAGACCGGCATGCAGGCGAGCCACACGGCCAGCGTCGACCTGGTCGGCATCGCCGAGGCCTGCGGCTTTGCCGAGGCTCGAACGCTGCGGACGGCTGACCAGATCGCCACGGCCCGAGCCTCGCTCGGCCGTCCTGCGGAGGGGCCGCGTCTCCTGGTGGTCAGGATATCCCCCGAGAACCCGCCGCGCTCGCTCCCTTCCCGCGACGCGGTCCATGTGAAGAACCGCTTCCGGGCGCATCTCGGCCTGCCCCAGGGCTAGCCGCCGAGATCGAGCTGGAAGGCTGCCGGCATGTGCCGGGGAAACGACCCCGGCGCGAGGAAGACGGCGTCCGCCCGCAGCGTGAGTCCGGCGAGTTTGGGGTTGCGCGTCAGCCAGGCCCGGGCGGCGCGGCCGAAGCGGCGCCGCTTCGCGCCGTCGATGGAGCCGAGCGCCGCCTCCATGCTCGCGCGGGCCTTCACCTCGACGAAGGCGATCGTGCCGCCGCGCCGGACGATGAGGTCGATTTCGCCGCCCGCGGCGGAATAGCGGCGGGCGAGGGGGACGTATCCCTTGGCCAACAGCCACAGGAGCGCCACGCGCTCGGCCCCGCGGCCCCGCAGATAGGTGAAGACGCGGCGGCCGGCGGCCGTCCTCACCCCAGCGCTTCCTTCGAGAGCGCGAGCGCGCGTGCATAGACGTCGCGCTTCGGCAGTCCCGTCTCGCCGGCCACGAGCGCGGCTGCGTCCTTCACGCTATGCTGCTTCATCGCCTCGCGCAGCTTGTCGTCCATCGTGGCGCGCGTCTCGGCCTCGCGCGTCTCGGCCGTGGCTGGCGCGATAAGAAGCACGATCTCGCCCTTCGGCTGCGGCTCCTCCGCATAGGCGGCCGCGAGCTCGGCCAGCGTTCCGCGCCGCACGGTCTCGTAGAG
>JAFAEL010000069.1 GCA_023423995.1 Pseudomonadota bacterium | reverse complement strand
TTTGGGGGGGTGTGTGGGGGGGGGGGGGGGGGGGGATGGAGAGGGCCAAATGAAAAAGCCCCGGCCGGTGGCCGGGGCTCGTTCTTGGATCGGAGCCGGGCCGAAGCCCGACCGGATCAGTAGTTGTAGGCGCGCTCGCCGTGGTCGGTGACGTCGAGGCCCTCGCGCTCCTCCTCGGTCGTGACCCGGAGGCCGACGATGACGTCGACGACCTTGAACAGGATCGCCGAGCCGATGCCGGAGAAGAGCAGGGTGAAGACGACGGCCTTGATCTGCGCCCAGACCTGGGTGCCCATCGCATAGGCGCCGGGCGAGAGGGTGCCCGGATTGGCCGTGTAGTCGGCGAGGCCCGCGCCGCCGAGGCTCGGCGAGACGAGGATGCCCGTCGCGATCGCGCCCACGATGCCGCCGACGCAGTGGATGCCGAAGACATCCAGCGAG
The DNA here is from genome assembly GCA_023423995.1 of Pseudomonadota bacterium. Lineage (GTDB taxonomy): Bacteria > Pseudomonadota > Alphaproteobacteria > Rhizobiales > Beijerinckiaceae > Enterovirga. The sequence goes on along the minus strand of JAFAEL010000069.1, from coordinate 27,478 downwards.
TCGTCGTAGCCGAGGGCGTTCTTCACCGTCGAGCAGAAGACGTAGCAGACCGCACCGGAGACGAGGCCGAGAACGAGCGAGCCCATCGGACCGGCGAAGCCGGCGGCGGGCGTCACGGCGACGAGACCCGCGATCGCACCCGACACGAGGCCGAGGAGCGACGGCTTGCCCTTGCCGCCCCACTCCACGAAGAGCCAGGACAACGCCGCCGCGCAGGTCGCCGCGAAGGTGTTGATCATGGCCAGCGCCGTCGTGCCGTTCGCCTCGAGGTTCGAGCCGGCGTTGAAGCCGAACCAGCCGACCCACAGGAGCGCGGCGCCGATCATCGTCATGGTCAGCGAGTGCGGGGCGAGCAGGTCGCGGCCGTAGCCGACGCGCTTGCCGATCATGATGGCGCCGACGAGGCCCGCGATACCGGCATTGATGTGGACAACCGTGCCGCCCGCGAAGTCGAGCGCGCCCCAGGAGAAGAGCATGCCGGCATCCGCCGTGACCTCGTCGAGCTTGGCCTGGGCGGCCGTCTTGGCGGCACCGTCCGCGGCGGCCGCGACGGCCTTGGCGGCATCAGCCAGCGCGTCCGGGCCGGCCCAGTACCAGACCATGTGGGCCATCGGGAAATAGATGAGCGTGAGCCACAGGACCACGAACAGGATGAGCGCCGAGAACTTCATGCGCTCCGCGAAGGCGCCGACGATCAGCGCCGGCGTGATCATCGCAAACGTCATCTGGAAGCAGATGTAGACGTATTCCGGAATGACGACGCCGTTGGAGAAGGTGGCGGCCGTCGACTCGGCGTTGACGCCCATCAGGAAGGCCTTGGAGAAGCCGCCCACATAGGCGTTGAGGCCGCCGCCCGACGTGAAGGCGAGGGAATAGCCGTAGATCAGCCAGATCACGCCCGCGAGGCACACGATGGTGAAGACCTGCGTGAGGATCGACAGCATGTTCTTGGTGCGGACGAGGCCGCCATAGAACAGCGCGAGGCCGGGCACGGACATCATCAGGACGACCATGGCCGACACGAGCATCCAGGCCGTGTCGCCCTTGTTGGGGACCGGAGCCCCGGGCGCCGCGGCGGCTTCGACCGTCGGCGTCTGCGCGAGGGAGGGATCGGCAAAGAGGCACAAAGCGGCACCAACCCCCAGAAGGGCCGCCAGCCTGGAGCGGGACATCATCAAGTGTTCTCCGGAAGGATTTTTAGTGAGGGCGGGTCAGAGCGCATCGTTGTCGGTTTCGCCCGTGCGGATGCGGACCGCGTGCTCGATGGGCATGACGAAGATCTTGCCGTCGCCGATCTGGCCGGTGCGGGCGGCGTTCGCGATGGCGTCGATCGCCTGCGGGACGAACTCGGACGCGACCGCAACCTCGATCTTCAGCTTCGGGAGAAAGCTCACGGCGTATTCGGCGCCGCGGTAGATTTCCGTGTGCCCCTTCTGACGCCCGTAGCCCTTCACCTCGGTCACGGTGAGGCCATGCACCCCGATGGCCGTGAGGGCGTCGCGAACTTCCTCAAGCTTGAAGGGCTTGATGATCGCCACAACGATTTTCATGGGAGTTTGCCCCGGTTGCTCGGCTTGACGCCGAAACGTGAACACCTCGCCGGACACGCGCGTACCGGGAGACGCGAAGGGTCAAACAAGGGTCGTGCCAGTTCCGCTTAACCTCTGGGCAATCCGGAGCGGATGGCGCGCAGAGTCGCACTTGCCTATTTTGGCGGCAGATCGGGCTGGCGCTTGCGCTCCCGAACGAGGCCTTCCTGGGCCACGGAAGCGACGAGGCGCCCGGCCCGATCATAGATGAGGCCGCGCGAAAACCCCCTCGCCCCGGAGGCGCTCGGGCTGTCCTGGGCGTAGAGGAGCCAATCGTCGGCCCGGAAAGGCCGGTGGAACCAGAGCGCGTGATCGAGGCTCGCGGCCTGGATGTTCGTCTGGATGACGCTCTGGCCGTGCGGGACCAGGGACGTGTCGAGCAGCGTGAAGTCGGACGCGTAGGCGAGGACGGAGCGGTGGATGGCGGGATCGTCCGGCAGCGGCCCGGTTGTCCTGATCCAGACCCGGAACTCGCCCTCGTGCGGGTCGGCCTGCGCAGTCCGCTGGTGGTCGACCGGTCGCAATTCGATCGGCCGCTCCCGCTCGAAATAGGCGCGGACCTGCGGCGACATGGACGGGATGGCGCCCGCCCGGATCTCCGCCTCGCCCGGCAGGTCCTCCGGCGGGGGCACCTGCGGCATGCGGGCGCCGTGTTCGAAGCCCTCCTCCTCGAGGTGGAAGGAGGTGGTGAGGGCGAAGATGGGACGGCCGTGCTGGATCGCCACAACCCGCCGCGTCGCGAAGCTGCGGCCGTCCCGGATCCGGTCGACCTCGTAGATGATCGGGACCTTCGGGTCCCCGCCCAGGAGGAAATAGGCATGGAGCGAGTGCGGCTGCCTGTCCTCGACGGTGCGGCAGGCCGCGACCAGCGCCTGGCCGATCACCTGGCCGCCGAAGACACGCTGCCAGCTGTCCTGCGGCGAACGTCCGCGGAACAGGTTCTCCTCCAGCTTCTCCAGTTCGAGGACCTTGAGGAGTTCGGCCACCGCGCCCGACATGTCTCACCTCCACCCGGCAGGGGCACGAGCCGGATGACGCGTGGCGGTGGACGGGTCAAGCTTGACGCGGCCCGGCGCCGTTGCGAGGACGGGCCATGCTGCCGCCTCGCGACCCGCCCAAGCGCCCGCCGGCCTGGCGCATCCTCATAGCAGGCGGCGGCCCGCTCGGCCTGACGCTGGCCCTGGCGCTGACCCGCGGCCTCGGCCCCGCGATCAGCGTCGCAGTGCTGGATCCGGGGTTCCGGAGGAGCCGGAGCGACCCGCGCGCCTATTCGCTCTCGCCCGGCGCGGTCGCCATGTACCGGACGCTCGGGATCTGGAGCGGGATCGCGGCCGAGGCGCAGCCCATCCACGGCATGACCATCACGGACAGCCGGGTCGAGGACGCCGTCCGTCCCGTTTATCTGCGCTTCGGCGACGACGAGGAGCCGCTCGCACACTTCGTCGAGGCCGATCGGCTGGACGGCGCGCTTCGGGCGGCCTGCCTGAGCGAGGGCGTCGAGCTTGCCCCCGATCGGGTGACGGGTTTCGAGGCGGGCCCGAACGCCATCATGGTCGAGGCCGAAGGGGCGACCTCGCGGCCGGTTTCGCTCCTCGTCGCCTGCGATGGGGGCCGATCCACGATCCGGGAACTGGCCGGGATCGGCTGGGTCGGCCGCGCCTACCGGCAATCCGGCATCGTGGCGACGGTCGCACACGAGCATTCCCATGGCGGGGTGGCGATCCAGCATTTCCTCCCGGCCGGGCCCTTCGCCATCCTGCCGCTCACCGGAGCGCCGGAGCACCCGAACCGGTCCTCGATCGTCTGGACGGAGAGCGAGGCCCGGATCGGCCCGCTGCTCGAGATGGGGAGGGACGCCGCGCAGAGGGAACTCGAGGCGCGGTTCGGACCGGAGCTCGGCCGCGTCGAGCTGCTGACGGACCTCTACGCATTCCCGCTCTCGGTCGGCCTCGCCCGGAGTTATGTCGGGCCGCGGCTCGCCCTGGTGGGCGACGCCGCTCACCGCGTCCATCCCCTGGCGGGACAGGGCCTCAACCTGGGGCTGGGCGATGTCGCGGCGCTGGCCGAGCGGATCGCCGAAGCGGTTCGGCTGGGCCTGGATCCGGGCGGCGAGCCGGTTCTCGAAGCCTACCAGCGCGACCGGCGGCTCGACGCCGTCGTGCTGGCCGGCGCCACCGACGCGCTGAACCGCCTGTTCTCGAACGACCGCCTGCCCTCGCGGGTCCTGCGGGACATCGGCCTCGGCATGGTGGACCGGGCACCGGGATTGAAAGGCCTCTTCGCCGGACAGGCCGCAGGCACTGCCGGCCGGGCGCCCCGGCTGATGCGCGGCGAGCCGCTCTAGGCCCGCGGCAGGAAGGAGCGCCCGGCGCCTTTCCAAACGATGCCGAGATGGGCCGCGATGCTGGCGCCGATATCGGCGAGGCTTGGCCTGACCCCGACCGAGCCGGGCGCGATGTCCGGCCCAAAGACCAGGATGGGCACCTGCTCCCGCGTGTGGTCCGTTCCCCGGAAGGTCGGATCGTTGCCGTGGTCCGCCGTGATGACGCAGACATCGCCGGTCGCGAGCGCCGCTCGGATCTCGGGAATGCGCGCATCGAACCGCTCGAGCGCCGCCGCATAGCCCGGCACGTCACGGCGGTGGCCGTATTCCGTATCGAAATCCACGAGGTTCGCGAAGACCAGCCCGCCCTCGCCGAGATCCCGGAGGCCCTCGAGAGCCGCCGTGAGCCAGGCGTCGTTGCCGGCGCCCTTTACCTCCCGCCCGGTGCCGCGATGAGCGAAGATGTCCCCGATCTTGCCGATCGAGATCACCTCGCGGCCAGCCCCGGCGAGGCAATCGAGGATCGTATCGAAGGGCGGCGGGGTGGCGTAGTCGCGCCGGTTGGCGGTCCTGACGAAGCCGGCGCGCTCGTCCCCGGTGAACGGGCGCGCGATGACGCGGCCGATCCGATACGGATCGCAGAGCCGCCGCGCGATCCGGCAGACCTCGTAAAGCCGCTCGAGCCCGAAGGCCTCCTCATGCGCGGCGATCTGGAACACGCTGTCGGCCGAGGTGTAGCAGATCGGCTTGCCGGTCCGGACGTGCTCGGCCCCGAGTTCTTCGACGATGGTGATGCCGGAGGCATGCCGGTCCCCGAGAATGCCCGGAAGGGATGCGGCGCGGAGAAGGGCCGCGACAAGCTCCAGCGGAAAAGCAGGGCGGGTGTCCGGAAAGTAGCCCCAGTCGAAGTCGACCGGGACGCCGGCGATCTCCCAATGACCGGATGGCGTGTCCTTTCCGCGCGATGTCTCACGGCCGACGCCCCAGCAGCCGGTCGCGGGTCCGGGGCGCTCCAGCCCCGGAGGCACCCGGCCCGTGGACGCTTCGCAGGCAAGACCGATCCCAAGGGCCGCCATGTTGGGCAAGGAGAGCTGTCCGGATCGCAGCCCAAGGCGGTCGCCGCGTCCAGACGCGCATGCCTCAGCGATGTGGCCGAGGGTGTCGGACCCAGCATCTCGGTAGGCGACCGCGTCCGGTGCGCCCCCGATGCCGACGGAATCGAGGACGATGAGCAATGCCCGGCCCGTCATTCCCGCACCACGCCGGGCGCCGCGGCGGCCTCAAGGCCGAAGGCGGCCGCCATGAGGGCTCGCGTATAGTCGGTGCGCGGTTCGGAGAAGATCTGCTCGGCGGGCCCCTCCTCGACCACGCGCCCGTCCTGCATGACGAGGACGTGGTTCGCCAGGGCCCGAACGACCCTCAGGTCGTGGCTGATGAAGAGGTAGGCGAGCTTTCGCTTCTTCTGCAGTCCGCGCAGCAGGTCGACGATCTGCGCCTGGACGGACATGTCGAGGGCCGAAGTGGGTTCGTCGAGTACGATGAATTTGGGCTCCAGCGCCATAGCGCGGGCGATAGCGATGCGCTGCCGCTGCCCGCCCGAGAATTCATGCGGATAGCGGTCCATGGATGCCGGATCGAGCCCGACATCATGCAGGGCTCGCGCGACCGCCGCACGCTGCGCGGCCCGGGGCATGCCGCGCTGCTGCACGACGAGCCCCTCGGCCACGATCTCGGCCACGGACATGCGAGGGGACAGCGAGCCATACGGATCCTGGAAGACGACCTGCATCTCCTTGCGCAGCGGCCGGAGCGCTCTCGCGCCCACGCCGTCGATGTCGCGACCGAGCACGCAGATCGGGCCCTTAGAGCGGGTAAGCCGGAGCAGGGCTAGGCCGAGTGTCGTCTTGCCCGAGCCGGATTCGCCGACGATACCGACGGTCTCGCCTTCGCGAACAGCGACGGAGACCCCGTCCACGGCCTTCACGTGCCCGACTGTCCGCCGCAGGAAGCCGCGGCGGATCGGGAACCAGACCTTCAGGGGCCCGGCCTTGACGAGGAATGGCGCGTCCGCCGGGACGGGCGTCGCTCTGCCCTTCGGCTCCGCCGCGAGAAGCCGTCGCGTATAGTCGTGCCGCGGGTTTCCGAACACCTCCGCAACGGGGCCGGACTCGACGATCTCGCCCTTGGTCATCACACAGACCCGGTCGGCGATCTTCCGCACGATGCCGAGGTCGTGCGTGATGAAGAGCATAGACATCCCGAGCCGAACCTTCATCTCGGCCAGGAGTTTCAGGATCTGTGCCTGGACGGTGACGTCGAGTGCCGTTGTCGGCTCGTCCGCGATGAACAGCTTCGGCTCGTTCGCCAGCGCCATGGCGATCATGACGCGCTGCCTCTGCCCGCCGGAGAGCTGATGCGGATAGGCGCCGAGGCGACTTTCGGGCTCCCGGATGCCGACGAGTTCCAGCAATTCCAGAACTCGCGACCGTGCGGCGCGACCAGACAGGCCGCGATGAAGCAACAGGATCTCGCCGACCTGCTGCTCGATCGTGTGCAGCGGATTGAGCGACGTCATCGGCTCCTGGAAGACCATCGTGATGTCGTCGCCGCGGACGCGGCGGATCTCGTCCTCCTTCATCGCGAGAAGATCGCGGCCTTCGAAGAGAATGCGCCCGGAGGGATGATGCGCGGCCGGGTAGTTCAGGAGTTTCAGGATCGACAGTGCGGTCACCGACTTGCCCGAGCCGGATTCGCCTACCAGGGCCACGGTCTCACCGGGTTTCACGTGGAACGACACGCGATCCACTGCGAGCGACTCCGCCCCGCCTTGGCGGAACGTGACGGAGAGGTCCTCGACGGAGAGGAGGACGTCCTCGCAATTTCCGGTTCGGGCCGTCACGCCAGCGTCTTCCGCGGATCGAAGGCGTCGCGGACGGCCTCCCCGATGAAGATCAGGAGCGAGAGCACGAAGGCGATGACGACGAAGCCGGTCAGGCCGAGCCAGGGTGCCTGGAGGTTCCCCTTGCCCTGGGCCAGCAGTTCGCCGAGCGAAGGCGACCCCGGCGGCAGGCCGAAGCCGAGATAGTCGAGCGAAGTCAGCGTCGCGATCGAGCCGTTCACGTTGAAGGGCAGGAAGGTCAGCGTCGCCACCATGGCATTCGGCAGCAGATGCCGGAACATGATCGTGAGGTTTGACAGGCCAAGGGCCCGGGCGGCCCGGACATATTCGAAGTTGCGGCCGCGCAGGAACTCGGCCCTGACTACGCCCACGAGGGAAACCCACTCGAACAGGAGCAAGATCCCGAGGAGGACCAGGAAGCTCGGCGTGATGATCGAGGAAATGATGATCAGCAGGTAGAGCGAAGGGAGCGAGGTCCAGATCTCGATGAAACGCTGCATGATGAGATCGGTCCAGCCGCCAAAATAGCCTTGGACGGCACCGGCCACGATGCCGACCACCGAGGCGATCGTGGCCAGGATCAGGCCGAACAGGATCGAGAGCCGCACGCCATAGATCAGGCGTGCGACGACGTCCCTGCCCTGGTCGTCCGTGCCGAGCCAGTTCTGCTCGATCGCCCGGCAGGCCTCCCCCGGCGGAGGATTCCTGCCCGCCTTCTCGGCGGCAGGCCGGCACTGCGCATCCGTCAGCATCCAGGTCGGCGGCGACGGCGCCGGGACGGGCAGGTCGAGGTTATGGGTCGAGTAGGAGAAGCGGATCGGCGGCCAGATCGCCCAGCCGTTCTCGCTGATCTCCTTTGCGATTACCGGGTCCCGGTAGTCGGTGATCGCCAGAAAGCCGCCGAACTTCTCCTCCGGGTAGTCGACGAAGATCGGGGAGAGCATTTCGCCCTTGTAGCTGACGAGGATCGGACGGTCGTTCGCGATGAAGTCGGCAAACAGGCTCGCGCCGAACAGCGCCAGGAAGATCCAAAGCGACCAGAAGCCTCGGCGATTGGCTTTGAAATTGAGCCAGCGGCGCCGGTTGAGGGGGGACAGGCGGACGAAGCCCTCGCGCGGCAGAGGAGGCGCCTCCGGGTTGTTCGCCGGCGACGCGACCGGGACCCGGTCGAGTTCGGGTGCGGGCACGACGGTGTCGCTCATCCCGACCTCACGCCTCGCGTGTCTCGAAATCGATCCGTGGATCGATCCAGACATAGGTCAGGTCCGAGATGAGGTTCACGACCAAGCCTATGAGCGAGAAGATGTAGAGGTTCGCGAAGACGACGGGATAATCCCGGTTGACGATCGACTCGAAGGAGAGGAGCCCCAGCCCGTCCAGCGAGAAGATCGTCTCGATCAGGAGCGAGCCTGCGAAGAAGGAGCCGATGAAGGCACCCGGGAAGCCCGCCACCACGATCAGCATCGCGTTGCGGAAGACGTGGCCATAGAGCACGCCCCGCTCGGAGAGGCCCTTCATGCGGGCCGTCAAGACGTATTGCCGCCTGATCTCGTCCAGGAACGAGTTCTTGGTGAGGAGCGTCGAGGTTGCGAAAGCGCCGAGTGCCATCGCGGTGATCGGCAGGGCGATGTGCCAGAGATAGTCGACGATCTTCCCGCCCAGCGAGAGGTCGTTCCAGTTCTCGCTGGTCAATCCGCGAAGCGGGAAGATCTGCCAGAACGAGCCGCCGGCGAAGAGCACGATGAGAAGGATCGCAAAGAGGAAGCCCGGGATGGCGTAACCCACGATTACGACCGCGGAGGTCCAGACGTCGAAGGGGCGCCCGTCTTTCACGGCTTTCCGGATCCCGAGCGGGATCGAGATCGAGTAGGACAGGAGCGTCATCCAGAGCCCCAGTGTGATCGAGACGGGGAGCTTCTCCCGAATGAGCTGGAGGACCGAGACGTCGCGGAAAAAGCTCTTTCCGAAATCGAACCGCGCGTAGTCGGCGATCATCTTCAGGAAGCGCTCGTGCGGGGGCTTGTCGAAGCCGAACTGCACCTCGAGCTGCTTGATGAAGCCCGGATCGAGGCCCTGCGCGCCACGGTATCGCGAGTTCATCTCCCCACCGGCGCCGGGCTGCATTCTCGCGGCGCCGGCGCCCATGTCGCCACCGGCACCGCTGATCCGGCCCGTCGCGCCGATATCCGTACCTTGCAGTTGCGCCAGGATGCGCTCGATCGGCCCGCCCGGCGCGAACTGCACGATGATGAAGGAGATCAGCATGATCCCGAGAATGGTCGGGATCATGAGAAGGATGCGGCGGGCGATATAGGCCGCCATCAGGCGGGGCGCTCGCGCCGGCCGATCGGGCCGAGATGGGTGTGTCCGAAGCCGGCCGAGGATTTCAGCCCGTAGCCGAGCATCCGGTCGAGGCCGATATGAGCAAGCCAGATCGCGGCGATCGGCATCCAGGGTCCCTCCGGGGCGGCGAGGCCGAGGCAGCCCAGCATGAGCGGTGCCACGGTCGCGTGCAGGGCATTATAGGCGAACGCGCCGATGCGCGGCCCGGCCATGTAGGCGAGCATCGACAGATCCGGCACGAAGAAAAGGCCGAGGTAGAGATACCAGCTCCAGCCTCCCCACGCGTAGGCGAGAGTTGCCGCTGCGAGGAGCGCCGCGCCCTCTACTCTCAGCAAGGTCCGCAGGCCGCCCGAATGTGCCGCGGGCACTCCACCCTCGTCGCGCGCCGCTCCGCTCAAGTCCGTCCGATCCGCTTCGCCTTCTCCGGCTCATACCACCAGGTGGCCGGCGCGCCGAGGTCATAGGCGGGCGGGGTGACCGGGTGGCCGAACATATCCCAATAGGCGACCGGGTTCGAACCGCGATACCACATCGGCACCCAGTAACGTCCGGCGCGGAGGACCCGGTCGAGCGCGCGGACGGCCGCCACCAAGTCTGGGCGGGTTTCCGCCTGGACGATCCCGTCGAGGAGGGAGTCGATCACCGGGTCGGAGATGCCGGCGAGGTTTTGCGAGCCCTTCGTTTTCGCGGCGAGCGAGCCGAAAATCAGCCGCAACCCCTCCCCGGGCGTCGAGGAGTTCGAGTAGCGCGCCGTCACCAGATCGAAGTCGAACTCCTCCGTCCGGCGCTGGTACTGCGCCGCGTCGACGATGCGGGAGGTTGCCTGGATGCCGAGCAGGCCGAGATTGCGGATGAAGGGCTGGGTGTGCGGCTGCAGGGTTGGCTGGAAGTCGAGGAACTCGATGGCGAGCGGCTCGCCCGATGCCAGCCTGAGGCTGTTCCCCTCGCGCCGGCAGCCAGCCTCGCGCAACAACTCGCTCGCCCGCCTGAGCGCCGCGCGATCCTGCCCCGATCCATCCGAGCGCGGAGGGGAATAAGGTTCCCCGAACACCTCGTCAGGCACACGGCCGCGGAACGGCTCGAGCAGCTTCATCTCCTCGGGCGATGGTTTGCCTTCCGCCTTGAGATCCGAGTTCTCGAAATAGGAGGCCGTACGCGTGTAGGCCCCGTACATGATCGTCGCGTTCGTCCACTCGAAATCGAAGGCGAGCCCGATCGCCTCGCGGATGCGCGGATCCTTGAACTTGTCGCGGCGCGTGTTGAAGAACCACCCCTGCATGCCGGAGGGCGTGCGGTCCGGGATCGTCTCGCGCTTGACCTTCCCCTCAACGACTGCCGGGAAATCGTATCCGGTCGCCCAGATTCTCGCGGTGAATTCCTGGCGGAAGGTGAAGACGCCCGCCTTGAACGCCTCGAAGGCGACCTGCCGGTCGCGGAAATACTCGTAGCGGATCTCGTCGAAATTGTTCTGCCCGACGCTGACCGGGAGCTTCTCCGCCCAATGGTCCTTCACGCGCTCGAAGGCGATGAAGCGGCCAACCTCGAACTTACCGACCTTGTAGGGCCCGGAGCCGAGCGGCGCCTCGAGCGTCGCGGCCTCGAAATCGTGCTTGTCGTAGTAGGCGCGCGAGAAGATCGGGAGCCCGGCGACGACGAGCGGAAGGTCGCGCGAGCGACCCGGTGCGAAATCGATCCGCACGATATCCGCGCCTTCGGCCTCCGCGCCCCTCACCTGGAGAAGGTTCTGCGAGATGCGCGGATGGCCCTTGGTCTTCAGGAGGTTCACCGAGAAGGCGACGTCCTCGGCCGTCAGCCTCGATCCGTCATTGAAGCGCGCTTCAGGGCGCAGGCGGAAGCGGTAGGTCAGCCCGTCTTCGGTACGGCGCACGCCTGCGGCGACCGAGCCATACATCGCGTCCGGCTCGTCGAGGCCGCGCGCCATGAGGCTCTGGAAGGTCAGGCCCATTCCGGCAGCGCCGTCGCCGCGCAGGACGAAGATGTTCAGCGTGTTGAAGGTGTCGAAGTTCTGGTTCCCGGCCGTGAACGCGATCTGGTGCGAGAAGGCGCCGCCCTTGGGGGCATCCGGCCGCACATAATCGAAATGGCGGAAATCCGGCCCGTGCTTCAGATCGCCGAAGATCGAGAGCCCGTGGCTTTCCGCCTCGTCCGCCAGGCCTCGCCCGGGCCGGATCGCGGACGCAACGCCGAGCGCCCCAGCTCCGACGAGAAGCGAGCGACGACGCATTCCGACCTTCACCGCGGTGAACCCGTCTTTGCGGCTAGCGCCTCGTCGTACCACCAGACGGTCGGGAAGCCGGAGCCGCCATATTCGGGCAGCTTCTCGGGCCGGCCGAAGCGGTTCCAGCGCGCCGTCCGGGTGACGCGCGAAGACCATTGCGGCACGACAAAATCATGCGCCAGCAGCACGCGATCCAGGGCGCGGGTCGCGGCCACGAGCTCGGGCCGGTCCTTCGCATAGATGATCCGCTCGATCAGGGCGTCGACCGCCGCGTCCTTGATACCTGCGAGATTGCGCGATCCCGGCCGGTCCGCCGCAGCGGATCCCCAGAACTCCCGCTGCTCGTTGCCCGGGGAGAGCGACTGCGCCCAGACGGTTGTCGTTACATCGAAGTCGAAGGAGCGGAGCCGGTTCTGGTACTGCGCCGCATCCACGATCCGGACATCCACCCCGATCCCGATGCGCTCGAGAGCGCCCTTGTAGGGGAGGACGAAGCGTTCGGTGTTCTGGTCGAAGCCGAGGAACTCGGCGCGAAACGGCTCCCCCGTGCGCTTGTCCACGAGCTGGCGGCCCTTAAGCTCGTAACCGGCTTCTCCGAGGAGCCGCACGGCCTCCCGAAGATTGTTGCGCACCGCCTCCGGGCTTCCGTTCACGGGGTTCCGGTACGGCGTGGTGAACACCGAGGCCGGCACCTTGTCCTTCACGCTGTCCAGGATTTCCCGTTCAGGCCCCTCAGGGAGGCCTGAGGAGGCGAGGTCCGTTCCGAAGAAGTAGGAATCGATGCGCTGGTAGAGGCCGTAGAACAGCGTGCGGTTCGTGTCCTCGAAGTCGAAGGCGAGGTTGAAGGCGCGCCTCACCCGCGGGTCGGCGAAGCGGGGCCGACGCAGATTGAACACGAAAGCCTGCATCACGCCGGAGGAGCGGATCGGAAACTCCTCCTTGACGACGCGCCCTTCGGTAACGGCAGGAAAGTCATAGGCCGTCGCCCAATTGCGGGCGCTGTTCTCGGCCCGGAAATCGAGGCGATCGGCCTTGAACGCCTCGAGCAGCACCGTCGAATCGCGAAAGTACTCGAAGCGGATTTCGCGGATGTTGTTGCGCCCGACATTCACGTTCAGGTCCCGAGCCCAGTAATCGGGGACGAGCTCATAGACGGCGAAGCGGCCCGGATCGAAGCTCTTCAGGCGGTAGCGACCGGATCCCAGCGGCGGCTCCAGCGTGGTCGATTTGGGATCGCGCTTCTCGCCGTTCGGAGCCGTCCCGGTCCACCACGCCTTGGGCAAGACTGGCATCTGACCGACGATCTGGGGCAGTTCGCGGTTGCCCTTCTCGGAGAACGTGAAGGTCACCTCGTGGGGACCCGTCTGCTCGGCCTTGGCGACGTTGTGATAGTAGAAAGCGTAAGTGGGCCGGGTCGATTTCAGCGTCTCGAAGGAGAAGATTACGTCCGCGGGCGTGATCGGCGAGCCGTCGTGGAACTTCGCCTCGGGCCGCAGGCGATAGCTGACTTCCGCGAAATCGGCAGGATAGCTCAGCGCCTCCGCGATCAGCCCGTATTCGGTCGCAACCTCGTCCTCCGAGGCAACGAGAAGCGTGTCGTAGAGCAGGCTCTCGATCCCGTTCTCCAACTCGCCCTTCACGCCCTCGACGAAGGGATTGAAGTTGTCGAAGGTGCCCTGGGCGCCAAGCCGCAGCAGCCCACCTTTCGGCGCATCGGGCCGGACATGCTCGAAGTGCTTGAAGCCGGCCGGGTATTTCGGCGTGCCCAGGAGGGACACGGCGTGGCGCCAGACCTTTTCCTCGGCCAGGGATCGAGCCGGCAGCCCGGCAATGGCGGCCGTACCGGCGAGCCCGGCGAGGCGCAGGATCTCGCGCCGGTTATGCCCGATTGCGGAAAACGACTTTGAAATCATGGTCAGACCCGGCCGCAGGAATGTGTCGGGTTTGAGATCAGGGAACGAAAAAGGCCCGCGACGGAGGTCGCGGGCCTGTCTCTATCACTGGGGCTTCTGCTCCGTCTGGGGCGGCGTCACCTGTGCCGGGTCCGCCGGCTGTGTCGGAGACGGCTGCTGCTGCGCGCCAGGCTGGGTTTGGGTCTCGGCCGGTTGCGGGCTGGCTTGCAGCGGCGCGGGCGCCGGCTCGGCGCGCTGGCCCGGCATCGAAGGCGTGGGCTGCTGCTGGGTCTGCGACGGGCCGGGCGCCGCGGCAGGCTCCGCGGCCGGAGCGGCCTCGACCGCCGGCAGGGGAACCGGGCTGTCGGAGAGCGTCTGCAGGTAGCGGATCAGGTCGGCCCGCTCCTTCGGGTTCGAGATGCCGGCGAATGCCATGATGGTGCCGGGGACGAAGCCCTTCGGGCTGGCCAGGAAGTGGTCGAGATCGTCGAAGGTCCACTCTCCGCCCTTCGCCTTCAGGGCGGCGGAGTAGTTGAACCCTTCGTGGCCGCCCTTCGGGTGGCCGATCACGCCGTAGAGGCCCGGGCCGATCTTGTTCGGGCCGCCCTTCTCGAGAACGTGGCAGGCGAGGCACTTCTTGGCGGAAGCCTGGCCCTTTGCGGGATCGGCGCTGGCGAGACGCACCGGAAGCGGCTCGGCCTGGGCCTGCTGGTCGCTCCCCCCGGCCGAAGCACCGGCTTCGGGGGCGGGAAGGTCGTAGCCCGGCACCGCCGGCTTCTTCGGCGTGTAGAGGATCTCCGAGAAGATGTTCAGGCCCATGGCGAGCAGAAGTGCCCCGAGGACCGCACCCGCGATCTTGTTGCCGAGCAGCGGGTCCCGGCCGCCGCCGTGGGTTCCGCCCACCGAATCCATAGCCATGTCTACGTTCGCACTCCTGCCTCGACGGAACGCCAAGCCCGCGGCGCCGGTTGCTTAGCCGCATTTCCGCCGGATTGACAACGGTTCCAGACTACGCGCGTGGTCGCAGCGCTCGGATGACAACGCTGCGCGCGGCTGTTACAGCCCGGCGACTTTCCAAGCACCTGCCGTGTCAGACCCGCTCGTCCTCATACCGGCGCGCATGAGCGCCACGCGCCTGCCCGGGAAGCCGCTCGCCGAAATAGCGGGCGAACCGATGATCGTCCATGTCTGGCGACGTGCGATGGAATCGGGCATCGGCCCCGTCGTCGTCGCAGCCGACGCGCCCGAGATCCTGGACGCCGTACGTGCCGCAGGCGGCCGGGCTGTCGCGACCCGTCCCGACCATGCCTCCGGCTCGGACCGGATCTGGGAAGCGGTCGAGATGGTCGATCCGGAAGGACGCCACGACCTGATCGTCAACGTGCAGGGCGACCTGCCCACCATCGATCCCGGCATCATCGCGGCCTGCATCGCCCCGCTCGCCGACCCGGAGGTCGATATCGCGACGCTTGCGGTGGTGATCACGCGTGACGAAGAGAGGACGGCCTCCTCAGTCGTGAAGCTGGTGGGCAGCGAGGTGGCGACCGGCCGACTGCGCGCGCTCTATTTCACACGCGCCACGGCACCTTGGGGCGACGGGCCGCTCCTCCACCACATCGGCCTCTATGCGTATCGCCGGCGCTCGCTTCAGCGCTTCGTGACGCTACCTCCCTCCGGGCTCGAGCAGCGCGAGAAGCTGGAACAACTCCGGGCTCTGGAAGCCGGTATGCGGATCGATGCGACGATCGTCGACACGGTGCCGCTCGGCGTTGATACGCCGGACGATCTTGAGCGGGCCCGGGCGTTTCTGTCCGGCAGGACTTTACGGTGATGGCAAAGATATCCTTCCAGGGCGAGCCCGGCGCGAACTCGCATACGGCCTGCTCCCAGGCCCGGCCCGACCACGAGCCCCTTCCCTGCGCGACCTTCGAGGACGCTTTTGCGGCCGTGAACGAGGGCGAGGCAGAACTCGCCATGATCCCGATCGAGAACTCGATCGCCGGACGCGTGGCGGACATCCACCATCTTCTGCCGACCTCCGGGCTCCACATCGTCGGCGAACACTTCCTGCCGATCCACTTCGACCTGATGGCGCTGCCGGGCGTGGCTGCGGAGGAGCTGAAGACGGTTCACAGCCACATCCACGCGCTCGGGCAGTGCCGCAAGATCATCCGCCGGCTCGGCCTCAAACCCATCGTGGCGGGCGACACCGCAGGCTCCGCCCGCGAGGTCGCGCAGGCAGGAGATCGCACGCGCGCCTCGCTGGCGCCCCGCATGGCGGCCAAGATCTATGGCCTGAACGTCCTGGCCGAGGATGTCGAGGACGAGGCCTCGAACACGACGCGGTTCATTGTCCTCTCGAAGGAGGAGCGCTGGGCGCCGGCCGGAAACGGCCCGACCGTCACGAGCTTCGTCTTCCGGGTGCGCAACCTGCCGGCGGCCCTCTACAAGGCCCTCGGTGGCTTTGCGACCAACGGCGTCAACATGACCAAGCTCGAATCCTACATGGTCGAGGGCCAGTTCACGGCTACCCAATTCTACGCCGAGGTCGACGGCCACCCGGACGATCCGGCCCTCTCTCGCGCGCTCGAGGAACTCGCCTTCTTCTCGCGTGAATTCCGGATCCTCGGCGTCTTCCCGGCGCATCCCTTCCGGAAGAGCATGGACACGAGCACCTGATGGATAGCGGGCGGATCCATCGGGTGAACGGCCTCGACCTCCACTTGGTCGAGGCCGGACCCAAGGATGGACCGCTCGTCATCCTGCTGCACGGTTTCCCGGAGTTCTCCTATGGCTGGCGCCATCAGGTCGGGCCGCTGGCGGAAGCGGGTTTTCGCGTAGCCGTTCCCGACCAGCGCGGCTATGCGAGAAGCGACAAGCCGGCGGGGACCGGGGCGTATCGCCTGCCGATCCTCGGGGCGGACGTGATCGGCCTCGCGGATACCTTTGGGCGCGAGCGTTTCCATCTGGTGGGACACGATTGGGGCGGCATCGTCGCCTGGTGGGTTGCGGCAGCGCATCCGCAGCGCATCGACCGCCTCGCGATCGCGAATGCGCCGCATCCTGACGTCGTCTGGCCGTTCATCCGGCGCCATCCGACGCAACTCCTGCGCAGCTACTATGTCGCCCTCTTCCAGATGCCCGGCCTGGCCGAGCGGCTGCTCGAGGCAGGCGATTATCGCGCGTTGCGCCGCGCCCTGGCGGCGACGAGCAGGCGC
Source organism: Pseudomonadota bacterium (assembly GCA_023423995.1). Lineage (GTDB taxonomy): Bacteria > Pseudomonadota > Alphaproteobacteria > Rhizobiales > Beijerinckiaceae > Enterovirga. Next base: position 10,975 of record JAFAEL010000069.1, on the reverse strand, counting down.
GGCACGTTCTCGGACGAGGATCTGGACCGCTATCGCGAGGCTTGGTCCCAACCTGGCGCGATCACCGCGATGCTGAACTGGTACCGTGCCCTCGTGCAGCGGAAGACGCCGCCCGTCGGCCGCGTCCGCGCGCCGACCCGCATCTTCTGGGGCAAGCGGGATGGGGCGCTCGCGTCAGGTCTCGCGGAGGCGAGCCTCGCGATGTGCGATGCCGGCGCGATCACGTGGTTCCCGGACGCGAGTCACTGGGTGCAGCACGAAGAACGCCTCGCCGTCAGCGCGGGCCTCCTCAGCCACCTTCGGGCGTAAGACGGGCGGGCCGGACAGGCTGATCCGGCCGCTTGCACGACCGCGCCTACTTGGCGGCCGACTTCTCGAAGAAGCTCGGATCGAACAGGCCATCCAGCGGCACGGCCTTGTCGAGCGTGCCGATCGAGACCTGATAATCCTGCATCTTGGCCGTGGCGTCCACGATGACGCGCGGGTCGGTCACGAAGCGGGAGGCCGGCGAGGTCAGCGCCTTCCTGATCGTCGCAAGATCGACGATGCCTTTTCCGAGCGCCGCCTCGACGAAGGGAGCCGCCTCGTCCGGCTTGTCCTTGAGCAGCTTCTCCGCCTTCACGAGAGCGTCCACCAGTCCCTGGACCTTCTCGGGATGGGCCTTGGCAAAGGCAGGGGTCACGGCCACGACCGTGCCGGGCTGAGACGGGAACATCTGCCCCCCGGTCGCGACGAGCTTGATGTTGGGATTGCGGCGCTGGACGATGGTCAGCGCCGGCTCGCGGATGGCCGCGCCCTCGACCGCGCCGACGAGCACAGCCTGCTGCGTGGCGTCGATGCCCATCGAAACGATCTCGGCATCGGCCTTGTCGGCCTTGGCGACCTGCCATAGCCAGTGCTGCAAGGTGGTGTTCGGGACGGATCCCGGGGGCTGGGCGGCCAGCCGCGCCGGCTTTCCTTCCTTCGCCCGGTAATCCTTCAGGGCCTGCGCAGGCGCGACGCCCTCCTTGAAATATGGGGCGAGCTTCGGCCCGGCGACGAAAACCATTTCCTCGACCGCCGTCGCGGTGACGACCTTCGATTCGATCCCCTTCGCGCGCGCCACGGCGAGCGGCATGACGCCCGCCACGTAGATGTCGATCGTGCCCGAGGCGAGCGCCTGGATCATGTTCGGCCCGGACTCGAAAACCGTGAACTTCAGGTCGAGGCCGGCCTCCTTGGCCCACCCTTGCCCGTTCGCCACGAAGATCGGGGCGGCACCCACGATGGGAATTACGCCGACCCGCGCGGGGGCGGTCTGGGCGGAAGCGGCAGAGACGGCGAGCGCGGCGCCGGCGGCCCCCGCGAGAAAGCTCTTGAACATGGAAGATCCCTGAATTCGGAATTCACATAGGGACCTCGGAAGCAAAATCAAATATCGCCGTCGTATTGTGATTTACGGCCGTCAGCGGGCCTGTCCGTGGTACTCGGGGTTCGGCCGCATATCGACCGCGGATGCCATGCGGTTCGACATGTTGAAGAATGCGGCGACCGCGCCGATGTCCCAGATGTCGCGCTCGCCGAAGCCGGATGACCGCAAGGCCGCCCGGTCCGCCTCCTCGATCGCCCATGGCGTGTCGGTCAGCTTCACGGCGAAATCCAGCATCGCCCGGTGCCGAGACGAGAGGTCCGCCGCCCGGTAGTTCATGACCATGAGCTCACCCAGAACCGGATCGCCCGAGAGCTGGCGGACCGCGGCTCCATGCGCCGTGAGGCAGTAATAGCAGCGGTTCTGGCTCGAGACCGCGACGGCGATCATCTCGCGCTCGAGCTTGGACAGCCCGGACGGCGCCAACATCAGGTCGTTGTACATGGCCGCGAAGGCTTCGAGCTTCGCGTTGTCATGCGCGTAGGAGGCAAGCACGTTCGGCACGAAGCCGATCTTTTCGTCGCACTTGGCGAAGTAGCCTTCCATCTCGGGCGAGAGCTCGCCGCGGGGAAGGTCGAGCGCCATCGGGCGATCGTCCACCTGCCGGGCCGGCCGCTCGCCCATCTCGGGCTTCCTCCCCTCCTTCGCGCCACGGTCCTGATGCTCGCGCTGCGGCTTTTCCTTCGCCATCCCGGCCTCCCTGTCTGCCGGAGAGGATAGACGACGCCGCTCGGCGCCGCGACCGCTGAGGGGGTGTCACATCCCTGCAATCGCGATTTGACATGAGGGAGGAACCGAACCCGAATCTCAGGGTGGGACGTGCAGGCTCAGAACCGCCGCTACCGCGCTGTCTTCATCTCGGACGTCCATCTCGGAACCCGAGGCTGTCAGAGCGCCCTCCTCCTCGACTTCCTGCGCGAGGTCGAGAGCGACACGATCTATCTCGTGGGCGACATCGTGGATGCCTGGCGCCTCAAGCAGAGCTGGTTCTGGCCGCAGGAGCATAATGACGTCGTCCAGAAGCTGCTGCGGAAGGTCCGCAAACATGTCCGGCTGATCTACATTCCGGGCAACCACGACGAATTCCTGAAGGATTATCTCGGCACCCATTTCGGCGGCGTCGAAGTGGTGTCACGGGCCATTCACGTCGCAGCCGACGGCCGGCGCTATCTCGTGGTGCACGGCGACGACTTCGATGTCGTCGTGCGGCATGCGCGGTGGCTCGCGCTCCTCGGCGACTGGGCGTACGAGGCGGCGCTCCTGGTCTCCAGCTACATCAACCTCGCCCGCCGGCATCTCGGCCTGACCTACTGGTCGCTCTCGCAATGGGCGAAGCTGAAGGTCAAGAACGCCGTCAGCTTCATCGGCGATTACGAGGCGGCCCTCGTGAACGAGGCCAGGCGGCACGGCGTCGACGGCATCATCTGCGGGCACATCCACCACGCCGTCATCCACGACCACCTCGGCATCCGCTACATGAATTGCGGCGACTGGGTTGAGAGCTGCACCGCTCTCGCCGAGACCTACGACGGCGAATTCGAGCTGATCCGCTGGACGGCGCTGACGCCGCGGCAGGCCAGGCTGACGCTCGCTGCCCCTCACGCGGAAGCGGCTGCGGCCTGATGCGCCTACTCGTCGCGACCGACGCGGCAGCCCCCCAGGTGAATGGGGTCGTCCGGACGCTCGACGAGACCGCCGCCGCTCTCGCCCGGGTGGGCGTCCAGACGACGTTCCTGACGCCGGCCGCCTTCGCGGCCGCGCCGATGCCGACCTATCCGGAGATCCGCCTCTCCTTCGCGACGGCAGGCCGCGTCGCCTCCTTCGTGCAGGAGAACGGGTTCGACGCGGTCCACGTCGCGACCGAAGGCCCCATCGGCATGGCGGCGCGCAGGTTCTGCCTTCGCAGCGGCCTCGCCTTCACGACGAGCTACCACACCCGCTTTCCCGAATACCTCCGGGTCCGAGCGCCGATCCCTCTCGCCTGGAGTTACGCCTGGCTGCGGCGGTTCCACAATGCGGGTTCGGCCACCATGGTGTCGACCGCCAGCCTCGCGCGCGAGCTCGAAAGCCGCGGCTTCGCGCGCCTGAAGGTCTGGGCGCGAGGCGTGGACACGGCGCTGTTTCGCCCCCGCTCCGCCACCCTCGACCTGCCCCGCCCCATCTTCCTCTTCGTCGGCCGGCTCGCGGTGGAGAAGAACCTGCCGGCCTTTCTCGCCCTCGACCTGCCGGGAACCAAGCTCGTCGTCGGCGACGGCCCGCAGCGCGCCTTCTTGCAGTCGGCGCATCCCGACGCCGTCTTTCTCGGTCTCCGAACGGGAGAGGATCTCGCCCGCATCTTTGCGTCAGCGGACGCTTTCGTGTTTCCGAGCCTGACCGACACTTACGGGATCGTGCTTCTCGAAGCGCTGGCCTCCGGTGTTCCGGTCGCCGCTTTTCCGGCCCCGGGCCCAAGGGATGTGCTCGCCGGCAGCAACGTGGCCGTGCTCGATCATGATCTCCGAGGGGCGGCCCTTGCGGCGCTCCGGATCCCGCGGGAGCGGTGCCGCGCGTTTGCGCTCCGTCATTCGTGGGAGGAAAGCGCCCGCGCCTTTCTCTCGCATGTTGTCCCTCTCAGGGAGCCGGTGTCGACGCCTCGTGCACTCGTGCTACGCTCGGCCGGCTAGGCGAGCGCCATGTCGGAACCGCGTGAGTTGGAGTTGAAGCTGGAGGTGGGCCCGAAGCAATTGGCCCGCCTGCGGACGCACATGGCCAAGACGCTGGGCCAGCCTGCAGCGCGAAAGCAGCTGAACTCCGTCTATTTCGACACGCCCGATCAAACCCTGCGGAACGAGGGTCTTAGCCTTCGGCTCCGCTCCGCCGGCGGGAAGGTCGTCCAGACCGTCAAGCAGGCGGATAACGGGCCCGGCATCGGTCTCTTCGACCGCTCGGAGTGGGAGACGGAGGTCGCAGGCGAGGAGCTCGACCTGGCGGCGGCAGCCGAGACGCCCCTGAGAAAGCTGCTCGGCCGAGACGGGGTCGGAAGGCTCCAACCCATGTTCTCGGTCAAGGTCGAGCGCACGACCTGGGAAGTGGAGAGCGACGCGGCCTCGATCGAGGTCGCTCTCGACGCGGGCACGATCGCGTCGGACGGCACCGGGCGGATGATCGCCGAACTCGAACTCGAGCTGAAGCGCGGCAGCGCTGCCGATCTGTTCGCCCTCGCGCGGGGCCTGGAATCCGCCGGCAGCCTGAAGATCGGCATCTTCCCGAAATCCGAGTACGGCTACCTTCTCGCCTCGGGTGGCAAGGGCCCGGAGTTCCACAAGGCGGAAGCGGTGAAGCTCAGGCGAGGCACGCCGACGGCAGACGCCGTCGCAGCGATCATCCGCGCCTGCATCCGCCATTTCCGCCTGAACGAGGCGGGCGTAGTCGAGGCGCGGCGCATGGAGGCGCTGCACCAGGCGCGCGTCGCGATACGCCGGCTCCGCTCCGCCCTGTCGCTGTTCAAGGATCTTCTGGCCGACCCGGAGTCCCAGGGGATCCGCGAATTGCTGCGCGGCTTCTCGAGCCATCTCGGCGAGGCCCGCAACCTCGACGTCTACCTGGCGCGAGCCGAAGCGCCCGAGGAGGGCCAGCCTGAACCGGACCCGGACTGGATCGGGAAGCTCAGGGCGGATCGCGAGGCCGCCTATGATCGGGTCGCCAAGGCGTTTGCGTCGAAGCGGTATCGCGGCCTCATGCTGGATCTGCTTGCCTGGGCCGAGGACGGGGCTTGGCGCAAGGCGGAGGAGCCGCGTCTCGCGCGGCCCGTCGAGGAACTGGCCGCCGCGATCCTCGACAAGCGCCGTCGCCGGGTCAGGCGGAGAGGCCGCGATCTTGCTGGGATCGACGCGGAGGCGCGCCATCAGGTCCGGATCGAAGCGAAGAAGCTTCGCTACGCAGCCGAATTCTTCTCAGGCCTGGTCGAAGGCAAGAAGGATAAGAAGAGGCTCAAGGCCTTCCTTTCGGCAACCGAGCACCTCCAGGAAGCCCTGGGCGAGCTGAACGACTTCGAGACGGCGAAGGCACTCCACGCGGATCGTGCGGAGGTGGGTACCCTCGGATTGGAAACCGTGCTCGACGAGGAGAGCCGCGAACAGGAGCTGCTGGATGCCGCGGTCGCGGCGCATCGCACCTTCTCGGACAAGAAGCCCTTCTGGCGCGACTTCGCCTGAGCACGAGCGCGGGTCAGGCAGGACGCCGGAGAAGCGAGAGCCATACGCCGCCGCCGATGAGGACGGCGCCGGATGCGCGGCCGAGGAGCCTGGCCCGCGCGGGCTTCAGGAACCACGTCCGGCCAAGGCCCGACGCCACGGCCCAGCAGGCGTCCAGCGCCGCCGCCATCAGCACCGAAACCGCGCACATCACCAGGAGCTGAACCTCCGCAGGCAGGTTGGGGTCGACGAATTGCGGCAGGAAGGCGGTGAAGAACGCGATCGTCTTCGGGTTCGACAGGGCGACCAGAAAACCACGCCAGAAGTGGACCTTGTCGGGCGGCGAGGCGAGCTGCGCGGCCTTCCCGGCACCCCGCCAGGCCTGGATTCCAAGCCAGATAAGGTAGGCGGCTCCGGCCCAGCGGATGACCTCGAACAGCAGCACCGAGCTCTTCAGGACCCAGCTCAGGCCGAACGCGATCGAACCCACGAGCAGGCCGTTGCCGATGACGGTCCCGAGTACCGTAGCGAGTGCCGCCCTCGGGCCCCGGGTCGCGCCCGTCGCGATGACCAGCGTCACGATCGGTCCCGGGGTAACGATCAGGACAAAGGTGATCAGCAGGAAGGCGAGGAAGAGTTCCGGGTTCAGCATTGGCCAGGTCCCGATCGCGAAGCTATCGATCCCAGCCATCCACAAGGCGGCGGCCGACGCAACAAGCAAAGACGGCTGCGTGCCGTCCCGACCTTACACCATCCCGAGGGCCTGCATATAAAGTTCGAGGATCGCTTCCTCTTCCTGCCGCTCGGCATGATCCTTCTTGCGGATGCGCAGGATCTGGCGCACGGCCTTGGCATCGAAGCCGCGGCCCTTCAGCTCGGCGAAAACATCCTTGATGTCTCCCGCGATACCGGCCTTCTCCTCCTCGAGGCGTTCGATGCGCTCGATGAACTGCTTCAGTTCGTCGGCTGCGACACCGGTATCCGCGACGTCTGCGGCCATGATCCACCAACTCCTACACCCGGCGGGGCGCCGGTCGACGATTCGAAAAGCAAAGATGCGGCCTGCCCGCCCGGACCCCGCGTCGTCAAGGCCACAAAGGCGCGTCACCCTGCCCAACGGATTTGTGCTAGGCTGAGAAGATGCTCGACCACCCGACTCGCGACGCCGGCTTTGCCGTTTACGTGCACTGGCCGTTCTGCCTCGCGAAGTGCCCCTATTGCGACTTCAACAGCCATGTCCGACAGACCGGGATCGACGAGCCGCGCTTCGCCGCCGCCTTCGCGCGCGAGATCGCGCATGCGGCCTCGCTCACGTCCGGCCGCACCGTCACCAGCATTTTCCTCGGCGGCGGCACGCCGTCGCTGATGAAGCCGGAGACGGTCGGGGCCGTCCTGGACGCGATCGGGGCGGCGTGGACGGTCGCGCCCGATGCCGAGGTGACGCTCGAGGCGAACCCGACCAGCGTCGAGGCCGAGCGGTTCCGCGGCTACAGGGCTGCCGGGGTGAACCGCCTGTCGATCGGCGTGCAGGCCCTGAACGACGCGGATCTCAGCCGGCTGGGCCGGATGCATTCGGTGGCCGAGGCGCTCGCGGCGGTCGAGATCGCGCGCAAGACCTTCGACCGCTACTCCTTCGATCTGATCTACGCCCGGCCCAACCAGTCTCCGCAGGCCTGGGCGGCCGAGCTTCGCGAGGCGATCGGCCATGCGGCGGAGCACCTGTCGCTCTACCAGCTCACGATCGAGCCGGGCACGTGGTTCGAGAAGCTCCATGCGGCGGGCCGCCTGACCGTGCCGGATCCGGAAGCGGGCCGAATCCTCTACGATCTGACCCAGGAAGTCTGCGAAGCGGCCGGCATGCCCGCCTACGAGATTTCCAACCACGCGCGCCCAGGGGCCGAATCCCGGCACAACCTCGTCTACTGGCGCTACGGCGAATATGTCGGCGTGGGCCCCGGCGCTCACGGCCGTGTCGTCGCCCCCGATGGCCGGATCGCGACTGCGACGGAGCGGCATCCCGAGACCTGGCTCGACCGGGTGGAGAAGCACGGGCACGGGCTCACCGAGTTCACGACGCTCACCTCCGAGGAAGCGGCAGACGAGTTCCTCCTCATGGGGCTCCGCCTGCGCGAGGGCATCGACCCCGAGCGCTATCGCGCCTTCGCGGGACGGCGCCTCGATTCCCGCCGCGTGTCGGACCTGGTCGGAGACGGTCTGATCGCCGGCCATCTCGGGTCGCGCATTGCCGTGACGCCTGCGGGATTCCCGGTTCTGGACGCGGTCGTGGCCGATCTCGCTGCCTGATCGCGGCAACCCAGGCTTAAGCCGCGAGGGGTTAGTTTCCGTCGACTTGGCTCGAAAGAGGCGAAGGACGGGATGCAGTATGGGACGGGCTTGCCGCTGGAGAGAGACGCCGGTCCGGCGCGCCTCTACATGCAGGCGGCACGGATGGCCGGCATCGGCGGCTGGGAATGCGATCTGGCAACCGGGCGGCTGACATGGACCGAGGAAGTCCATCGGCTCTTCGAACATCCGGTCGAGACATGTCCCCAACGGGCCGCGATCCTCAGCCTCTACACGGACGAATCGCGGGACGAGATGGAGTTCCTGCGCGCGCGCACCATCGCCACCGGATGTAGCTTCACGCTCGATGCGCGCATTCGAACCACGCGCGGCGAGCCTCGATGGATGCGACTATCGGCGGGGATCGAGCACCGGGACGGGCGGCCCGCTCGGCTCTTTGGCGCCAAGCAGGACATCACGCGTGAAAAGGAGGCCTGGGCTCGCCTTCGTGGCCTGGCAGATTACGACCCGCTGACGGGTCTCCTCAATCGCCGTGTCTTCGATACCCGCTACCGACAGGTGGTTGCTGACGAGATCCGCCACGGCGATGTCGCCGCACTGGCCCTGATCGACCTCGACAATTTCAAGCAGATCAACGACCGCTACGGTCACGCGGCGGGAGACGAATGCCTCAGGCAAGTCGCGGAACGGCTGCGAAAGAATCTTCCCGATGCGGACACGCTGGCGCGCATCGGCGGAGATGAGTTCGCGGTCCTGCTGCGCGCGCCCCTCGAGTCGGCGAGGACCCGCTCCGTACTGGAACGGGCGCGCAACGCCCTGCGCGAGCCCATCCTGTGGAACCGCCATCTCGTCGAGGTCACCGTGTCGATCGGCGCCGCCCCGATCGGTCGCCCCCATCTTCGCAGGCTTTCGGGTCTGTTCGCCGAGGCGGACGAGGCCCTCTACGCCGCCAAATCGGCCGGCCGGAACGGCGTCCGCCTGTTCGGCGATCCCGCCGAAGCGGGCAAGGCCGCCCTGCAGGTCGCCTGGAGCGGGCCGGCCCTCCGGCCAAGCCGCACTCGCAGAGCGAGCTCAGCCCGCGGAGGCAAATGATCTTGGGGCCGGACTGATCGCGACGGCCCCCTCGCCCCGGACCTCATTGACGGCGAGCGCGCGCTCGTTCGTCCCATCAGGCCTGAAGCGGAACACGCCGTCCACGCCCGAAAACCCCGTCGGGGCCTGGAGCACGGCTTCTGAATACCGCCCCGCGCCCTGCTGCCGGGCCAGTGCCGCAGCAAGCGAGACGGCGTCATAGGCGAGGGTTGCGATCCGGGTCGGCTCCGCATTGAAACGCGCGCGATACCGCCCGGCGAACGCCGCAAAGCCGGCCGTGTCCGGCGACGCGAACCAGCCGCCCCGGATGGCAGGCACGCTCGCAATCCGGGGATCATTCCACAGCCCGGTCCCGAGCGGTTTAACGCGCGAGGGGTTGAAGCCGGCGGATTGGAGAGCGGAGCCGATCGCCGGCAGGTCGTCGCCGGGGGCGGGGATCAGGATCGCATCGATCTGCCCGGAGAAGAGCGGCGCGAGCCGCGACACGGCGGCAGCCGGCTGGCCCGGCGCATAGCGCTCGAGCCCCGCAACCCGCACGCCCCGACGGGACGCCGCCTCGCGGAAGGCTCCTTCGACCACCGTGCCGTAGGTCGTCTCCGGAACCAGCGCCGCTATCGAGCGGCGGCCCTGGGAGGCGGCGTAGTCGATGATGCGGTCGACCTCGTTCTGGGGCAGGAAGCTGAGCAGATAGACGCCGCGCGAGGCGACGCCGGCATCCGTCGAGAACCCGATGACCGGCTTGCTCTGCCCCCGCGCCACCGTTCCGGCGGCCGCCACGGCCGGCGCGAAGAGCGGGCCGAGAACCAGTTCCGCGCCCTCCCCCAGAGCCGCGTTCGCGGCCTCACGGGCACCCTCCGCGGAGCCGCGATCGTCCTTCACCAGGATCGTGAGCTCCGGATTTTGCGTTTCGGACATCGCGAGTTCCGCCGCATTGCGCAGCGAGGCGGCGGCGGAAGCACCCTGCCCCGTACCGCCCAGCGGCAGGATCAGGGCAACCTTGACGGGTCCCGTCCCGATCGTCGGGCCGGTGGATGGCGGGGTATCCGCGAGGGGGTCGATGGCAGCGCTCGGGCGGCCGCGGCCCGGGTCCATCACGCCGCCGCAGGATGCAAGTGCGGCGGCGGAGGCCCCGAGTAGCCCGGACAGGGCGATTCGTCGCGAGAGGGGGGCGGTCACGGTGTCCTCGTCAAAACCCTTCTCCCCTTCTGACCAGGGTAGACCGGAACATTATCCGGCGACATGGACAAAAAAGGATGAAAGTCCATGCCGTTCCGTTCGGTCGCGCGGCATGGCACACAAGCCCGATGGTCCAGGTCATCGACAATCGCACGCGCCGCCCCGGGCAGGAGGGGCGCCCTGCCCCTGGCCGAGGCCCGGCGACCTTTACGGCCTTTGGCCTGGCAGCCGAGGCTCAGCCGATCCCGGCCGGCCTCTATGTTGTCGCAACCCCGATCGGCAATCTCGGCGATATTTCCCTGCGCGCCCTCCAGATCCTTGCGGCCGCGGACGCGGTCCTGGCCGAGGATACGCGTGTGACCCGGACCCTCCTCGCCCATTACGGCATCACAACGCCGCTCGTGAGCTATCACGAGCATTCCAACGAGGCGGTGCGCGAGCGGATGATCCACCGGATCCGCGAAGGGCAGGCGCTCGCGCTCGTCTCCGACGCCGGAACCCCGCTCGTCTCCGACCCCGGGTACCGGCTGGTGGAGGCCGCGATCGCGGAAGGCCTGCCGGTTATACCCTTGCCCGGCGCCTCCGCCGCCCTGGCCGCGCTCGTCGTCTCCGGGCTGCCGACGGACCGGTTCTTCTTCGAGGGCTTCCTGCCCGCGAGATCGGCCGCGCGAAAGACGCGACTCGCGGAGCTCGCAGACATTCCTGGGACCCTCGTCCTCTACGAGGCGCCGCATCGTCTGGCCGAGTCGCTGGCCGACGCTGCCGCCGTGCTGGGCCCGCGGGCCGCGACGGTCGCGCGCGAATTGACGAAGCTCTACGAGAC